>JABDEC010000006.1 GCA_013287265.1 Candidatus Babelota bacterium | reverse complement strand
AGAAGGTTTATCAGAATTTGCATTTGTTTATAAAAATGATTCGGGTGCATTTATTATACATTTAAAAAAAGGAGATCAAGCTAATCTGCCAATTTATCTACCTGCAAATGATTTGGATTTTATGAGAAAAGTTATGGAATGGAACTTGAAACGTGGTTACGGAATATCAATAACTTTTGCAGACTTTGAACAAATTATTGGAGCTTGCGAAAACAAAGAAGTTGGCGAAAAATGCGGCTATGCATCTTCAGATTTTTTCTATAAACAAGGAATATGCGCTAAAAATGATGAATTAGCTTTCAAATATTGTAAAGTAATTTAAAGGAAATTTTATGAAGAAGTTATTATTAGTTTTATCACTTTTATCAATAAATTTAATTCAGTCTCAATCTGAAAGAGAAATGTCAATCATTAATAATTTGCCAGTATCTCAAGAAGTGGTTTTTGTATCAACAGATATTAATGACAGAGAAGAAATCTACAAAACTATCAATTCAAAAAATAGTTTGAAATTTAGAATTCCTTTAAATAAAAACCGTATGATTCTTCAACCATTAGATAAGGCTCCAAATCCAGATCAATCAAATGAAATCTGTGAATATTTTCAAAATCCTCAAGACATAATAATATCAAAAAATATTTATTCATTAGATATTGAAAATTGTGTTTGTAATGGAACATGCACTTGCTACGTAAAAGTTCAATAATAAAATGATTAGGCTCGTAAATTAAATACGAGCCTTTTTTATTTCCCTCTTTTGTTTTGAGTTTTATTTTTACTTTCTTTTTTGCATCAACTCTTTTTTCTATTTGTGCAAATATTACAAAAAAAGCTGCTAACTTTCTTTTATCATCAAAAGACAAATTAACTTTCACTTGATTTATTAAAACACGATTTCTTTTCAACTTTATCTATCCTCTTTTCGAAGATCATATTGATTTGCCAATTTATTTGGCATCCAGCCGTCGCAACTACACGGCAAGCAAAATATACTTTGCAATGAGCTATGGCGGACAGGAAATATTAAAAATTAACTATTAAATTTGATTTTGCTTGAATTTCAGAATTTACTGCGTGAGTAATTCTGATTCGTTGATATGAGGTTTGATACCACAAATAAACGAATACCCATTCGGGCAATTCAAGCGCATGAGCCTGATTAATTTTATTCGTTTCATTTGTAATCCTTTTTGAAAAATTGAATAATTCAGAGGTTAATATATGTAATTTATTTTTAATTGCAAGAAATTATTAAAATCTTCAAAAAATAATCCTAGTCTTCGTATATAGACAATTTTAACGCTTTATGTATCATTAAAAGATATATATAAATGGAGTTTTAAATGCTTATCAGGCTATTTATTTCAATCTGTATTATTCTTTCAACTTTTTCGTCTTATTCAGAAGTGGAATTTAGTTCCCAAAGAAATTTGGCAATCGTTCTTGATTTGCCAATGCAAGAAAATTCTGGTTATGATGCAGTAACTCAGGAATTGTTTTATTTGCTTAAATCTAAAAAAGCTCCAATCTTAACAGATTTGACTGTATGGGAAAATTTAAAAAATATCACATTTGATCCAGTTTTTTTTAGCGTTAACGTTGATCATGAACAATTAATGTTAGGTTGGAATCTTTATAAGAATGATGATTTTTTATTATTAATTCCTGATGAATATGCCCAACAAATAAAAGGCAATCTAGGTTTTAATTTGACTAAATTTCAATCAATAAAACCCGATTTTTCTGTGAATAAATCTAAATTAGCAAAGGCAAAAAAAGAAGTTATTAAAAAGTACTATGAAATCTTTCCTTACGGATTACAGATAAAATCCAATAGGTTTATTGCTCTATTAAAAGAATTATTTAAAACAAAATCAGAAACAAATGATATTGAATGGAATATCTATTTTTCGGGGCATGGTTCAACTATTTATCAGACTGTTGGTATTACAGAAGAAGCATTTAAAGATTTATTAAATTTACTAGAAAACAATATAAAAACACATACATTTTATTATACATCGTGTTTTGCCGGCGGAAAAATGGCTGATTCAATATTTAAAAATCAGAAATTTTCATTTCCAATTTTCGCTGAAGGGTTGGATGATGTGAATTATATTGTTACTGATTATTCAACAATTTTTGAAGCATTAGAGAAAATTAAAAATAATGAACCTCAGACATTTAAAGATTTGGCATTAAATGTTACCATCAACAATAATTATAATATAAATAATTTAGTAGCAGTAAGATTGGCAAATACAACTGAGCTTACTTATCTCGGTGTTGAAAACTATCTTTTCGTAATTAATGACAAAACTACCAGCGCTGATTTATTAAGCGCGAAAGATAAGCCTTCTAATTATTTATTAGAATCGCCAAAAGTTTTATTAAATTTATATTTAAATAAAAATCAAAGTTTAATCTCTGGCATGCGGGGTAATTCCTGTCATTATATTCAAGAAGTAACTTTAGATAATGATCTCACTCCATCAGAAAATCAATTAATACCAACAATTTTCGCTTTAGAATTAATTGAAAAATTTGAAAAAACTGCACAACTTAATTCTAAAAAGATATTTTTATTTGATAATATTTATTTAAAAAATCAAGATCAAACTTATGATATTGATACTTCTGTTTTAGCAGAAATATTTGGTCAAAATCAAAATGATCTTAAAACGTGTTATTTTACATTCAATAACGTTATTTTATTTATTAATGATGATATCTCATATTGGCCCAAATTAAAAATTGACCAAAACAAATCCAGATTAATATTTACTAGTAAATTTAATTTATTTTTTGAATATAATTATCAATATTATTTATTCAGATTTTATAATAATAATGATTATGAAATTATCCATTTAGATTATTTTGAAAATTCTAAATATTTGAATTTTTTCGTTAAGAATAAAGAATTGCTTCTTAAAGGTGAACAACCAAAATGGAAAATGGATCAAATTCTCAATAATCGAACTCTAAGAAAATCATATCCTTGGATTGTAACATCAATTATATCTTTAGCGTTTTATTTAAGAGCTAAAGCCGAAATTAACAAATCTAAAGCTAATGCAGAAATGAACGATAAAATTGTTAAAGGCATAAAATCCTTATACAACAGATATTTTAATTACGGCGATTTTACATTATAAAAAATTAATTATTTTTCATTTCAATCTTCAACTCTGAAATCACCGTTTGAATGTGGTTTAGAGTTATGGTAAACTCAATTTCATGGTTACGGAATGCGTTTATTAGGGTCCGCCAGTCTTTGCTGTTTTTGCAGCTTCGCCTGGCACAGCCATTGCATAAAAATTCTTAAAGGATTAATTTTCAAACGTCTATTATAAAATAAAATGAATTATCACTTGCTGAATTAACAATTGTATCGATCATAGTGTTATTCTTTAAAAAAATGTCTTTTTTATATTCTAAGAATTTCTAAAAAATAAGCTATTTTCAGGTTCAAAATGCAATTTTCTTAAAACCCTTGAAATCCCCCCCCCCAGTTTGTTACAGTTAGAATAGAAATACTAAATAATGTTTATTTAGAAGTACTTTTTAAAAAAGGAATGTTATGAAAAAAATATTTATAAGTTCGCTAATTTTTATATTAACAATTATTAATTTTAATGCTAATGCAACGGATGTTGTAGAAAGAATGCAACGGGAACATTGTGAAAGAAATAAGAAATCGATAAGTGGAGAAAAATTTAGTAAATTTAAATTAAGTGATAAAAAAGAAATTTTAAATTATATGATTTTTATGTATGCACTTCAGAAAGAAGTTAATAAAGAAGGATTAACTCCGGAAATTTCAAATAAATTAAAAGCATATAAAGATTCAATAAAAGATAAAACAAGTGTTGAAGCCAGAACATTTATGTTGTCATTGTTATGTTTTTTAAGTGCTGATGAAAAATTGCAATATTATAAACAAATGGCAGAACTAATTTTTAGTAAAATAAAAAGCGAATTAGATGCAAAAGAATTAATTGATTATACAACACAAATTATGTTTCTCTAACATTTTTTGCTGTTTCGTAAAATATTCAGGCTCGTAAATTAAATACGAGCCTTTTTTATTTCCCTCTTTTGTTTTGAGCTTTATTTTCACTTCTGTGCCCGAAGAAGCCTTCTTCTGGCGTAGACGGGTAGTTTTTGCTTTCGTATCCACCCTTTTTGCAGATGTTGCAAAAGGTATGTAGTTGTTATTTTTTTTTGATGACCAATAAAGAAGTTCAGCTTGAGCCCACCAATTTCGATTTTTGCAATCAGGATTTGATGTTAAATGGGTTAAATTCAAAAATATGATAAATAATAAAATTTTTTTCTTCATTTATAACCTTTTTGATGTAAAAATACCTGAAAATTTACAATTTTCAATTATAGAATCTTTACACAAAAGATTAAAGAATGTTCCTTAAAATCAGGGTGTTATCTCTTTGACAAATAGAATTAAGAATATATAATAATTAATATCCTACTTATTTTTTAAATGGAGCTAATTATGAAAAATAAATTTTTATTATTTTCTTTAATTTTTTTATGCAATAATGCTTTTTCAATGTTTAATAAAGTCAAATTATTTTTTGATAACGAGGCATTAAGAGATACTGTTTTAGAGCTCACTTCTAAAAATCATGTTCTTCACATTGGCAATCCGATGCCTGAAGAAGAAGTGTGGAATGGAGGAAAAAAATTCCATTTGATAACTTTTTATTTGAATAGTTTATATACTGTCCTAGAAATTGATTGTTTCTTAAAAAGAAAATTTCAAGGAATTGGTACAATCGTTAACATGAATCGAGTCAATAGAGAATATATCAGAGATCAAAGTCATAGATAAAAATCATTAAATAAATAAATTCTATTTTATAGTTGACAAAAATTTTCAAATATATAATTTAGATAAAACAATAGATTGTATAGGGGAATCATGGACGTTATTCTTAATTATTTATTTACTTTTTTTGGCATTCTATTTTTCGTGAGGATTGTAAAGGTGACCAAATTTATTTGGCGCCCAAAAATTAAATTAATCGGGCTTCACGATATCAAGAATATAAAAAAGTTTGATGGCAATATTGAAAATGAAAATAAAACGTTATTTAACGCAATTAAATCCGAAATATGCGAAATGAAGTTGATAAAGGGTGCTTTAAAGAAAAAAGAAAACGGATAATTTAACTTTTTATAAAATCTAACAAATCTTTATTTACTTCATCTTTTAAAGTTGAACACAATCCATGCGGCGCACCTTTATAAATTTTTAATTTTGCGCCTTTTATAATTTTTGCAGAAATTAATGCTGAGTCTTTAATTGGCACAATTTGGTCATCATCACCATGCAAGATTAAAGTTGGCTTATCAATTTTTTTAATATCTTCGGTTAAATCAGTTTCTGAAAAAGCTTTAATACAATCATGCACAGCATTAAGCCCCGCTAACATTCCTTGTTTCCAAAATGAATCTCTCAAACCTTGAGACGCATTAGAATCTTTTCTATTGGCTCCATAAAAAGGCGCTGAAAAATCTTTAAAATATTGTGCTCTATCTTTAAGTATAGTTGCGCGCATTTCATCAAAAACTTTTTTTGGTGTACCTTCAGGATTTTTTTCTGTTTTTAACATTAGCGGAGTTATTGATCCAATCAAAACAATTTTTGAAACATTTTTTGTTCCATATCGGCCAAGGTATCTTGCAACCTCCCCACCGCCCGTTGAATGTCCAACAAGCACTATATTTTTTAAATTCAAGTGTTGAATGAGTTTTGCAAGATCTTCAGCATAAGTCTCCATATCATTACCTGACCAAGGCTGGCTTGATCTGCCGTGTCCACGTCTGTCATGAGCGATGCAGCGATATCCTTTAGAAGATAAAAAAATCATCTGATCTTCCCACGCATCTGAATCTAATGGCCATCCATGACTAAAAATTATGGGTTGACCATTTCCCCAATCTTTAAAATAAATTTGTACATCATTGCCATTTTCTCTTGCAATGTTTAAATACGACATTATTTCTCCTTTTTTTTATAAAATCAAATTAAAGAATCGAATAAATTAAAGTCAAAGATATTAAAATTATAGATATTTTACTAATTTTGACGATTAAAAGGATAATTATATACTCAAATTGTAGTAGGCGCATTTAAACATAGGGGTAATTATGAATACAGAAATTTTAAATCCTATCTTTTTTTTATTAATGATTTTCTCATCTATTTTTGGGATATTTCTTCTTTTTAGTCTCCGGTATTTTGATAACAATGTTATATTTAAATTTAAATCCGGGACAATTGATGAAAAAATTATTTATATTTTATCCTTAACGATATTAATGGTTGTAGCCGACTTTTCTTACAAATCTAATATTTACTTATTTCCCATTGTGGTAGCTCTTGGACCAACTTTTTGCGATCTTTTGATTTATTTTTATAGAAAATTTTATAAAAAAGAAATTCTTTAAAATTTGACTTTCAAAAAGATTAAAGATTTTATTGTTATTATTTAATAATTAAAAAGTAGGTAATAATGAAAATCTTTAAATTGTTTTTAACTTTCATATTTTTGTTAAATTCTAAATTAACTCCTTTTACTCCAAATCGTGTAATTACAACAATTCCTGTTGGCGACACTCCTGCAGGAAGTGCTATTACGCCAAATAATTGTTTTCTTTATGTCGCAAATAATAATAATGATGGGATTCCGGGTGGTGACTCAGTAAGTGTAATAAATCTGCAAACTAATTCAGTTATCAAAACAATATCAGATCCAAGTTTTAATCAACCATACACAATTACGATAAATGCTTCAGGCACAAGAGCGTATGTTACAAATAGTAACGGTTCAACGGTAACAATTATCGATACTTCAACTAATAATGTTATTGGAACTATTACTGGCTTTGATGGTCCTTCTGGTTTTGTAATAACTCCAGATGGTAAATTTGCTTACGTTAATAATTATGGTGGTCCCATTGCAGGAAGTGGAAATGGAACAACGGTAAGCATTGTGAATTTAAGTACCAATATAATTGTTGGTACAATTACTGTAGGTCTTGCACCTGCCAGTTTAGCAATAACGCCGGATGGTTCTTTTGTTTATGTGATCAATTACGTTGATGGAAACCCCGGAACAGGAACTATAAGCATTATAAAAACAAGCAGTAATACAGTTGTTGGTACTATTGCAGGATTTTCAGGACCATTTCAAATTGCTATAACTCCAAATGGTAAATTTGCTTATGTAACAAATTTTGGTAGTAATAATTTTTTTCCAGTCGGGACAACAGTAAGTGTTGTAGATTTATCAAGCAATACAATAAGCGCTACAATTAAAGTCGGAACTCAGCCATCAGGAATTGCAATTACTTGCGATGGAAGATTTGCATATGTAACAAATTATAACACGCTCTATCTTGGACCAAATTTTACAAATTTAACTCCGGGTATTGGAACAGTAAATATTATTGACACATGTACAAATAAAGTTCTTTGTCCTGTAATAATTGTTGGTGCTTCACCTTCAAATATTACTTTAACATCAAATTCTTCTAGAGCGTACGTTTCTGATTATTCAGCAAATAACGTGAGTGTAGTTAATATTCTTGATAGTATGTGGTTAAAAATTTGTAATAAAAAATAAGAGAAATAAAAATGAAGAAATTAAAATTTGTTTTTTTATTTTTAATAATTCCTGCATTTTGTAAAACAGCTGAGCAGGATTTTTGTTTTTCCGGTGCAATCACAGCTGGCTATCTTTTTAAAATTGATGATTGCGTTTTTAAAGAAGTTTATGGAAAAGGAATTGCTAATTTAATAACAATTGATGGGTGTTATTATCGCTGGCAACCATGGGGAATTGGTGCAAAGGTAAGCTATTTAAGAACACATGGAAGAACCGCTTTTTTAAGACAAAAAACAACTTTGCAGGAAATACCAATAACTTTCTATATTCGAAGAATTAAAGATTTAGATTGTGGATTGCAACTTTATGCTTCACTTGGAGCAGGTGTCGCAATTTTAAGAGAAAAAAGTTATTTAGGAAAAGCACATTTTAATGCCGGTATTGGTGAAATTGAAGTTGGCTTTAATTATTCCAAGTGCAGATGTTTTGGCTTAACTGGTGCACTTAGATATATATTTCCGTCGCAAAAGCAATGTTGCACCAAACTAAATGTAGGAGGTTTTGATTTAAGAGCTGGAATAGAATTTCAATATTAAAAAAGCCCGTAATTAGAATTACGAGCATTTTTTGAATGAATTTTTAATAATATTTATTTTTGTAAAATTTCTTTAATTTTATTTTTTAAATCTTCTTTTGATTGAATTCCAAGTACTTTATCAACTAATTTTCCGTTTTTGAAAAAGTGTGTTGCCGGGATTGAAGTGACTTTAGATGCAATAGCGACTGATTGCCATTCGTCAGTATCAATTAATAAATATTTAATTTTTAATTTTTTGTCATTAAAAGTTATTTCTGAATTTTCATTTGCAAATTCTTTAAAAATAGGTTCATACGTGTTGCATGGTGGGCACCAAACTGTAGAGAATTTTACAATTGTAAGATCATTATTTTTTATTTCTTTTTCAAAAATTTCTTCGGCACTATCTTTTTCTTTAACTAAATCATGAAATTTAATTACATTCGAATTTTTATTTTCTTCTTTGTTTTCAATTTTTGCTTCTTTTGGCATAAACTCATCAGTAACTTCTTTAACTATTGGCATAAAACTCGTATATGCTTTTGTCATTCCCGCAGATATTTCCAAAGATTTTTTTACAAATTTTTTGCCTACGGGAGATTTATAAAATTTCAATAATTCTTTAACTTCCGATTCATCAAAAATTTTATCGTAAGCTTTTGTAAATTCTTTTTTAAGATTTTCAAAATATTTCTTTAATGATTTTTCTTTTATTTTATTTTTCGTTTCTTCGTCTTTAGCCGTTATGTTTGCAAGAAATGGTTCATAAGCTTTTGTCATTTCTTCTACTGGATGCATGAGATCAAAAAGTTGTTCTAAATTTTGCTCTTTTGTTGCTTCTGCAGATATCTTTAAAATGGTGAATAATGTTGCAAATAATTTTTTATTCATAAATTCCTGTATTTTTAAAAAAAATAAAATTCTCTATTATTAAATATAATGTTTGGCGGGAAATTGTCAAAAATGAAAATATTTTGTTATATTTGTTTTAAATATAAATCTCCGCTCGTGGTGAGCCTGTCGAACCATTCGAGGCAGTAAAATTTTAAATTTTGTTCGTACCCTTCGACAAGCTCAGGACGAACGGATGGAATAAATAATCTTTTAATAAATTTAACGATTATGTCTACAGAAATTAAAAAACTTATTGATGGTAATAAAGAATTTAAAAAGAAATATTTAGGCGCAAAAAATAATTTATTTAATGATTTAGTGCAGTTCGGTCAAAAACCAAAAATTCTTGTAGTTTCTTGTTCTGATTCTCGTGTTGATCCTGCTATAGTTTTTAATTGCCAGCCGGGTGAATTATTTGTAATCAGAAACATGGCAAATTTGATACCTCAAAAAGAAGAAAACAATTCAAATCATGGAACAAGTGCTGCGCTTGAATTTGGTGTTTGTTTTTTAGAAGTCGAACATATTATTATTTTTGGGCACACGCAATGTGGTGGTATTCAAGCTCTTTTACAAAATTCTGACAAAATATTTTGTAAAAAAAATCAAAGCTTTATTGCTAAATGGTTGGAAATTGCGCGTGCAGCATACAACAAAGTTTTTGAGGAACATAAAGATTCATCATTTGAAGAAAAAACAACTTTGTGTGAACAATACGCATTAATAAATTCTTTAAATAACTTGTATACCTTTGAGTGGATAAAATCTGGCATTGAAAATAAAAAACTTTCAGTACATGCATGGTATTTTGATTTGGCAACGGGGTCAATAAATATGTATGACAGAGAAAAAAATAATTGGGTCAAAGAATAAGTTTTGCATCATTTAAAATTAAATATAAAATTTAAGTTAGAATTTATAATTTTTTAGGAAAAAACTATGATTAATTTATTAGTAATATTTGCTCTTCTTTTTACATTTTCCGGATGTTCATCAAAACAAGATAATGAAGGTTCAATTATGCCACAAAGAAAACCTACAATAATTGGAATTATTTTAGGAAGTACGCGTGAAGGCAGATCATCTGATAAGATTGCAAAAAATCTTAAAGAAATTGCAAATAAAAGAGATGATATTGTTACAGAAATAATTGATTTAAAAGATTATAATTTGCCATTTTTCAATGAAGCGACTCCACCTGCTTCAAGAGAAAAAATTACTGATCTTGCAATTAAAAAATGGTCAGAAAAAATTCGTGAAATGGATGCGTTTGTAATTGTTCTTCCTGAATATAATTCCGGTTATCCTGGAGTTTTAAAAAATGCTATGGATAGTTTGTATAAAGAATGGAACAATAAACCAGTTGGTTTTGTCGGATATTCCGGTGGACCATCAGGTGCAACTTCGGCAATTAGCCAAATGCGCCAAGTTGCTCAGGCATTTCAAATGATTCCTGTTTCAACAGAAATAAAAATTCCAAGCGCTTGGAAAGCTTTTGATGAGAAAGGAAATCTTGTTAAAAATATTGAACAGGAATTTAATGATATGATTGATCAGATTATAGAATCGTAATTAAGGTTCCAAATTATTTATTTTTTCTAATAATTCATTCAATGTTTTTCTTGAGCTTTCAGCACCTAATCTTCCTGTAATTAATTCTTCATAATGTTTTTGCATTTCGTCTTTTGGTTCAGGAAAATTATCTTGTATTTGTTTAAATGCTTCATTTATTTCATTTTTTGCTTCATCAAATTTTTTTAATTTTATCAGATTATCAATTAAGCTAATTCTTGTTGAAAGCCAAGTGGGTTCTAATTGAATAGCTTTTTTTAAATATGTAATAATTTCATTTAGACAAACATCCGTTTCAGGTAAACAAAAAAATTCAAGAGCATATGTTAAATATAAATAAAACACGGCATTTTTAGGATAAATTTTAATAGCTTGCAGCGATAGTTCTTTTAATTTTTCAGCATCACCCCACATCCACATGCTTTCCAATAACCAAATATGCGCTTTTTCATTTTTTGGTTCAATTTTTAAAATTTTTTTAAAAATTTCAATTGCCTGATCATCAACACATCCATCATGCAGAATGAAACCTTTGTTTAATAAATAATTAATATTATTTGGATCTTTTTTTAATTTTTCATCAAGTTGCAAAAGATTTTCAATATCTTCAGGTGTTAAGCATCCTAAATTATCATATTTATTCATTTCTTGAAGAGAAGATATGCTTTTGATCTTATTGTGTAATATATTTGTGGGAAAAAGGGAAGTTGTTAAAAAATAAGTGAAAATAAAAAATATTTTTTTCATTTTTTTTTGTAAAATATTTAATTATAAACATGTTGAAATTATCAAACACTGCTAAATTTGCAAATTCATAATTATGAATTTGTATAAAATTGTAATTTGACGAAAAAGGGTAATCTTGTTAAAAATGTTGAACAAGAATTTAATGATATGATCGATCAAATTATTGAATCGTAAGATAAAAACTAATAAGGAAAAAATTAACATGCAATTTAAGATTCATAAAAAAGAAAATTTTTATTTTATCGTAATGTCAGCTGTAAGTGTTTTAACTTATTTAGCCTTATTTTATTTTTTGAGTGTCGAATTTTCATTTAAGGCACAAATAACTACTTACATATATCTTTCAGTTATTTTATTGGCCATAAATTTTTTAATGCATCTTTATTTTATGGGAATGATAAAAGGAAATGCAGTTAAAGTGAACAATAGACAATTTCCTGAAGTTTATGAAATCTTAAAAAATCATTCCGAAAAGCTGAATTTAAAAAAAGTTCCTGAAATTTATTTATTCAATGGGAATGGCATTTTAAATGCTTTTGCAACCAGATTTGCCAAGCGCGATTATGTAATTTTATATTCTGATATTTTTGAATTAGCTTATCAGGAAGGAATTGAAGCGCTTTCTTTTGTAATCGGACATGAACTTGGTCACATTAAAAGAAAACACACAAGTTTATGGAAGCATGTTTTGTTGTTTCCTGCTTCTTTAATTCCATTTTTAGCAAAAGCGCATTCAAGAGCATGTGAACATACAAGTGATAATATCGGTTTCAGTTTGTGTCCCCACGGATCAGATAAAGGAATCCTAATTCTTGCAGTTGGAAAAAAATTATACAAAAATGTGAACATCGACGAATTGCTTTTATCTTCAAGAAGTGAAGAGGGATTTGCAACAAAATTTGCGGAAATTTTTTCTACTCATCCGCATTTAGTAAAAAGATTAGAATCAATCAGCCAATTAAAAAATGAAACTTTGGATTATTTGACTTTTGTTCAAAGTCCGAGAGTTGATATTAAAGAAAAAGAATTAAATTAAGTTTTAGAAATATTGTTAAAAAAATAGCTCGATAATAATTTTATATATTACCGAGCTAAAGAAAAGGTCAAAATTAATACAAATACTTTTTATTCAATGATATGATTTTTATCAATAAGTTCTTTATTTTTTCTGCCAACAAAAATCGCAGCTATCATCCAAACTCCAATCAGACCAAAGCTGAATAATGTTCCATAAAACATCAAATCTGGAATGCTATGTTTGAAAACATTGCTAACTCTAGCACCTGATAATTTTCCAAGTCTTCCGCCAAACATGTCTGTCCAACCTTTAGATTTAAATTTAACATCTTTGCTTGTTGGAATGTACATCATTTCTTTTGTTGGATTATTAACAGCATAACTTACACCTTTTAAAACTACCATGAGTGCAAGTGTTGCTGCGGTGGCATACTTATGGTTATCAATTAGTTTAAATAAATAAATTATTAAGGATTAGACAATGAATGTGAAATATTTTTTACTCATATTGCTGTTCATGCAACCCAATTGTAAAGCAATGTTTCTTAAGAAAATAAAACCTTTGAGATTAAATAAATTTGGTTTATTGCATAATACTTTTAAAAGAAAGTGGTCTTTAATTAGTAGTGAACAAAATGAGAAATTATTAGATCGACTTCAAATGAAAGCTATACTGGAAGACAAGCGAGAATATTTTGATCCTATAATTGCTTGTATTAAAAATGAAAATGCCAAAATTTTTTTTAAAAATAATCTATTATGCATTTATACATGGCGTGATGGAATTATGACTCAATATTTATTAAATAATGAAGATTTAAAAATTCTGAATAAAAGTGCAAATGTAATCAAAATCCCAGTCGCAACAGAAAATATTGTAAAAGATTCATAAAATAAATCCAAACAATTGGAATTAATTAATTTTCTTATTTTTCTGTAAATATAAATAAGCTATAAAGCGCAATATAAAAAAAGTAATAACAAAAGCTAAAGCAAAATTAAAACTTATATCATTCGGATATGTTCCAGTAACGAAAATCTTATGTTTTGCCCAGCATAAAAAGCCAGCATAATTAGTATGAGATCACGCAACGTTGAAAAAAGTGCCAAACTAATGTTGTACATTGTAATCCTTAAATTTTGGAAATAAAAGTAGAAACTGCTCGTGCATATTCTTCAGGTTTATCACAAAAAGCATATGCGTGGCGCGTACCATTAAAAGTATACAAATATTTTTCACCTCCCAAAAGATCATATGTATTTTGTGCATATGCAAAAGGACAAACCTCATCTTTTTCATCATGCATAATGAGCGCTGAAATATTAATATTAGGTAAATGTTTTACTAAATTCATTGATTCAAGCTCTCCATTAACGGCGCGCTCAAACGATGAAAGAATAAAAGGGATTGTGAAATTAGGAATTATTTCTGGGAATTTGCGTAATTGTAATGCTCTTGTCAGAGTATCTAATAAGTTATTAAAAGATGAATCGATAATTATTTTATCAAATGAAGCACCTTCCACCACGGCTCGTAACAATGCAGCGCCTCCCATTGATATACCCAAACCAATCAATAAATGATCTGGGAAACGATTTTTCATAAATTTAGTAGCGGCTAAAACATCATGATATTCATGAATACCAAACGAAATAGGTGTTTTTTCGCTTTCCCCATGTCCTCTAAAGTCTAAAAGAAGCAAGTTGTAATCTGGGAAAAGATTTATAAAAGGAGCTATATGTTCTTTATTGCGCCGATAGCTATGGCAGATGATGAGGGAAGATTGAGCATGGGGTCGTTCTATCAAAACAGCAGAAATTTTTTTATTATCATTTGTCCTAAGAAAAATCTTTTGAGCATCATGTACTGCAAAAAGATCTCGTTGATTTTTTAAGGTCGCTGAGTCCTGCATAAATGCTGGTGTTGTTGTAAGCCTATTTGTTATATGACTCACGAAGCCATTAAATATAATGTAAAATGCAATTGCCGCAATAGCTAATATTGTTTTCATATAGCAATTTCTTGAGGATAAAAGAAATTTACATAATTAAACATTCTTTTTTTGGTTTTTCTGGCTCAACATAATAATCATGAATTGTCGTAATAGCTTCGCCAGGAAAATCTGAACCGTAAGCGGCAACTAATTGATTATTAAATGGAATTAATTGCTCGAGATATGCAATAATTTTTTTATCTACATTTAATTTTCTGGCTATTTCAACAATATCAGGCCTAATTTTGGCGCCCATTTTTATAAATCTTTTAATTGTATAACCGGAAACTTTATTTTTTAAAGCAATTTCTAATATGTTTTCAGTGCCATATAATTTTAATAGATAATCAAAAAGGAAATTTCTTTTTTCTTCTGTTATGTCTCTTTTGGTTAGAAGATGAATCAAGTTATAAGTTTCTTTTGATTTTAAAATAGAAACATTTTCAATTTTTGCTCCTTTTTCCAGAATTAATTTCACCAATTTTAAACTTATTGCTGAATTTATTATTGCAATTGTTAAAGCTCCATCTACTGATCTGCCTACTTTTACAACTTCTTCAAGGCCAGCGTTTCTTTGAATAAGTAAATTTGCTAAAATTTCTTTGCCAAGAGAGAGCGCACAACCTAATAATGATGATTTTGACTCTTTATTTTTCAATATAAAATTAATATTTCCGCCATTATCCAAAAATTTTCTAATAAAATCAAAATCTTCATGGACTACAGCTTTTTCTAATTGTACTTGTAATTCCTTTTCTCTTATATCTTCATTTGGCTCTTCTCGGCCATGGCAATATTGATCAACCAGAGAAATAAGATCATATGTTAAAGGCGGAGAAAGATGCGTTGCTAAAGTTTTTTTAACATTTATTTGGTATTCAAAAAAATTAAGAATGTTTTTATTTGCATTTAATTTTTTTGCAATTTCAATAATATTTTGTGGAATCTTTGCTCCATTATCAACCAGTACTTGAATTGCTTCTACTTTGACATTTTTTTGATGTAAAGCTACTTCAATAATTTTCTCAAAACCAAAAAGTTTAAATAAATATTGAATCAATAGTTCCAATTTTTCTCTGGTTATTTTGCGATGACACAAAACATTGAATATATTTACAGTTCCGCCAGAAGTTATTAAGCCTTTATCTTTTGAACCTACTTGTAGATTTGCTCCTTTTCTTAAAAGAAGTTCCACAAAAGCAGCTGAAAATTCAAGATCGATAAGGGCAAGAAGTAAGGGTGATATATGGTGTTTTTTCAAATTTAGTAAAACATTAACATTAGCGCCTCTTTCTACTAATAATGTTGCCATTTCTTCAGATGCTTCCAACATCGCATATATCAACAAAGGGCCATTAGCTTCATCACCATTAATGATATAATTTGGATTTCCCCCGTTATCAAGATATTCTCTTATAAAATTAACATTGTTGGCATTAACAGCTTCTAATAATGCTTCTTCATCTACTGCCATTGGTTTTAAGTTAAAGAAAATTGAAATCAAAATAATTAAGATTTTTTTAATTTTCATTTATTATTCCCCACAAAACTTATCTTAGTATGAGATTAATATTTAAAGATCATATTTACAATATCATCACAAATTTTGATTTCTAAAATGATTCAAAGAGAAGGAGAGGAATAATTCCTCTCCTTTATATATTCAAGTCAAAAAAATCCTATTTAGTACGCAAGAAGCAGTATTAGAACTGCAAGCCGCAGTGTTTGGGTCAATTGATTTTTTTCGATTTATTTTGTGTTATCAATTTCCCAGGCAATTATTGCCGCCACCACCGCAATTTCCATTCATGCAGCCAGCCTTATTACAATTTTCCTGCCAAATTTGTGCGGGTTCTTCACCAAAAATATCTTTATATTCTTTAGAAAATTCCTCAAATGTTGATTCAACTTCTTCTTGGGCAAGTGAATTTAAACTTAGAGTTAAAACTAATCCATAAAATATTTTTTTTAACATAGCGCAACCTCTCTATTAATTTACGTTTCTATTTCAATCTCTTAATACAACCTAAGTATTAGTGCTGCAAGATGGTGTTTTAGGATCAGCACTGCCGCAAGTTGGTGTATTAGAATCACCAAATCCACTACATGTAGCATTACATGAATCAGCCTTACAATCCCAAACTTGTGCTGGTTCTTCACCAAAAACAGACTTATAATCTTGTGAAAATTCTTTAAAGCTATCATTTGCGACCGCTTTAAAGCTAAGCATTAAAATTAAGCCATAAAATATTTTTTTTAACATAAGACCCTCTTTGAAATTAATCAACTTCATTTTCATGTGTTTTAGGAACATGATGTATAAACTGTCCTAATACTTCTTCACAATATTTTTTATAATCTTTTGTAAAAAGTAAAAACGTATGCCACAAATCATCAACTTGAGGACTAAACATATCTACACCTTTTGGATAATTTTCTGCTGCAAGAATTAGATAACGCTTTAGTTCTTTTTCATGCATTTTTGCTGTTTCATCTGAAACACCATAATCTTTTTTATACCGTTTTATGATTTCCGGAATTGGATAATCCATAGCTTTTTGTAAATCTATTCCTTTTTTAGGAGTTTTTATTAATTTTGCTTGATTTGTTTTTTCAGTTTTTAATTCAGCCTTTTTAATTTTTTCTTTTGCATCAATTTGTATTAAACTTAAATTAATTAAACAAATTGCAAATGCTTTTAGTTTATTCATATTTTTAAATGTTTTTTTAAATTTATATAGTTTTACAAACATTATTATTAAGCAAATTTTATTTTTCGTAAAGCAATTACCATGAAAAAATTAATATTTATTCTCTTTATATTTTTTAAAATTTGTTCAAATCCATCAAATTTACCTTCGGTCATAATTCTTAATGGATCACCAAGTGCAGGAAAATCTTCTATTGCAAAACAATTGCAAATTTTATATCCAAATTTTTCAATTGTTAGTTATGACTTAGAAAGAGTAAGTTCATTTGTCTCTAAGGCAAAATCACTTAAATTAATTCCTGAAAATTATGTTTGCACAAATTTATTAGTATTTTTTGAAGATATTAGAAAGTCTTTAAAAAATATTTCTGATAAAAAAACAATTAAAGAATGGCGGACTTTTATTGATTCATTTGATGATGAATTTTATGAAAATATTAATCAATTAGCTTTGAAAGGAAAAAAGATTATTGTTGATACAATAATCTTTGATGATAAACAAATAAAATCAGTAAAAAAAATAGAACCAAAAAATTTATTTACAGTTTTTATTCATGCTTCTTTAGAAAAAATTATTGAGCGAATCAATAAAAGAAATTCGTATAATGATTCTCAGGAAATGAGATTTGCTAACAGAATTTTATTTTTTTATCCAAATTATTACAAAGCAAAATTAGAGGCTGACGAATTAACTTTTAAAGATTGTATTTCACTAAATAGATTAGAAAATATAATTCTAAACAATAATTCATTAACTGAGACTGCTTTTCCAACAGGAAATAAATTACTTGAACATTTTATTAAAAGCTTAGAAATCAATGATGTAATTAAAAACAATAATGTTTTTTTAGTTCCTAAATATGAATATGATTTTGTGGTTGATACAAGCGATATATCAATTGAAGAAGTTTCTTTAGCAATTAGAAAAGCTTTAGATTGCTTCAATAATTCTGAATCAAAAATTTATGCAAAACTAAAGGGGTTTCTATGAAAAAATTACTTTTGTTCAGCTTTCTTATTTTTTTTAACACCGAAATATTGTCTTCCACAATTGTATTTCTTCAAGGCACAGGTTGCGCTGGAAAAACAAGTTTATGCAGAGAGATCCAAAAATTGGATAGTAACTGGAAAGCTTTTGATGAAAAGGGCTATCTAGTTAAAAATATTGAACAAGAATTTAATGATATGATTGACCAAATTATCGAATCGTAAAAAATTATTAGTTCTTTTGAAAGCTTTTTATATAGTCTTGCAATAAGTCTTGCACTTCTTTAAAACTAAATTTAATTGCTGCTTCTGATAATGAAAATGATGAAACATAATCTAAAGACTTTGTGTCTTTGAGGTCATTTTTAAGCCAATAGACATGGCCCGCTTTAATATTTGGATTGAGCTTTTTGTTAAAGAGTATTTTTAACATAGAAATAGTTTTAGCTTTGTTTTCCTCAGTTTTATCCATAGCTGAGTGGAGTATAACAAAAGCAAGCGCATTTTCGCCGGCCAAAATTCTGGAGGTTAGTAAGCCTTTCATATTCTCTTGAAAATATTTAGCGGCCACCCATATTTGTCCATCTTTGAATTCCAATTCTTCCAAAGAAGAAGATTCCAAAGCTTTAAGGTCTCCATCTGATATTGCCGAGCAAATTTTATATGTTTTTAATACTTCGTTGAGCTGTTTAATTTTCACTTCATCATGTGAAGATGTTTTTTTTGCTTTTTCTATATAACTAATATAATCAGTTATTTTAGGCAATTGTTCTTTTGCATAATTAAAGAAGACATCTATATCTTGAGCCATGCTCTGAGCGTCTGGTCGATTTTGATTAGCTGAAAATAAAAAAATTAAAGCAAATATTTTTTTCATTTGAATCCTTATTTGAATACTTATACAAATTTTAATATATCATCTATAATGGATAAAATTTTAAATAATTTTGTTATTTCTCTGTAATCATATTTAAAAATGGCGTATTGCTTCCCGTAACATTTGGTAATTTGCCATCCCATTTTTCAATTGCTTTAATCAAAGCCTCAGCTTTTTTTAGTTCAATTAATTGAGTTGTTACAGATTCTTTTTTAATTTTTAAAGCATACGCCTCGGCTTCTGCTCTATTTTTTGCCTGAATTGTTTCTTCTTTAACTTTTTCAGTTAAATTTTTAGCAGTGATTGCATTTTGTAGTGCAATCTGTTTTTCTTCAACCGCTTTAATAAATTCAGGAGAAAAATCGGAATGTACAAAATTAAAATCAATCAAAGTTATATTCAATGGCAAAAGTCTTGCTTTTAGTTCATTGAACACTTTGTCTTTTGCATCATGACGATATTGAATTAAATCTTCTGCTGTATATTTTGCTACAACAGCTTTAATACTTTCTTGCGCAAAAGGGTCAATAATTACACTTTCAAAATCTGTTCCTACTTTTTGATACAACTCAATTGCATCATTAATCTTGTAGTTAATTGCTACACCGATTGAGACAAATTGTAGATCTTTTGAAAGTGCAGTTGTTTCTATTGTAGATTTGCAGATTCTGTTATTGATATAAATAACACTGTCAATTAATGGCGCTTTAAAATAAAAGCCTGATGATGTTTCAGCTTTTATAATTTTACCAAGACGCATATGAAGCGCAGTAAAACCCGGATTAACAATATAAAATGGAAATGTTAAACCCAAAATTGCGATGAAAATTAAAAAATAAATTAAATATCTGTATTGATATAATGGTGTGCCGTACATAAATTTTCTCGATAGTTAATTTGTGAATATAATGATCTAGTCTATTGTATCTGTGATTTTTGTAAATATTTACTTATAAAATTAAAAAATAATTACTATTATACAAAAAACATTAATTAAATAATATATTTCTATGCAATTTTATAATTTCATGTATATTTAATGAATAATATTTTTGAAATGAAAGGTTTTTATGTTAAAAAAGAAATTGATTTTATTTTGCATTTTGAGTTTAGTTACCATGCAATCAGAAGCAATAAATCTAAAAAAAATTGCTTATGGAACTAGTGCGACAGTATTTAGCACTATCGGAGTTCTGACAACAACTCCATTATTAGCTGTAAGTTTATTGATTGCTAATCGTAATCCTATGGGTCCTGTTTTCCCTAAGGCATTGGGTAAAGATATAGAGAAAATCTGTTTAGGACTTTCTTTAGTTGCGCTTACATCATTTTATTTAGCAAAAAAATCATATGAAAAATTTTCAGAAGTTTCTAAGAAACCTGCAAATCCAGGTCCTGACACCCCAACAAGCGATTAATTCTTTAAAATAAATTAGTCCGTCAACCTATTTAATCCTTTATTTTTACTTTTATTAAACATGTAAAAGAAAAGGAATAAGAATAAAATTCCATAAATTAAAATCAAAATAGAGCTTTTAATTATATATGGTATTGGATTTACATTTTGCAATACATACGCTCTCATTCCAGTAAAAATATAAGACATAGGTAAAACAGAACTAATTTTTTGAGCCCAAGCAGGTAAGCTTTCAACTGGATAAAATACTCCTGAAAATGGCATAAAAGACCAGATTATTACATAAGCAATTTCAGCTGCTCGCATGCCAAAATAAATTAGAATCGATAAAATTAAAAAACCAATTACAATTCCGGAGAAAAACAAAAATGGAGCAAAAATTATAAAATTTTTAAATAAATACAAAATTGACACAGAATAAAATAATTTAATAGCTAACAAAAGGAATGAAATCAAAATTACTGATAATAAAATTATAAAAGATAAAACTCCTGCAATCCATTCAAATAATGTAATTGGTGAAGCGAAAATATTTATGACGTTTTGTGTCCATAATTCTTCTATCAATGCATTAAATATTTCCATTCCAAGGCGAGCAAAACATGCCCAAAGTAAAATTGATAATAATAAAATTACTTCTAAATTGTTATTGCTGCCTTGCAGATCTTGCATATATTTTCCTAAAAATCCCCAAAGCAAGACATCCAAAAACGGCCAATAAAAGGTAAATAATAATTTATTTAAATAATTAAGCATAAATCTTAAATGTCTAAAAAAAATTGCAGAAATTGGTAAAAAGTTCATAATTTTTCCTATTTATTTTTTTTTGAAACGCTTAGGAAATAATCTTCAAGAGAAGGTTTGTCAATAGAAACTGAAGTGTAAACAACTCCGGAATTTGCTAAAGCAATTAATGCTGAGGCGATGTCTGATTCATCAATTTCAAATGAAAATTCAAATCCAATCTGTTTATAAGTTAGACATTCTTTTTGCACAAATTTAATAGCGTTTTCCAGGCCACTTGAAATTTTAAGATGCACGTGAGCTTTTGAAATTGATTTTGCTAGAGCTAAGGGAGTATCATCAGCAATTATTTTGCCTTCTTTTAAAACAAGAACTCGATCGCAAACCTGAGTAACTTCATCCATATTGTGTGATGTGAATAAAATTGAAATTCCGAATTCTTTTTTTTGTTTTACGATAAATTCACGCACTTCTTGTGCAATGTCCGGGTCTAATGATGCTGTTGGTTCATCAAGTAAAATAATTTCCGGGTCTGGCAATAATGCTTTTATAATCATTACACGCGTAATTTGACCTGCGGATAATCCGCCATTTAATTTGTCTTTTAAATGCCAGATATCAAAAAATTTTAGAAGTGATTCAATTTTTTTTGAACGTTGCGGTTCTGGAACTGAATATAATCTTCCGGCAACATCCAGATTTTCCCAAACTTTAAGTTTGCTTGGCAATTTTATGTAGCTGCTTGCAAATGTTACTTTTTTTAAAATTTCTGATCTATGTTTTGAAAAACTTTTGCCAAAATAAGAAATTTGACCTTCTGTAGGATTCAATACTCCAAGAAGCATTTGAATTGTTGTTGTTTTTCCCGCACCATTCGGGCCAAGAAAGCCAAGAATTTCCCCTTTGTGCAAAGTGAATGAGATATTATTAACAGCGGTAAATTCCTGCAATTTGCCAAAAACAGGAAAAGTTCTTGATTTAAAAGTTTTTGATAAGTTTTTAACTTCTAATGGATTCATTGATTTTCCTTTTTAATTAAAAGGATGATTGGATCTATTATTTTTATTTTACTTAAATTTAAATAATTGATCCATAGTCAAGTTTAAGAAATTTTTTTTGATGACAAAATATGAATTTTTATGTAAATTTCTTAAAGTTTTTATATTTAAATATTGGAGTGACATGAAAAAAATAATTTTTTTAATATTATTTGCGATTTCAAGCATATTGTATGGCATGGAAGAAACAGAAAGATTTAAATTTGAAGTATCAATTTCGCTCAATAATGATGGCGAATTTGTCAGATCATTATTAATTTATCCTAAAAATGATAAGAATTTGTTTTTAAAATTTCATGTTAATTATGCAAAAATAATTGAGCAAGGTAAACAGCCTTTCGGGTTAAATTGGGAATATCCAGAAAGGCTTTCGCAACTTCAAGCGCTTCAATTAACGCAATATTTTATATATGCAAATGAAATTGTACATTTTGAATATTTAAAATTTATAGAAAAGGAATTAAAAGATAAACATCATATTATAATTGATTTAATTCAATCATTTAAATCAAGTTTATCTTCATTGGAAATAGGTTTGAAATCTTTAATTAGAGAAAAAAAGGAAGAAAAAAAAGATAATGAAGATTCTTTAAATGGTGCGGAGATGATTCTTGCATGAAGAAAATAATAGTATCAATTGCTGTTTTAATGGTAAATTTTTGTTTTTCAATGGAAATGGAAAGAAAAGAAAATAATGGAAAAGTAAAATTTATTTACAAAGTTGCTAATCAAGCCTTGAAAAATGGTGGAATTCAACAAAACATCAAATTCTATCAGGAAAATGCGCCTGACATTTTTTTGCAAGCAATTTACGAGTATAATCAAAGTCTTGATTTAATAAGAACGCAGTTTAAATTTAGTAAGAATAATAATAATAATAAATTCTTAGCTTATTTTTATATATGCCACGATCAATTTTTGTTAAAATTAATAAAATCTACTAAAACTACATTTAATTCATTGTTTGAGAATATAGAAACCTGTTTTTACCTTAAACCTTTATTTGAAGATCAAGACCAGCCTGGAAGCTAAGTTAGTTTACTATTAATCTAAACCTATAGATCAGGTAAGAAAATCGTCTTTATCTTCTTGACAAATAGAAATATTGGTATATCCTAAAAGAATATAGATTGTAAGCCGAAAAACCTATTATCTATACAAATTATTAATATTTTAACTGATTGCAGGAAGATGAATTTATTCAAAAATTTTAATTTAAAACAACATATTCAGGAAGCGTTGGAGAAGTTGGGTTTTACCCAGCCTACTGAAATTCAGGAAAAAGCTATTCCTCTTTTATTGAATAATAAGAATATCGATTTTCATGGACAAGCTCAGACTGGTACTGGAAAAACTTTAGCTTTTGGACTGCCTTTAATTCACAAGATTGACCCAACAATTAATAAAGTTCAGGCTTTAATTGTCGCTCCTACTCGTGAATTAGCATCCCAAATTGTAGATAGTTTGAAACCAATTTTACAAGCTTCAGGCATTAAAATTTGTTCAATTTATGGCGGTGTTTCAATATTGCGCCAAATGAATGATTTAAAACATGGTGTACATATAATTGTGGGAACTCCTGGAAGATTAAATGATCATTTAAGACGAAAAACTTTAAATCTAAAAGATTTGCAGATTTTAGTACTTGATGAAGCAGATAAAATGTTGGATATGGGATTTAAAGAGGAAATTGATGAAATTTTAAGCTTTGCTCCAAAAAATAGACAAATCTGGTTGTTTTCTGCCACAGTGAAGCCAGGAATTAATGAAATTAAAAATTTTCATATGAAAAATGTAGAAACTGTGCGTATTAATCCCAAAAATGTAAGTACAGAAAATACAAAACAATATTATTGCATGGTTCCAATGAATTCAAGATTGGATGCGCTTTGCAGATTTATTGATAGCGATCCTGAATTTTATGGTTTTATATTTTGCCCCACAAAATTATTAACTGCAGAGATTTGTGAAAAGCTTTCGTCAAATGGTTATAAAGTAAATAGTTTGCATGGTGATATGGAACAATTTGCAAGAACAAGAGTTATAAATCAGTTTAAGGAAAAAAAATTCACAATTTTAGTCGCAACAGATGTTGCTGCTCGTGGTTTGGATGTGCCCAATATTACTCATGTAATAAATTATGTTTTGCCAAATGATCAAGAAAGTTATGTACACAGAATTGGCAGAACAGGTAGAGCCGGAAAAAGCGGAATTGCAATATCTTTTGTTAATAATTCAGAACTAAGATTAATAAAAAGATTAAATTCTAAATTTAATTCGCAAATTAACTCAATTAATGTTCCAAGTTTTAATGATATTATAAAAGTACAAATCTCAAGAATCAGCGAATATCTGAAATCTATTGTTTCAAAAGAATTAAATGAAAAATATATAGCTGATTTGAATTCTGCAGTGTCTAATTTATCTCAAGATGAAATTAGAAATGCTTTACTTAATATTTTGCAGGATAAATTTTTAAAAAGATTTGACTTTGTACAATCTAAAACACCTGTGAATTATTTATCAAGAAGCGAGATTAAAATAAGTGAAAAAAGTGAATTAATGATTTCATTAGGTTCAGAAGATGGCATTACGCAGGATGATGTTAAAAATTATTTATTAAAAAATACCAAATTAACAGATTATTCACTTGAAAGAATCAAAGTTTTACGTAGAAAAACTTTTGTCATTTTGCCTACCAATGAAACAAATGGATTAATTGCTTGTCTGAAAAATGCTACCTTGAATGGAAAAAGAGCAAGGTTGGCTGTGGCGGATGTCAATTTCTAAATACTTTACAAATTAGCCTTTTTTAGTGATAATTAATATAAATTAGTAAATAATTATTTAGGATAAAAAATGAAAAAAAATACCCATCCAGAATCACATGATATCTCGGTTAGATGCGCATGTGGAAATGCTTTTAAAACCAAATCAACATCTAAAGATTTAAGAGTAACTTTGTGTTCAGGTTGTCATCCTTTTTTCACCGGAACTCAAAAATTTGTAGACACAGCTGGAAGAATTGAAAAATTCGAGAAAAAATATAAAAAAGCTGCAGAGAAAGCAGCATCGGCAAAAGAAGAAAAAGCAACCAAAGCTGAAAAAACTGAAAAAGCTACAAAAGCTAAAAAAGCAAAAAAATAAATAATGAGATCCCAAGAGCTTAATGAGCTGCAACAAAAATATGATAATCTTGTGCAGCGGCTTTCATTTGAACAATTAAATATTGCCGACAGAAATAACTTACAAAAAGAACTTTCATCTATTTCTGAAAAAATAAAAGTTTATAAAGAAGTTGTCGACGTAGAAAATTCGTTAGCCGAAGCTAAAAAGCAGTTAGCAGCAGCAGAAGATCATGAATTTAAGCAATTATTTCAAGAAGAAGTTGATTCCTTACAAAAAAAACTTTTTGCTCTGGAAATAGAATTAGAAAATGTATTATTTCCGCCTGATAAATTAGATCAATCTTCAGCATTTATAGAAATTAGGGCAGGAGCAGGTGGGCAAGAGGCTGCATTATTTGTAGGTGATTTGTTGAAAATGTATTCCAATTATGCATTAAAAAAAGGTTGGAATGCCTACATAATTGATTTTAGCCAGACGGATCTAAAAGGTTTCAGGGATTTGATTATACAAATTAAGGGCAAGGGTGCATACGGACATTTAAAATTTGAATCAGGTGTTCATAGAGTTCAAAGAGTGCCTTTAACAGAAACAGCAGGAAGAGTTCACACCTCAACTGTTACAGTTGCAGTTTTTCCTGAAATTGAAGACGAATCTATAATTGAAATTTCACCGGCTGATTTAAGAATTGATGTTTATAGAGCAGGTGGCGCCGGCGGACAACATGTTAATAAAACTGAATCTGCAGTTAGAATTACGCATTTACCAACAGGTTTTGTGGTTGCATGTCAGGATGATAGATCGCAACATAAAAATAAAGAAAAAGCTCTCAAAGTTTTAAAATCACGTTTAGTTGCTTATCAAAAAGAAAAACAAGAAGCTGAAATGCAACAAAAGCGTAAAGAACTTGTTGGTAAAGGAATGAGAGCTGAAAAGGTTAGAACTTATAATTTTCCGCAAAATCGCGTAACAGATCATCAAGTAGAACTTACAATAAATAGATTAGATTTTATTATTGAAGGCGATCTTGATGAAATAATTCAAGCACTTCGACATAAAGAAAAAGAAGATAGAAGAAAGATTTAAATTTTACCATTTTGTACATCTAAGTTGCCCAAATCTATTTTCAATATCTCCTTTACAACTTCTTGCATTTGGTAATGAAGTTTCATTACCAAAATCGCAATTTTGAGGGACGTTTGCACAACATGCTACTAAAGTTTCGCCGCGCATCCTCCAGTAGTGACACGATCTTTGATAAGATCCAGGTGGAACTTGTGAATTTAATTCTTGTCCTATAAATATCAATAAAATTATTAAAATTAATTTATATTTCATGATTTTTCTCCATTTTATGGTTTATTGCACACTAAATCTCCACTTTGATTTTCAATAAAACCAGCACAATCCCAAGAATTGTGTAATTGAGTTCTTCGATGCATCGCCACGTGCCCATTATATCGACCAGTCTTACAGCGAGCATGTAGAATTCCAGTTCTAGAAACCCAAATACTGTCACAAGTCTGCTGATAAGTTCCAGATGGAATTTGTGAATTTAATTCTTGTTCTATAAATATTAGTAAAATTATTAAAATTAATTTAAATTTCATTGATTTTCTCTCATTTTTTAATTATCTATTCTAACTATCATAATAATATCAAATTACAAATAGCAAATTCAATAGTTTTTTAAAATCTTGATTATAAGGGATAAATTAGAATATATTCCAGAATTTTTTAGATAACTTCAGGCTTAATTCTTCAGGTTCATCTTTTTCAATTATTGGCTTTTTGTGTAAATAATTAGAAAGTGGTCTTGAACTTTTTTTAATTTCTTCATATTCAGCATTAAATTGATCAAACAATTCTTTATCATCTAAAATTACAATATTTTCACGATTATTTTTTTGAGCAGAAACAGTACAGTTGAATGAACCATTAATTAAGATATTTTTGCCATCAATATTCTTTTCAAACGTTATAAATTTGTGGTGCATTAATCTATTGTTACTGTATCGATTTTTTTTGGAAATTTTTCTAGGCAAATCAAAAATATAAACAGAAATCCCATTTTCATGCAAAAGCCAAATTTTATTATATTCATTCTCTAAGTTTGATGCGCATGTCACGATTTCAACGTCAACATTTCTTTTTTTGGCTTGAATAAGTTCATGAGCAATTATCTTATCTGTCAAAAAATAAATTGCTGCTCTTATTTTTTTTTGTTCATTTTTAATTAAATCGCAAATCGCCTGTTTAATATTATCTTTGGGAGTAAACATCACTAATTTTATTGATTTATTTTTTTCTGCCGATTCTCTTAATGTTTGAGTATCAAGATTTGATGAAGAGAATTTTTTTGAAGTTATTGAAAATGATAAAATTAAAAAAAATAGAATTAATAACCAGAGATAACGTTCTTTGATATTTATTCTAAGAATCATTTACTACTTTATTCTTTAATATTTTTTATTATTTCTTTATAAAATTTCTGATCAGTATTTTCTAATTTTGAAAGAAATTTTTGTAATGAATTTTTATCATTTGTTAAAAAATAATCATCGACTGTTTTTTGTAAATATTTTAAAATTGTTTGTTTTTCCTGATTATTTTGCAATAATGCAAATGACATTTGTTCATAAAGATGGCCAAAATTTTCTTGAGAAAAAGTTTCTAGATTTTGTAAAAGTTCTAATGAATTGCTAATTTCATTTGCTTTTATTTTTAATAAAAAAAGTCTTTTTAAATTAAAGATAACTTTTGGAATGCAATTTAATTTTTTATAAAGTTCGATTAATGATTTAAGATATTCCTGGGAATCAGGATTAATAGTTATTAGATTTTCGTAAACTGCAACCGCTTCGGTGAATCTTTCTTCTTTTTGATAAATGTTGGCAGCTTTTAGATATTTTTCTATTGCAACTTCATCTCTAAAGGAATAAAGAATATCTCCTTCTAATTTAAATGCAAAAGCAGGATCATCAATTGATAAAACTAAAAGTTTATAAATTCCTAAAGCTCTCTCTTTTTCACCTCTTGAGACAAATTCTGCTAATTTAAACCAAGCAATGGTATGTTTATCATCATATGGAACATGCCTCATTTCTATTCCTTTTTTATTGCTTTACTAACATTTTATCTTTCCTTTATAATTACTCATTATAAAATATCTACATAAAAAAATTTTTCCAGCAATAAATTCATGTAAATAAAAAGGAGTGAATTAATGAAAAAATTTTTATTAATTTTTACAATTTTATTTAATTTTCAAATTTATTCGTCTAATTTGGCATTTATTGATGCTGTAGAATTCTCGAAAGAGTTATTAAAAAAGAAAAGTAAATTAGTAAGAGCTCAAAATTATTGGCAAGCATTTGCGGAAATTTATAAAGTCTTTGATTTTGAGTATAGGCGGCAGTTTGACGCAAAGATTTTCGAAAAATTATATCAATTCAGAAAAGGAAAAGTTTCAGAAAATGAAATTTGGCTTGATCCTGGAGCAAAGGAAAACCGATCTCATGATGTTTTAAAAAAATATATTCAAGTGAAAAATAAGATTGAAGAAGATATAAAAATTGATTTAAAAGAGTGGATTCAGAATTTACAGGTTAGATCGAAATTATAATCAAAATTAATTCTTCCCAAAACAGATCGAACCACAAAAGCATGTAACGCAATTCATGCCAATATTACAAGTTCTTCCTAGATTATCACCATGGCATCTACTATTACAGAAACAGACATTGTCGCTACTAAAGCAGCTTTTACTAGCACAGAAATTATCACAATTCTGTAAACATGCATTTAAACTATCAAATTGTTTTTCAATGCGTGCATTTAAAAAAACAGATGACACGAAAATTATATTGATTAAAAAAACTAATAATTTTTTTATTTTTTCTCCTTCTTTTTATTAGTCCATGATAACTGTAAGATAATAGTAATATGAAAATAATAGTTTTATAAGTATATTTTTAAAGATATTTTCAGATAGAATAGGTAAAATATTGCTTTTTTGACTTAAGATTAGTTATTCTAAATAAAAAGGAGATTTTATGAAGAATTTATTAATAATTTTAATTATTTTAGGTTTTCTTGGCGAAGTAAAAGCCCAAAATTGTCAGGGTAAAGCCAATGGAGAAAATTGCACTTACAGACGCTGCTCACGCGAGTTTTGTTGGAACGTTAGAGGAAGATGTCATAATGGCGCTTGTCGTTGACGATAGTTATGATAAATTATGAATTTTAAAATTAATTCACATAATAGTTTTGCCATTCAAAAAAGAATTAACAAAAGATTTGTCTCTTCTTTAAAGAATTTATATTAAAAATCACAAAATCATTACTGGCGGAGCCAGACGAAGCCCATTCGGGCGAAGACTGTCCTACTACGCTAAAGCTACGAAGGACATGCTTCTTTATTCCTTTGACTGGCTCGCCATGCGAAGCTTTATGCGAAGCATGGTGCCGGGGGGCGGGATCGAACCACCGACACTGTGCTCTTCAGGCACATGCTCTACCACTGAGCTACCCCGGCGTTTTGGATTTCAAAATATTAGAAATATTATATTTTTAAGGCTTTTTTGTCAAATTAATTGTCAATTTTAAGCTCTTTGATAAGATGAAATTAAGTTAATTATAATTGATTTGGATGATAATGGAAGATTTAAAGAAAAAAATCAGTAAAATCAGAGAAAATTTTTCAAATGATTTAGATAAAGTTTCTTCCGAACAAGAGCTTGAAAACGTAAGAATTAAATATCTTGCAAGAAATGCGGAAATTTCTAATTTAATGCATGAAATCAAAAATTTATCAAAAGAAGAAAAAGTTATTTTTGGTCCATTATTAAATGAATTAAAAACAAATTCTGAAAAACTATTTGAATTAAAAAGAAATCAGATCGTTGAATTAAAATTAAAATCAGCCCAGGAAAAAAAACAAAATTTTGATGTTACAGCTTATAAATTTTCTGCTTTAAAACCATCTCTTCATCCTTACACGCATGTCATAGAGCAAATTGAAAATATTTTTATTTCGATGGGTTACAAAATAGCAGATGGTCCTGAATTAGAAGATGATTTTTATAATTTTGAAGCGCTTAATATTCCTAAAGATCATCCTGCAAGGGATATTCAGGATACTTTCTGGTTGAAATTGCCCCATAAATTAATGCGAACGCATACCTCACCAGTGCAAATTCATTCAATGAAAAAACAAAAACCACCTTTGGCAATTTTTGCAACAGGAAGATGTTACAGAAATGAAGCGACGGATGCTTCACATGATTTTGTTTTTATGCAAGCAGAAGGAATGTTAATTGGTAAAAATATTTCTATGTCTAATTTATTTGCAACAATAAAAGTTGTTTTACAAATGATTTTTGAACGAGAAAATTTAGACATTGCAATGCGTCCGAGTTATTATCCATTTGTTGAACCAGGTGTTGACGTAGCAATGCGTTGTCCATTTTGTACATCTGGATGTTCCGTTTGCAAAAAAAGCACATGGATAGAAATTATGGGAGCCGGGTTAGTTCATCCTAATGTCTTAAAACATTGTGATATTGATCCTGAAGAATATTCAGGCTTTGCATTTGGTTTTGGTTTAACAAGATTAGTAATGTTAAAATATGGAATAAATGATATACGTCTTTTAAATTCAGGAAAAATTGAATTTCTAGAGCAATTTAAGTAAATAAATCTTTAATAAAAGGAAGAGTCAATGGAAATAAAAAAGGTTGTTATTCCTTGCGCAGGTTTAGGTACTCGTTTTCTTCCTCTTACAAAAACAATTCCAAAGGAAATGCTTCCATTATTAAACAAACCTGCTATTCAATATATTGTTGAAGAAGCACTTAATTCAGAAATTGATAATTTTTTTATAATCACGGGAAAAGGTAAAGAATCAATTGCAGATCATTTTGATACTTGCGAGGCGCTTAAACTATTATTGCAGGAAAAAAATAAGTCACATTTAATTATTAATTTAGAAAAAATTATTAAAGCGGCAAGATTTTCTTATATTAGACAGTGTGAGCAATTAGGTCTTGGACACGCAATTTCAATGGCGCAACATTCAATTGGTAAAGAATATTTTGCCGTCATGTTGCCTGATGATATTATAATTTCTAAGACTCCCGCATTAGCTCAAATGTTGCGCGTTGCCCGACAAGAAAAAGCGTGTGTAATTGCAATTCAAGAAGTTCCTGTTCAAACTGTTTCATCTTATGGAATAATTTCTGTAAAAAAACAAATTACGCCAAATCTTTTTCAAGTTGGGAGTTTGGTTGAAAAACCTGATCCAAAAAATTCTCCATCAAATTTGGCAATTATCGGAAGATATATTTTATCTAGTAAAATTTTTGCATCTATCAATGAAATTCAGAATAATGAAGGTGAAATTCAATTAACTGATGCAATCGCTCATATGATCCGCTCTGGAGAAAAGGTGTTTGCTTATAAAGTTCAAGGCGTTAGATATGATATTGGTACGCCAATTGGTTGGGCAAAAGCAGTAATAGGCGTTGCATCACAAGATCCTGAAGCAGCTCCGCATATTGAAAAATTTATTTCTGAATTAAACACATTAAATTCATTTTTGTACGATAATTCAAAAACAATAGAACATAGTTAAATTTTCTCTTTTTAAATAATATAAAATTTACTTATTTCTAAAAATATTGCGATTTGTTAATTTATGTTGATATTATATTTACAATAAGTGCAATTATTAAATTTGAAGGAGAATAAAATGAATATCTTAAAATTAACTTTTTTATTTTGTTTTGTTACTCAAATTTATTCATGCCCGACAAAATTGGCAAAAGAACTTTTAGCAAAAGGAAAAATAACCTTAAGAGATATTTCTAATTTAGAAAAATATTCTTTAAGTTTAAAATCAACTGGAACATAATGAAAAAGCTTTTTTTATTTTCTTTAATCTTTTTTTTATTAATTTTTAATTTAAAATGCTCTATTGGTTGCATGGATAACTCTTATCATATGGAAAAACCAAGAGATTTTAAAAAATATCATTATGTACGTTGCGATTGTCCATGTACTGACGTAATGGATGATCGCGGCAAATGCAGACGATGTTTTCATAAAGGAATTCCAAATCGCGGGGAAATTAATGGTAGACAATTGATGCACCCGATTGCAATATTTAGATAAAAATAAGATTTGTTTATAAAATCTTTTCCTAAAGACAATTTTTGCTTAAAAATTAATTTTATTCTAAATTATTTAAGTTTTAAGTTGAAAATTTAGGAAATTTATGAATCTAAAAAAAATAATATTTTTAGCAATTTTATTTATCACATCTATAACCTCTTGTGAGTTCTATGTTTATGCAGATGCTTCAATAGTAGAAGACCAAATTTTAACTTACGGTAATTTATTGGCAGAAAAATATTCTCAAGTTTTTGGAGTAAAAATAAATCCTGAAGATTTGATGATAAAAATTGATGTTTGCATGAATCATGAGCAGTTTGAATTTCTTTTGCCATTTAAATTTTTAAAGAATCAGGATGGGACTTTTAAAAAGGAAAATGATGAAATTAAATTTAATTTATCGCAAAATAATTCTAAAACAGTTTATAATTTGACTCTAAAAAAATCAGGTAATAAATCAGTTCTCCAATTGTTAAAATTGCTTGAAAAAGAAGCAAATAGAATTAAAAGTAAATTATAAATTTTAAGTCAGATTTCATTTTTCTTGAATTTCTTTATTTATTAGAAGTATAATTTATAATAGAATTTAAAAGGAATTCAAAAATGAAAAATAAATTAATTTTTTCTTGTATTTTATTAATTAATTCAGAACTAATCTTTTCCACAACAAATTGTATTGACGAATGCACTGAAGAATTTGGAGGCGATAGACCTCAAATGATTGTAGATTGTGTTAAAAAATGTTTCTGTGATTGTGAAAATGGTTGCGGAAATAAATGCAGCACATGTAACGTTTTTAGTGGCAAACATCTTTTAATGTAAATTGTTATTTATAATTTTAAATATAAACATATTTGCCTTTAATTATTTCTTTATTACAATTGAAATATAAAAAAATAAAAATAATTATTTAGGGCCTAAATGTTTAAAAAAATAATTTTTATATGTGCATTTTTTATTGGAATAATTAATTGCCGTACAACAATCTATGAAATTCATAATTTAAGTGAAAATATTGTTAAAATTAAAATAAATTTGCATGGTAAGACGTATCAAGCAATTGAATTAAAACCTAATAATGTTAAAGAAATCATAATTCCCTATGCCCCATTCAATAGTTCCAAAAATTACTTATTAATTTCAGCAAATGATCAAGAAATTGAACAACCTCTTCCATGTATGAAGATTGATGGTTCTTTTTACCTCAATTCAAGAAAAATTCTAATTAAGATGGATGACGAATCAAAATCAAAACTTGCTTGTGAAATGTACGCTGGTTTTAAAATTGTGAGTTTAGCTAGAACAATGGATCAAAAGAAAAAATTATCTTTACGATTTTAGGATATAACCTGTGAAAAGAGCTATTGACCTTTTAATCAATCTTTATTACAATTAGAATTAATAGTTTATTTGATTATAAATAATGGGATTTGATGTTTAAAAAAGTAATTTTTATTTGTTTAATTTTAACTTTGACTTTGACAATTAATTGTCGTTTTCTTTTTTATAAAATTGAAAATTATTTGAATGAATCTGTTGATTTCGAAGTATATTTTAACAGTGCCAGTTGGAATAATCAAAAATTTTCTGTCGATCCTGGTTATGCTTTTGTAATTATGCTGCCATATTTTTTAGTTACTAATAATCAGAATTCTTTTTTAATTTCATCAAAAACATATGCAAAAGTAGGTGGATTGTTGCCTGGAATGAAAATCACTAAACAAATGAATGAACTCCATGATTCTAAACAAGTAACTAGGGTAAATCTTAATTCAAGGATTATTCAAATCAAACCAAATTCTGATAATACAAAATTAAAGATAGATATGATGCAATTTGATGTGAAAGAACTTATGAAATTAAATAAAGAGGAAAAGGATAAGTTGGTAAAAAAAGATAAAGAGGAAAGACAAATGCTTGAGCGTTTATCAATGAATAAAATTAATCAGCTTCATGATGTCAGATTGGCAAATATTTAAAAATAACAGACCGAAAATTACCCGATCCTTTCAAAGTATAAGATAAAGCCTATCAGAAGTGTAGAATCTGAAATTTCCCCATTAAATTTTTGCAAGTGCTAAAGCGTCAAAAACCTGTTAAAAATGGACCTTTTTTGGGTTTAAATTATTATTTTATAACTTTTTAAATTAAAACTATTGCCTTTTCGATTAAGAGTTTATTACTATTAGAATTAAGTAATGATAATTTGCTATAGAAAAAGGGCGATTTTTATGATTAAAAAAATAATGTATGTGAGTTTATGTTTAATTTCATTGGCACATTGCAGTGAAATGACGGTACCAATTATAAATGAAACAGATGTTCCAGTGGATATAATATCAGACACTACTTACGGAGTTGAAGGAAAATTAAACTTAGCTTCCAATAGCCGAGGCAATTTAACACTAACAAGTAAGATGCCAAAAAAAGACAAAAGAGATGAAGTATTAATCAAAGTATATTCAAAGGGTTTTTCGCCTGGTGAAGAGCTTATGAAGTGGGGAAGTTTTAAGCCACGTAAAATACGTAAAAGGCTTGATTTATCATTTAAAACATAAAAGAAGTAATTTATGAAAAAGGAGATTTATGATTAAAAAAATTATTTTATTAAGTCTAAACTTAATTTCAATTGTCAATTGTAATGAAAAGTTATTTCCAATTATAAATGAAACAGATGTTCAAGTAAATGTAACAGCTATTCCTTCTAAGGCAGAAGGTGCACCCGCAGTAACAGGCAAATTGATTTTAAAGCCAAATAGTAAAGATAATTTAAAATTGACAGCTCCATCTGAAGTTGCAAATACTTTTGAAGTAAATCTTAAATTATCTTCTGAAGGTTTTCCCGATTTTGATACAAAGATTTACTGGGGAAGTGAAAAAGTTTGGACTATTAATAAATATTTATTTATTACAACTTAAAATTTCGGAATAGATTTATTTTTTCAATATAGCAAGGAATGCTTCTTGAGGTAATTCAACAGTTCCAAATTGTTTCATCTTTTTCTTACCTTCTTTTTGCTTTTCAAGAAGTTTACGCTTACGGGTTATATCACCACCATAACATTTTGCTGTAACATCTTTTCTAAATGCTGAAATTGTTTCACGTGCAATTACTTTTGCGCCAATTGCTGCTTGAATTGCAACTTCATACATTTGTCTTGGAATTGCTTTTCTTAAACGATCAACAAGTTCTCTTCCCATGTAATATGCATTATCAACATGAACAATAGTTGCAAATGCATCAACAGGACGGCCATTTAATAAAATATCCAATTTTACCAATTTTGCAGATTCATAACCTGCTTCTTCATAATCTAAACTTGCATACCCTGAACTTAATGATTTTAATTGATCATAAAAATCAGTTGCCACTTCATTTAAAGGTAAAGTGTATTTTAAAATAACTCTATCTTCATCAAAAAATGTCATTTCTTTTTGTTTGCCGCGTTTTTTTTCACAAAGTTCAATAATAACACCAAGATATTGTTTTGGAACAATAATCGTAGCTTCAATTACGGGCTCTAAGATTTCTTCAATTTTATTTGGTTCAGGAAAATCTGACGGGTTTTCAACATCTTCAATTTCGCCGCTTTTTAATTTTATTTTATAAAGCACGCTTGGCGCAGTTGCAATTACTTCAACATTATGTTCTTGTTCTAAGCGTTGTTTAAAAACATCCATATGAAGTAGACCCAAAAATCCGCATCTAAAACCAAGACCTAATGCTTGTGAGCTTTTCTTTTCTACGCGAACGCTTGCGTCATTTAAGGTTAATTTTTCAATTGCATCTCTGACCGCTTCAAATTCACTATTATCAACAGGATAAATTCCTGCAAAAACCATTGGTTTTGCCGGTTTAAATCCTGGAAAAGGAGTTACTAATTTTTTTGTGTGAAAAATTGTATCACCAACACGAGCTTCTTTTACAGTTTTCATTCCTGCAACTAAATAACCAACCTGACCTGCATAAAGCGCTTCCATTGGAGTTTGTTCAGGATACATCAGGCCTAGTTCTAACACTTCATAATCATTTTGAGATTGAGCTAATGTTATTTTATCTCCTTTTTTAATTACACCATCTTTTAATGCAATTAAGCAGATCACACCTTTATAATCATCAAACCATGAGTCAAAAAGTAATGCTTTCAAATTTGCATCAACATTTCCCTGAGGACTAGGAATTCTTTGAATAATTGCTTCAAGTAAATCTTTTATACCAATTCCCGATTTTCCGGAGGTTTTTACTACTTGAGATTTGTCAAATTCAAATAATTTATGCATTTCATTAATCACGCGCTCAGGTTGTGCATTTGCCAGATCAACTTTATTTATTACAGGAATTATTGATAGACCTTGATCAAACGCGAGATAAAAATTTGCCATAGTTTGCGCTTGAACGCCCTGACCTGCATCTACCAACAAAACTGCTCCCTGGCATGCGTAAAGCGATCTGGAAACTTCATAATTAAAATCTACGTGTCCGGGCGTATCAATTAAATTTAAAAGATAAGTTTCGCCTTTGTAATTGTAAAACATAGAAGCAGTTTGAGCTTTTACGGTAATTCCACGTTCTTTTTCTACTTGAAGTTTATCTAAGAATTGTTCATGTTTTACTCTGTCAGAAAGTGTCCCAGTTTCTTCCAGAAGTCGGTCAGAAAGAGTTGATTTTCCATGATCTATGTGAGCGATAATAGAAAAGTTTCTGATTTTATCCGGACTAAATGTTTTGAGATTTATTTTTTTAATATCTGTCATAATAAAATAATTATATTGATTTTTAAGAAATTTTGAAGGAAAAATATATTATACAACGTTATTTTGAGTTATAATAATGGTTTATTTTATTATTAATTAAAATTTAAAATAAATATGAATAAATTTTTACTATTAATCTTATTTCTTATTTTTCAGTATAATTATGGAATGAATAGGGAAAATTTGGCTCGAAATTATGGTACAGCAGGGGGATTAGAATTAGGAAGATTAATAATTGATGAACAAGATTTGGAGACAGGATACAAACCTGGTGATAGAGTTAGCCCTTCAAAATTTGGAGAAATTTTGGAAACGATGAGACTTGAATATAATGATATTAAAAGAACTGAAGGAAGGGTGGTTTGTGTTTCAAGTTTTGCAATAATAATTTCTGTTATGGCTTTTTTTGCCGTCTTAGGACATATTTGGGCATCGGGTTGATAAATTTGTAAAATCAAAAAAAAATATTTTAATCATTAGTTTTACTTACAACTTGTCTTTTTTTATTGTTAAATTATAATGTTAATATGGCCTGCTGATAGGCATTTTCTAAAAAATAAAAAGGAAAAAATTCATGGCTAATAATTCTAATAATCAAGAATTATCTGCGGATAAAAAAATTACCCCGATTTTGTTAGAAGATGAACTCAAGACTTCTTTTCTTGATTATGCAATGTCGGTTATTGTAAGCCGTGCTCTTCCTGACGTTCGCGATGGTTTAAAGCCTGTTCATAGAAGAATTCTTTATACAATGAACAATCTTGGCTTTCATTATAATAAACCATATCACAAATCAGTCCGTGTGGTTGGTGAAGTGCTTGGTAAATATCACCCGCACGGTGATCAGGCAGTTTATTCAACAATGGTTGGGATGGTACAAGATTTTTCCAAGCGTTATCCTTTGCTCGATGGTCAGGGTAACTGGGGATCTATCGATGGTGATGGCGCAGCAGCTATGCGTTATACTGAAGTGCGAATGGAAAAAATTACTCAAGAAATTTTAACCGATTTAGATAAAGAAACCGTTGAATTTGTTCCTAATTTTGACGAGTCTACAACGGAACCTGTTGTATTGCCTAGTAAATTGCCAAATCTTTTAGTTAATGGTTCTTCTGGTATTGCGGTTGGTATGGCAACATCGATTCCACCGCATAATTTAGGAGAAATTATAAATGCCTGTTTGGCATATATTGAAAATCCTGAAGTGTCTGATGAAAAATTATTTGAATTAGTTCCTGCGCCTGATTTTCCAACTGGTGGAATAATTTGTGGCAGAGGCGGGATAATAAAAGCATATAAAACTGGGCGCGGAAATTTAATATTGCGTGCGGTTTTAGATGTAGAAGAAACAAAAAAAGGCAAATCAATTGTTGTTACAGAATTACCTTATCAGGTAAATAAATCTGAATTAGCTATTAAAATTGCAGATTTAGTTAAAAATAAGGTAATTGAAGGCATTGCTAATATAAAAGATGAATCAAATAAAAAAGGAATCCGCTTAGTAATAGATTTAAAACGTGGTGAAACTCCTGATCTTGTAATTAATCAATTATTTCAATATACGCCATTACAATCAAGTATTTCAATTTTAATGTTGGCATTGCTTGATAACAGGCCGATGATTTTTACTTTCAGGGAATTTATTCGTGAATTCGTTTTATTCAGAGAAGAAGTTGTTTACAAAAGAACAAATTTTGATTTAAAAAAAGCACAACAAAAAGAACACATTTTAGCTGGCTTTATTGTAGCCTTACAAAATATTGATGAAGTTGTTGCATTAATTAAAAAATCAAGAACAGCAGAAGATGCAATTTTACAATTAAATAAGCGTTTCATGCTAAGTGAAGAACAATCAAAAGCTATTCTTGAAATGCGTTTACAACGTTTGACCGGTTTAGAGCAAGAAAAAATTGCTACTGAAATGGAAGAACTAAAAAAAAGTATTTCAAATTTTAAATTAATTCTTGAAGATAAAAAAGTTTTAAAAGGCGAAGTAATAAAAGAATTGCAGGAAATTAAAAAAACATATTCAGATACAAGAAAAAGTAGAATTGAAGGTGCAATAGATATTTTAACTGAAGCCGATTTAATTCCTGAAGAAGATGTTGTAGTAACTTTAACTAAAAAAGGCTACATAAAGAGAGTTCAACTTGCACTTTATGGCGTTCAACATAGAGGCGGGAAAGGAAAAATGGGAATGTCATCTTTAGAAGATTCTGAAGATGTTATGCAAGATCTTTTCGTTGCAAAAACTCACGATGAATTATTATTTTTCACAAATTTGGGCCGCGTTTATAGTATGAGCGTTTTTGAAGTTCCGGAAGCTGGGCGAACAGCAAAGGGACGTGCAATAATTAATCTTCTTCCTTTAGTGCAAGGCGAAACTGTTGTTAAGTTGCTGTGTATGCGTGGAATGGAAGATAAAAATCTAGTGATGGTCACAAAACAAGGAACAATTAAAAAAACAGAAGCTACTGCTTTTGCAAAAATCCGTGCAACCGGAATCAAAGCAATCACATTGCATGATGGGGATGAATTGGCTTTCTGTGGAGTAAGTACAGGAAAAGATTCTATAGTTCTTGCAACGGCAAAAGGACAAGGAATTCATTTTAAAGAAGATGAAGTGCGTTCAATGGGACGTCAAGCAGCTGGAGTAAGGGGAATTAGATTAAAGACGCAGGATAATGTTGTTGGTATGGAAATAATTTCCGACGCGAGCAAAGATCTTCTTTTTGCTACTCAAAATGGATATGGAAAACGAGTAAGTATTTCTGATTTTAGAGTTGCGCATAGAGGCGGTTCAGGAGTACGAACAATCCCTACAACTGAAAGAAATGGAAAAGTAATCGGTCTTGTCATGGTTAGTGACAATTCGGATATTTTATTGATTGATATTTCCGGAAAAATAATAAGACTTCCATCTTCAGAAATAAGAACTATGGGCAGACAAGCTTCTGGTGTTAGACTGATCAAGTTAGATGATGGACAAAAATTATCTTCAATTTTTGCAATTCAGGAAGATTCTGAAAACAATAAAACAACTGAAGTTGAAGCTAAGACAGAAAAAAATGAAAAAATTTCTGATAAGAAGAATGAAAAAGTAGAAACAGTAAATGAAGATTCAGATAAATCAGAAGAATAATTAAAATATTTGGAAAAATTTGCAACAAAGTTCTGGATTTGTAATTTTACATTTGTCATTGATCAATGGCATTGGGCCTTCAACGATTAAATCTTTAATTGAAAAAAAGCCATTAAATTTTAATATTAATGAAATTTACCAACTTTCAATTTATGAATTAACTAATTTCTTTAGATTATCAGAAATTCAGGCAAAAAAAATTAAAGAGGGGCTTGAAAATAAAAATATTTTTGATGAAGAAATTTCTTTAATTGAAAAGCATAAAATTAATTGGTCAACATTTTTAGATAATAATTATCCCGAATTATTAAAAAATATTCATCTGCCTCCTTCTGTAATTTATTGGCAGGGAAAATTAAATGCGGACGAAAAATTAATATCAATTATCGGTTCAAGAAAGGCCAATGATTATTCAAAAAGAATGATTGAGAATATCGCGCTTTCATTAATAGAATTCGGTTGGACAATTGTAAGTGGGGGAGCAATTGGTGCAGATACGATGGCTCATGAAGCCGCTCTAAAATTCGGCGGTAAAACTATTTCAATTTTAGGTTCTGGTTTATTAAAGCCTTATCCATATTCGAACAAAAAGTTATTTCAAAAAATTGTTGAAAATGATGGTGCTATAATTAGTTCATTTGCATTAAATTGTGATTCATATCCGGAAAATTTTCCTGCGAGAAATAGAATAATTTCAGGAATTTCAAAGGGTTGTATTGTCGTGCAGGCGGGAATAAAAAGTGGCACAAGAATAACAGCTTTATACGCTCTTGAGCAAGGGAGAGAAGTGTTTGCTATACCGGGATCAATTGATGATGAATTAAGTGCTGGATGCAATAAGTTAATTCAGGAAGGAGCTAAATTAATAACCTGTGCAAATGATATTTTGGAAGAATTTGGAGAATCAAATTTAAAAAATGATGATACAGGCAAATATGAACAAACAGAGATAGTAGAATTATCATTTGAAGATAAGATAATTCAATATTGCAAGGATCCCTGTTCTATAGAAGAATTATCTGAGAAATTTGAGATATCACTTAATGATCTGCAATTTAAACTTTTTCAGCTTCAGTTGGATGGTAAAATAATACAGAATTTTGCCGGGATGTGGCAGCAAAATGGCCTTTAATTTTGCCTTTTTTTTAATTTTTTATATAATTTATATAGTTATTGATAAGTTAAATACCTAAATAAAGAAGCTAATTAATTTTTGAAGGATCACGATGCCAGTACCAAAACGTAAGTTATCTAGAGCCAGAATTCGATCAAGAGCTGCAAATAAAGGTTTAAAGCCTAAAGCAATAACAAGTTGTAACAATTGTAAAGTTGCAATTATGCCTCATCAAGCATGTGATAATTGCGGATTTTATAAAGGCGTAAAAATTTTTGAAACAAAAATGGATAGGGCATTAAAAAGAGGCCAAAGCCGTAATGCAAAGCAAAATATGAAAGCTAAAAAACAAGAAACCAATCAGGAACAAGAATAAAATTAAAAATTGGAGCGGTTAATGAATTTTGATTTCACAGATTATAAACAATATTTGCGACAACGAGATTTTCAGATATTTGCAATATTAGTAATTGTGGGGATAGCGGGTTTTGGTGGTAAATATATTTATGATTTGCGACAAGCAAAAATACAAAAATTTGCACAAAAAACATTTTCAGAATCCATGGAAGTTTATAAAAATGCTTTTGCTTTAAACACTTCCAATGAAATTACTGAAAAAGAAAAAAAAGGTATGTGGGAAGAAACTGAAATTGCTTTCAGAACAGGATATTTACAAAGTAAAAGTTCCACTTTATCGCCATATTTTTTAGCTTATCAAATGCAGGCGTTGATTGAACAAAATAAATATGATGAAGCATACGAAATATTGAAAGATGCTGTAAATAAGATCAAAAAAAATAATTTGTTTTATTATTTATATCAAACCACTTTAGCTTTATTTGAAATTGACAATAATGAAACACAAGTTGGGTTAGATCATTTAGTTCAATTGGCATCCGATAAAAATAATCCTTTTAATGATATGGCAAATTTTTATTTAGGTGAATATTATTGGTCAATCAATAATCTGGAAAAAGCAAAACAATATTTTGAAATTATTGATTCTCAAGACTCCAAAAATGAATCTCCTTGGATTAATGCAGCAAAAGAAAAATTAAAACAATTAAGCTAAGGAATATTTTGGAAATTAGAGTCCGCTTTGCACCTTCTCCGACAGGACATTTACATATTGGCAGTTTAAGAACAGCAATTTTCAATTGGCTTTTTGCGCGTCATAATAATGGAAAATTTCTTTTAAGAATAGAAGATACTGATCTGGAAAGATCAAAACAGGAATATACTGATTCGATTTTGGAAACATTCAAATGGATGAGAATGGATCCTGATGAACCTATTCTTGTTCAGTCCAAAAGATTTAAAGAACATAAAAAATTAGCAGAAGAATTATTGAAAAAAGGTTTTGCATATAAATGTTATTGTGTAAAAAGGGATGAACAGGAGATTGAAGGTTCTTATTCAAAATATTCTGGAAAATGCAAAAATTTAACCTCACAAGACAATTCTGTATCATTTGTTATCAGATTCAAAATTCCTAACGATAAAACTGAAATTTCATTCAATGATTTAATTCATGGAAAAATTACATTCCCATTGGATCAATTTGATGATTTTGTGATTTTGCGTTCAGATGGAACTCCTACATATAATTTTGTTGTGGTTGCCGATGATATTTTTATGAGAATTTCTCACATAATTAGGGGTGAAGACCATATTAGCAATACTCCAAAACAAATTTTATTATATAATGCTATTGGGGTTAAATCTCCCGAATTTGCACATGTTCCATCAATATTAAATGAGAGTGGTCAAAAATTAAGCAAGCGAGATGCTGCTGTTTCTGTAATTGAATATAAAAAAGAGGGTTTTTTGGTCGATGCGCTTTTTAATTACTTAGTGCGTTTAGGTTGGGCTCATAAAGATCAAGAAATATTTTCAAGAGAAGAATTAATTACATTATTTAGTTTAGAGCATGTTGGCAAAAGTGGATCAATTTTTGATATTAAAAAATTGGAATGGTTGAATGGCATTTATATCAGGCAAAAAGATTCAAAAGAGCTTTTAAAAATTATTGAATCTGATGTGAATAGCGATTTTAGAAACAAAACATCTTTTTTTAATAATGAGCAAATTTTAAAATTAATTGATTTATATAAAGAAAGATCAAAAACATTATTGGTTCTTTCAGAAATTATTATTTTATTGATCAAACTACCTGCAAATTATGAAAAATCCGCTATTAACGAATTTGTAACAGAAAAAACAATTTATTATCTGAAAGAATTGATTAATGAATTAAAATCTATAAATGATTGGACTGAAGCAACATTATCAGAGAAAATAAAATCTCTTTGTAAAAAATTAGAAATTAAGTTACCGAATTTGGCTCAACCAATAAGAATCGCTTTAACAGGAAATATTACAAGTCCTGGGGTATTTGAATTATTAGCAGTTTTATCAAAAGATGAATCAATTAATCGATTAAATGCTTTTCTTGAATTTTTAAAGAAATAATTTTTTATCAAGGAGGAAAAATGTCAGCTGATCAAATTTACATAAAAGTTGCAAAAATAATTTCTGATAAATTTTTATTGGATGAAAATAAAATTTCACAAAATGTTACATTTGACGCTTTAGGAATGGATTCATTAGATCAATTTGAAATTTTAATGAGAACTGAAGAATCTTTTAATATTGAAATAAGTGATGAGGAATCAGAAAAAATATTTTGCGTTAAAGATCTTGTCGATTGTGTGAAAAATAAATCTGTTCAAAAAAATATTTAAATTTTTTTATTTAAAAAAAAAGAAAGACTCAAATTTTGAGTCTTTCTTTTTTTGTTCTAATTTAATTAAATTAGAATGCAACGCCACCTTTGAGCATTACTTCCCATTGGTTAGCTGCACGATTATCTTGACCAAATTCAGCACCACCTTCAATTAATAAGAATGGTTGCCAATCACAATCTCTCCAATTATATCCAAAGAAACCGAATATTTTATTAGAGAATGCGCTTGTATGAAGAGCAGGACAAACATCAATATCATCATTTGTTAAGAGAACAGGTGTTGTTTCTGTTGTTGAACATTTTGATATTGTTGATTTGCTTTCTGTATCGTTGTTTGCTGAACCGTCAGCATTTTGTAAAGGTGTCATACCTTTAATTCCAACATTTTGACTTGCTAGATCGCAATTAATTTCTTTAATTTTTTCTCTACTGCGAGACCAGAAGTTCCATCCAAGACCTGATGAAAAGCATCCGCAATCATATTGCAGCATTAAAGTTACATCTGCCATTACGCCGGCATCAAATTTAGAACAGCAGCAAAGTACATTTGCAGCTCTTTGAAGCCCTGTTGATTCCTTGCTTGAGTTAAATGTTTTTAATAATAACCAGGAGCTGCCTAGGCTTGATTGGCCATTAATCAGTAAACCAAATAATCTATTTTGTTTTGCTGCAAATAAATGTGTAACAACTGCATCAAAATAAATATTTAATCTTTGATCACCATCACAATTTTCCCAAAGTTGATATCCTGCATCAACGGTACCGCCGACTTGCCACATATGTTGTGGACCTGATACAGCATTGAATAAGAATTCATCATTTGGTTTGGTTCCTGTTGGCGCTACAAAGTGTAAGCTTGCTGCAACATGTCCGCGTTCACAGCTATAAAAATCATAACCTAAATCAAAATGCAACGCTGCAACTTGTGTATCTTTGCGAGATCCACAAATTTTTCCGCAAGTTAAACCGGGAACTGAACCAAATGCTGTTCCAGCCCAACCTTGCAATAATGAACCAAATCCATTGACAGTACCTGCATCAACTGTTCCCATAAATCCAGCTGTGAAAGTTGAAAGAGTTGATGTTGAATTTGAGTCACATGCTCTCAGATCCCATTTTGTGTAGTTTACAGGTACACCAATTCTGGTCCATAGACCACAAACAAATTCATCCCATCCCATCCACAAATCAAAATCTGCAATAAAATTTCTTATTTGAGGATTAAAACAGATAGTACCACTATTTGTTGTTCCAAAGTTTGCGCCATAAATATCAAACGTACCATCGCATTTATTGCCATACGTCATGCAATTTGAACGATTACAATCTGTTGAACAACTTGTGTTACAGCAATTTGAACTTGATGTAGATGTGGTGAAAGTTCTAGAAAATGAAAACCATCTTCCAAGTTTTTTACTATCAAAAGTTTGTTGATACATTAATCCTAAACTTACTACTCCATAAAATTCATCTTTTCCATACAAATGAATTTTATCTTTAACGCCGACTAATTTACGTGCACCATTTAAATCTTGAGGGCGCATTGAGTAATGTGTTTTACCAAAAACATCGCCATCACATTTATTTACGTTGCAAGTGTCATTACATATTGATTGATTTGTGTTACACGGCGTTGTGCTGCAAGTTGTGCTACAAGTGTTACATGATGTTGTGCTGCAAGTTTTATTACAACTACTATCTGCTTTTGTCAAAGAAACTAATGAGACAAGAAGCAAGACTTTGAAAAAACCTCTTAGCATAGGTTTCATTATGTTATTCCTTTGTCTGTAAAAATATTTTAACAAAACATTATTTTAGATGTGTGATTTTTTTTAGATGCTTATACTTTTCTCCTTTCGTTTTTCAAATTTTTTTTAAACCATGGATAATTTTAGCAAAAAAAAAGAAAGGCTCAATATCTGAGCCTTTCTTTTTAGTACTAGTTTTATCTAATTTATTAAATTAGAACGCAACGCCACCTTTGAGCATTACTTCCCATTGGTTAGCTGCTCTATTGTCTTGACCGAATTCAACGCCGCCTTCAACTGCTACAAATGGTTGCCAGTCACAATCTTTCCAATTGTAACCGAAGTAACCAAATATTTTGTTAGAGAAAGCTGATGGATGAATTGCTGGGCAAATGTCGATTTGTGTATTTTTTAAATACATTGGAGTAGCGTCTGTGGAACCGCATTTTCCAATTGTTGCTTTGCTTTGTGTGGTATTTGTATTATAAGGTGAATCACCTTTAATACCGTAATTGCCACTTTCTAAGCTGCAACCAATTAATTCTTTAACTTTTTCTCTGCTACGCATCCAGAAGTTCCAACCAAGACCTGTTGAGAAGCATCCACAATCATATTGTAACATTAATGTTACATCAGCCATAACACCTGCTTCGATTTTAGAACAGCAGCAAAGAAGATTTGCAGCTCTTTCTAAACCAATTACTTCGCCCGCAGCATTAAATTGTTTTAATAGTAACCATGAGCTTCCTGGGCTTGATTGGCCATTAACTAATAGACCAAATAATCTATTTTGTTTAGCACCGAATAAGTGAGTGACAACTGCATCTAAATAAGCTGTTAAGCGTTGATCGCCGTCACAGTTTTCCCATAATTGATATCCAGCATCAACTGTTGCACCAATTTGCCACATACGTTGTGGGCCAGAAACTGCGTTGAATAAGAATTCATCGCTAGGTCTTGTTCCTGTTGGAGCTACAAAGTGAAGACTAGCCGCAACATGACCTCTTTCTCTTTTAATGAAGTCATATCCTAAATCAAAATGAATAGCTGCAACTTGTGTGTCTTTTTGAGCGCCACAAATTTTACCGCATTTTAATGCAGGAGCTGAACAGAATGATGAACCAGCCCAACCAGCTTTAAGATCTACTAAAGCATCGCATGTTCCGCTGGTAGTAGGATTATTGAATCCTGCTGTGAATGTTGTTGTTCCAGCTGTAGATGAATCGCAAAGTCTTAAATCCCATTTTGTGTAGTTAACTGGGATATCAAGTCTTGTCCATAATCCACAAATGAATTCATCCCAACCCATCCAGAAATCAAAATCTGCAATGAAGTTTCTGATTACAGGATCAAAACAAACTGTACCACTTGCAGTTGTACCAAAGTTTGCGCCATAAATATCAAATGTGCCATCGCATGCATTACCATATGTCATGCAGCTTGTGCCATTGCTATTTGATGCTGAATTGAATGAAAACCATTTTCCAAGTGAATGATTATCACGGCTAAATGTTTGTTGATACATTAAACCTACGCTTGCAACGCCATAAAATTCTTCTTTACCATAAAGATGAATTTTATCTTTTACACCAACTAATTTACGCGCGCCATTTAAATCTTGCGGACGTAAAGAGAAATGTGTTTTACCAAAAACGTCACCAGTGCAATTATCATTGCATTGTGCTTCGTCCGGACAGAAAGAATTTTCTGTTGGACAAGATCTATTGTCTGCGCTCGCGTCAAGAATTACTAAACCTGAAGCGAGTAACAGAATGCTAAAAATCCCTCTTAGCGAAAATTTCATATGTTACTCCTTTATTAGGAAAATACGAAAGAAATTGAAAACTTATAACAACACCTTACAAACTTTTTTTTTCGTTGTGCTTCCCTCCTTTCGTTTCAAACTAAGGTGTAATTAATAACAACTCTAACTTTCTTTGTTAATCATAATTTAATCAAACGCTAATATATTTCAATATGCAAGTCAACTATTTAAAATCAGCATTAATAAATTAAGCTTTTTTAATATACTCTTGTCAATCGTAAAAAGTAAATATTTCAATTTTCAAATTCTTTTTCCAGTCGACTTAAGCATTATATTTAATTACTTAAACATTGTTTTAGCTGCTTCTTTAATAAATTTTTTAAAATAATTAATGTTATAATTGCAGATTAAAAATATTAAATAATTAATTTTAATGAAATTATGATAATTATCTTCAAATTGCAAGATAATTTGTGATTTAATTATTACAAATTAAAATTTGGAGAAAAAAATGATTAATTTGATCAAGCGAATATTTACATTGACCAATTTGTTTAAATTTTCTTTTATTTTTTGCGTGATCGCTATTTTTTTATCGATAATATCGTATAACCACTTTGATTCATCATTCATTTTTTATCAAAGTGATAATAATAAAATTAATAATATGCTTGGATCAATCGGTGCAAATTTTGCTGCATTTTTTGCATTGATGTTTGGCAATTCTTCTTTGATTCTTGTTTTTTTATTATTTTATTTTTGTTTTATAGTTCTTCGAGAAGTAGAAATTAAGACTGAAGTTGATAGGATTTGTGGATTTATTGCATTATTTATTTTTTCATCAATGTTATTTGAGTTTTATAAAATGTCATTTCACGGTTTTATTGGTGGAGGTTTTCTTGGAAAATACTTTTTAGATTGTGCCTTGAGCGTGATTTATAATAAAAAAATTCTTTTATTTTTTATAAATTTTGTAATTTTTATCTCATTAATTTTAATTTTACGTTTTTCATTTATTAAATTCATAAAATATTTATTTATTGATCCGATTCAAAAATTATATTGGAGACGTTTTTCAGTATTTTTTTTAAAAATCAATACTATAGTTAATCCATTAAAAAAATATATAAATTTTTTATCTCAAAAATTTCATTCTTTGTTTTTTTCAGAAAATATTGATGAGTTTAATGAGCAATTATTTCAAGTCGAATATGCAGAGCTATTGAGAAATGAATTTTCAGATTTAAATAAAGAAAATAAGATTGAACCGAATAAAGTTGAATTTAAGGAATTTGACAATTCTGTTACTAAGAAAGAAACAATTATTGAATTTAAGAGTTATTTATTACCCGATTTAAATATATTTACTCATAATGATGATAATCACGTTATCAAAGTTAAGAAAGAATTTGAGCAATTATCAAAAATCTTGGAAGAAAAATTAGAATGTTTTGGAATAAATGGTTCAATAATTTCTATTGAACATGGTCCAGTTGTAACTTTATTTGAATATCAACCACAAATGGATTCTAAAATTAGTAAAATAACTGCATTGGAAGATGATTTGGCGATGGCCTTACAAACTACGGGCATAAGAATAATTGCTCCAATTCCTGGAAAATCTGTGATCGGATTTGAAATAGCAAATAAGCAAAGAAAAGATGTTTATTTTTCATCAATTGCAAAGTCCTCAACATTTTCAAATTTTATAGGCGATTTACCTCTAATTTTAGGCGAAGATACAATTGGCAATAAAAGTATTGTTGATTTAGCCAGAATGCCACATTTATTAATTGCAGGCTCAACAGGTTCTGGAAAATCTGTTGCACTCAATTCAATGATTATAAGTTTATTATGTAAATGCAAACCTGACGATTTAAAATTAATTTTAATTGACCCGAAAAGATTAGAATTTATTCATTATTCAGATATTCCACATTTACTTTTTCCAATTATCACAATGGCCAAAATTGCAACAGGTGTCCTGAAATGGTTGGTAAATGAAATGGAAAAAAGATACGAAATTATGTCGCAAATAGGTGCGAAAAATATTTATGATTATAATAA
>JABDEC010000005.1 GCA_013287265.1 Candidatus Babelota bacterium | reverse complement strand
ATGGAGATAAGATTAATTTTGTTCACCAAAAAGAACAACTAGGCACAGGTCATGCGGTCAAATGTTCAGAGTCTGTTTGGCAAAAAGAAGACATTTTAATTTTAAATGGAGATTGTCCTTTAATTAATAAACAAATTTTAAGTTCTTTAATTGATACCCACTTAAAAAATAATGCTGTTATTAGTTTTGTGACAGCTCATAATATTGATCCAACACCTCACGCATACGGAAGAGTTATTGAAGAAAATGGAAAAATTAAAATTGTTGAAGCTAAAGATGATAAAGAAGACCGATATGCACATTGTTGCATTAATGCCGGAATTTATTTAGTTAAAAAAGAATTCTTAAAAAATACAATTTTTAATGTTGAAAAAAGCAAAGTAACCGGCGAAATTTATATTGTAGATTTAATCAACATCGCAAGTGAAAAAGGATATAAAGTCGAAACAATAAATGCTCCATTTGACATTATTCGAGGAATAAATACTTTGCAGGAATTGTGGGCAGCAGAACAAATTAAACGCGCAGAATTAATAAAATTCTGGATGGAAAAAGGAATAAGATTTTCCGCTGCGCAAAATAATCATATTGATCTAAACGTTCAAATAGGTTCAGGAACTTATATCGGCGCAAGTGTTCAACTTTATGGAAACACAAAAATCGGACAAAATTGCAAAATTGAAGCATTTAGCATTTTGCAAGATGCAACTCTGGAAGATAATGTACATATAGAATCTCACACAATTGTTAAAAATTCAGAAATTAAAAATAATGCAAAAGTTGGTCCGTTTGCGCACATACATTCAGAAACTGTAATCAGTAGTGCATCAGTTGTCGGAAATTTTGTTGATATTGCACAATCACAACAACAAAACAAAGAAAATTTTGTAAAAAAATCTACAAATAAAAATACAAATACTGCTTCGCTATGATAAGCTTCATCCATACTGCCGATATACATTTCGGCATGGAAAATTACGGAAAAATAGATTCAAAAACCGGAATTCATTCCAGACTTTTAGATTTTGAAAAGGCATTAAATTTCTGCATAGACTTTGCAATTGAGAAAAATGTAGATTTCTTCTTATTTGCCGGTGATGCATATAAAACTGCAAATCCAAGCCCGACACAACAAAAACTTTTAATGCAATGTCTGTTAAAACTTTATAAAGCAAATATTCCGATAATTATTATTGTGGGTAATCATGACAATCCTTTAAGTTTTGGCAAAGCAACAGCATTGGATGTTTTTGGCAATCTTCCTGTTGATGGTTTTTATGTAATTTCAAAACCTGCATCTTTTGTCCTGCAGACTAAAAATGGTCCCGTACAAATTGTTGGCATACCTTGGCCGTCAAGAAACAATATTTCTTTAAATAATAAATTTTTTTTAAAATCTGCAACAGAAATTACAGAATATATTTCTAACAACGTTGGAATATTAATCGAACAATTTGCAAAAGAATTAGACCCAAAAATTCCTGCAGTGTTTACAGGACATTTAACAGTAAGTTCTGGAATATTTTCTGGCTCAGAAAAGCGCGCAATTTATGGAAACGATCCCGTTTTTTTACCGTCTCAATTAGCAATTGCACCTTTTGATTATGTCGCATTGGGACATCTTCATAGATATCAGAATTTAAATCTAAATGGATATCCAGCAATAGTTTATTCAGGATCAATTGAACGTGTAGATTTTGGTGAGCGAAAAGAAGATAAAGGTTTTTGTTTTGTAAAAATTCATGAAAAAGGAAACACAACTCATGAATTCGTCAAAACGCCAGTGCGACCATTTATACAAATTGAAGCACATCTAAAACCTGAAATAGATCACACTCAACAACTTCTTGAAATAATAAAAAATTATAATATTAATGATGCAATTGTTAAAATTCTTTATTTTTTACCACAAAATGAAAAAGATTCAGTAAATTTAAGATTAGTCCAACAAGCGTGTGAAAGTGCAATGTTTTTAGTCGGCATTGTACCGATAAGACAAATTGAAAGCAGAGCAAAAAGAACTTTAATGAAAATTGATATGAATTTAGAAGATCTTTTAAATACATATTTTCAATCAAAACCTGAACTGAAAAACAAAAAAAACGATCTAATTAAAAAAACATTGGAAATTCAGCAAGAAATTGATGAATTGAAAGAATAAGGAAATAATTTTTATATTAAATCTTTTAATTTAGTCGGAATTACAAATTCCTGATCAGGTCTATAAATTAATGATTTACTTCTCAATTTTTGCAAAACATTTTCATAAACTGTCGGATATTTAGCCTGCTGAATTTTTGGTACAATTTCACTTTTTCGTGATTCCATTGAAACCAAAGTTCTTGGTTGTTTACGTTTAATTTTAAATAAATCAAAACCATCCGGCATTTCTTTTATATAAATTTCATCAACAGGTAAATCAAATAAAAATTTATTTTGTTCAGGGATTTCTGCTTCTAAAACTTTTGCAGCGATTTGCCAATTTACATAATCAGGTCTTTTTATTTTTCCTTGAGCATAATTCTGTAATTCAGCTTTTAATGTTTCAACATCTTTTGAAAGTGGAATAAATGCATTTTCTATCATGTAATATGCTTCTTCATAGACCGGAGTTGCATCATATTCACTTTTAATCTCATCTTCAGAAACAGTTAATTGTGAATCGATTTCAAATTTAATTGCGCCATTTGCGCGATAAGTACGTTTTAAATCTTCATAAAATGCATCTACATTAGGATAATCCCAATGTTCGGCAATGCCTTTAACATCTTTTTCTGTTAAATTCATTTTTTTAAGATATCTATTAATATCATCATTAGATACAGATATTTTTAAAAATTTACTAAAATTGTCACACAAAGTCTGGTCAATTAAATCTTGAGTAGTATATTTATTTCCGTCAAAAGCTCTCTGTCTGACATTTTGCATAGTTAAAATCTTTTTTTCCGAGCCATCTTCGGAGAATGAAATTATTTCAGCTTCTATTTGATCTAATAGTTCTAATTCAGGTTCATCATCTTTCAGATCTTTTTCTTCAGATTTAGATTCAGATTTTTGCACCTTTTCCTGAACAATATTTTCATTATTAGCATCATTTTTTTGCAAAACTTGGGAATCATTTGCTTTAGCTAAATTAAACAAAATTAAAATTATTACAAAAATAATTCTTTGCAAAAGCACTTTATTCCTTATCAAATAAAGGGAACTTACTATTTTGTAAGTTCCCTTTATTTTTTAATTCCTACTTAATTTCTGGTTGAGCACTTTGATTAGATGCAGCAGTTGGATTTACTTGCATCATCTTATTTTCTAATTCTTTTTTTGCATCTTGGAAATATTTTTTATCTTCAGTAACTTTATATTCTTTTTCATATTTAGGAACTTCAAGATCTAACATTTCCTGCATTTTCTTTGGTGATAATGAACGTTTAATTACTTCTTTAACTTGTTCAAGCGGTCTGAATTGCGCAGCTTCTTTTCCTTTTGCAAGAATTATCCAATATTTTCCATTTTTATCTTTAACTGTAAGAACGGTCGGATAAGTTTTAGCATTAAAAATTTTTTCTCTGATTCTTTCATCTGTCATGCTATCTTTATTAACATTGCCTAAATCTTCAACATTTAAATTTTTAGATTTAGCCAATTTTTCAAAATTTCCTGCATTAACTTTTTTAGCAAATTCTTCAGCGGCTGCCTGTTTGCTAAATGAAATTCCCAAAGATTTAATTCCTTCACCTGCAATCATAATATGAGGATCTTTGTTTTTATTTTCTTCATAATATTTTTGAATGTCTGCATCATTAACTTCAATATTATGTTGCTTTATAAACTCTCTTGCATCTAAAGATTCTCTGATTGCATCAAGATATTTTCTCTCTTTGTCTTTATAATCTTTTGAATTTCTGACACCATTTTTCTTAGCCCATTCAGAGAAAATTATAGAACGCTTTTTCATATCAAAAAGTTGTTCTTTAAAATCAGGCATAAATTGTAACATTAATTTAAATTGTTCATTTTCTTCAGCTACCTGTTCTAAATAATCTTCAAATTCTTTAGCTATCAAAGCCGGTCTACCATCAATTGAAATTAAAACCTGATTTGCTTTCGTATCTGTTGTTGCCGAACAACTCGTGCATTCAGAACAACCTTCACCATCTTTAATTTTTGAAAGCCAACTACAAGCTGGCAAGCCTAAAAGAGCAATTGACAATAATCCCGTCGAAATAAATTTATTCTTAAGCATCATTTTTCCTTTGATTTACATGTTGGGCCAAATCATGAAAATTTTAACATATCAGATTAAATTTGTAAAAAATTTTCTTAACAACTCAAATGAATAATAAAATTTTCTAATGCTATTAGAAATATTATTTATTCATAAAATTATACAACACGACAAGCAACAACGGCTGATATTGATTTTGGTTTTAATTTTAATAATTCTTTAGCAGCAGCTTTTAAAGTAGAACCTGACGTTAACAAATCATCTACTAAAATTAAATCTTTACCTTCAAAATATATTTTTTTTGATAAATCTATTGTAAATACATTACGTACATTCTTGGTTCTTTCAACTGCAGACAGCGTAGATTGAAATCTTGTATATCTTGATCTTTTTAAAATGTCACAAACAGGTTTTTTACTTTTATCTGATAAAACTTTTGCAATCGTTTCACTCTGATTAAATCCTCTTTTTGCATATCTTAACCAATGCAAGGGAATTGGAATTAAATAATCGAAATTCTGAAATTTTAAATTAGTCATTTGCCAGATTAATTCACCTAATTGCTTTGAAGCTAAACCATTGCCCCAATTTTTTGCCAAAATTAAAGATTTTAACGGATCTTTATAATCTGAAATTGCAAAAACGGATAATGCAAAATCAGGAGTTATTCCTATTTTTATTGATACAATTGGTGAAATTTTTTCAAAACATTTGCTACAAAAAATTGATCGTTGTTGAATAAACTCTTTACAATATTCACAAAATGGAGGAGAAACAAAATCTGCTATCTTTTTTGTTATAGATTCAATTAATTGGAATTGCATAAATTGTTTTTAAAATTAAATTGCTGATTAATCCTGCAAAAATATCATCTAACAAAATGCCAAGAGCGCCATAAATTTTTTCAATTCTTTTCAATCCCAAAGGCTTTAAAATATCAAAAAAACGAAATAAAAAAAACCCCAAAATTAGTGATCTAAAATTTATGGGAATCATAAAAAAAGTTATTAAACATCCTAAAAATTCATCAATAACAATTTCTGATGGATCTTTTGAATGAAATTCTTTTAAAGATTCTTTTAAAATTAAATAAGACAAAATAAATAGAAAAAAGAACATTGAAAGATAAATTTGAAAATTAAATTGACTCAAAAAATAAATTAACGGCAAAGTTATTAAAGAAGCAATAGTGCCTGATGCAAAAAAATAACCTACGGGCCCGAAAGTCACAATATTTTTAAGAATTTTCATTTATTTTTTAAAATTTGATATCAATAAAATAAAAACGCCAATCGTAATAAATCCATCAGCTAAATTAAAAATTGGCCATGAAAAATTTTTATAAGAGACAAGAATAAAATCAATCACTCCGCCATAAAAAATTCTGTCTAAAAAATTAGAAAATCCGCCTGAAAATATTAAAATTTCTCCAAGAATTGATTTATTTGATTTTATATTTTCTTTAATCTGATACAAAAGTAAACAAAGAATAAATAAAATTAAAAATGAAATTATAAAAAAAATATAATTATTTTGACTGTGAAAAAAACTCCAAGAAATTCCCCGATTAAATGTTAAATCAATTGATAAAAATCTATTAACTTCAAAAAAATTGGAACTGCCGGAATAATATCTTCCCAAATGTAAAATTAAAAATTTAGTTAAGCGATCTAAAAAAAAAGGAAATAAAAACAATAAGAAATAAATTATCATCTTATTTCTGCGCCAATCTTTCTAACAGCTTCAATGACTTCATTCATTACTTCATTTATTTCTTCTTTTAATAAAGTTTTATTTTCATACACAATATGAAACCTGAATGTTAATGAAACTTTATTTTGCCATTCTTCTTTTTCAAACCTATCAATTAAGTTCACATCAAAAATTCGCGAATCGACGGATTTGATAATTTTTGTTATTTCAGAAACTGTATATCTTGTTGGCACAAACATACTTATGTCAAGCCAAGTCGGTTGAAATTTTGAAATTGGTTTAAATTTAACCATTTTTGGATTATAAGAAAGCAAGAAATCTCCATCAATTTCAAAAATAAATGCATCGCCTGGAGAAATTTTTAATAACATTTGGGAAGATATTATTCCGGCAGTTCCAATTTTTTTGCCTTCAAATAATAAATCAGCCGTTTGATATTTGTTATAAAAATCATTTTCAATCTGATTTGCACTTGATAATTTGGTCCATTCAATTGGCAAATCCAATAAATTAAACAAATTATTTAATAACGTCTTTGAATCATAAAAATCTATTGAATTTTTGTTAAAAAATATTCCGGCTAAAGATTTTTTTTCAACTGTATTTTTTTGATCCTGACTCCAAATTCTATTAAATTCAAAAAATCTTAACTGATCAGCTTTATTTATATTTTGCTGAATATTTTTAAGCAAATGTGGAATTAGTGACGTAACTAAACGTTTGAAGTTCTCAGAAATCGGATTAGAAATTTCTATACAATTTTGCGGTTGCCAATTTAATTCTTTTAAAAAATCTTCGTCAAAAAAAGGATAATTATTAACCTCATGCATTAAATCAGAATATGCCATCAATTGTTTTATTTTTCTTAAATTTCCAATTTCACGAAAAGTTGATGGCTCCATTTTTTTAGCTGGCAAAATGAATGGGATATTTTCAAATCCAAAAAATCTCCCAATTTCTTCAACAATATCTTCCTCTATAGTTATATTTTTTGACCGAAATGTCGGAACTATTATTTCAAAATTATCATTCCGTTTTTCAACTTTAAAGTCTAATTTTTTTAATGTTTCAACAACAAATTCAGATTTAATTGCAACACCTAATCTTTTTTCAATAAAGTCATTGGATAAATTAATTTTGATTTCATTAACTTCTTTTCCTAAGGATATTATTTCATTACTTGATTGGAATTTTATATTTTCATTTTCCAAAATCTTTAAAAAACGTTCTATTGCTAAAATATTTTGGTTTGGATCGAGATTTTTTTCAAAACGCGCAGAACTTTCAGTTCTTTTTTTAAATCTTATTGAACTTTTTCTAATTGTAATTGGTTCAAAATTTGCTGATTCAACTAATAAAGATTTAGTATTTTCATCAACTGCAGTTTTTGAACCACCCATAATTCCTGCAAGAGAAATTGGTTGCGTGTCAGCAATAATTAAATCCTGATCTGTTAACTTAATTTCCTCATCATCAATAAGTAAAAGAGAATCATCTTTTCTTGCCATTTTTGCATAAATGGTTTGGGATTTAATTTTTTGTGCATCAAAAGCATGCATGGGTTGACTTAAATCAAACATTACATAATTTGTTGCATCAACTATAAAATCAATTGGCTTACTATCAATTCTTGCTAATCTTGATGCAATTAATAAATTTGATGACTTATTTTCTATTGAATCAATAAAAAGTGTTGCAAATCTTTTGCATGAATCTGCTTCAATTTTAATTGTAAACGGGTTTTTTGAATCAGAACTGAATGATTTATCAAAATTTTTTATTTGCTTTTTTGTTATTAATTCTGAAATTGGTTTTAATTTTAAATTAAATATTGCAGCTATTTCTCTTGCATAACCTCTATGACCCCATAAATCAGGTCTGTGTGTTACTGCTGCATTATCAATTTCAATAATATAATCTTCAGATTCAAAATTATTTTTCCATTTTCCTGATATTTCATTTTCAGTGACAAAAATTGCGCCAAGAGAGCCTTCTTTTTCAGAGCCTAAATCTTTTAATTTAGCCCAATCAAATTCATGATTTTCAATTTTCTTTAATAAAAACAAATCATTAATTTTTATTTTTTCTTTTTTTGGTAATTCAATTTCTTTTTTTAATTCGGGACATTCCAAAATAACAGTTTCTTTAGAAATAGATTTTACTTTTGCAATAAAAAGATTTTTTAAATCAATATTGACCTTTTGCACCTTTTCAATTTCAGCCGTTGTTTTATTAAATTTATTAATAAATTCATTTATATTGATTTTTTTCCAGTCAGCATCAATATGATCAAAAATCCAGGAAAGAGATAATTTCATATGAAAAAACCTTAAAAATTAGAAAAATGGGATTCGAATATGCTCTACTTCTTATTTCTTATAATACGAAATAATAATAAAAAATAAATTCTTCAGAAATATTTTTATTTAAGATTGAAGTTTGAATGTTGAAAAGATTTTTTCAAATTCATTATAGAATTCAAAATTATATTTTATTATATCATCTTTGATTTTCAAATACTCAATCCATATTCGATAATTTTTGGAAAAATAATTTTCGACATCATAAAACTTCAATGAATTATTTTGAAAAATTTGTTTAAATTTAACAATTTTCCACATAGCTAAGACAATATGACAAAAACATGTTCTCTGATCTTCCCTATTTAGAAACTTAAAAAAAGCTATACAATTTTCAATTGTTTCAAATTGTATTCTAAATTCATTATAAAAATAATTAACTAATTTAATTCTTTCAATCTCTGATGATTGTACATATTCATCTTCTGAATATTCTGATTTTACAGAATCATCACGATCGGACATATTAAAATCAGCTGCATTTGTAAAAGCATTAATAATCAGAATGACTATTAAAAAAAATTTATAAAAACTTTTCATAATTTAATAATTTTAAAAAGTCTACATATATTATAAAAAATTAACTTAATATTACAGTACAACAATAATAAATTATTGAGAATCAATTTCTATAAATCGAATTAAATTATTTTTTTAAACGTATCTTTATGCAATAATAATAGGAAATTTTTTACGAATCATGTCAGCATAAATCTTTTCTGTTAAACCATCATCTATTGATGTCATTTTTTTCTTAATTTTTTCAAATTTTAAATAGTGCTCTTTATAACGTTCTTTAAAATATTGTGGAAGATCATCAAAATTAATTCCGCACGGAAGTACTGAATCTTTACGTATAGCGAATATTAGTAGATGTATTATTGAATCATAAACTTCACAATATAAATTGCCTAATTGATCAATTTTATTTAAATAATTTTTTGAAGCAGGCCACTGCTGTAATTGTTCAAATGAATCATCAAATTGCTTCATTTTTTCTTTAATTATTTTTAATAAGTCAGATTTCACTTTTCTATCATCAGAAACATCTGTGCCCATGGCAACAGGAGAAACTTCCATTGCTGCAGCTCTGCTTTGGTCTATTTGATTTAATATTTGTGATGTATTTGCTTGTATTTGCAGTGTTCTTGAATATGAATCAACTAACTGTCCTTGCAAAATTCTCATTTCTAGTTCTGCTTTTCCATCTTCATCTTCAAACATTTCTTCTACTTTTCGTTTATTTAATTTATCTGCCAATAGACGATTTCTTTCTCTAACTTCTTGTTTATCATCTTCAAGCGTACCTCCAAAAATAGGACTAAAATTTACATCCGGTCTAACTTCATGACCAAAATTATCTGGATTCAAATTATCTGTATCCATATTAGCAGAATTAATATTATTAAATAAAGTGATCAAAAAAATAAATTTAAATAAATTTTTCATATTTCCCCACTGAAATAAAAAATAATTATCTGGTAAAAATAATATATAATTGATTGTATAATTTTTATTCAATTTGTCAAGAGAACTCATAAAGAATTTATATATTCTTAATTTTTCAAAAATAAATCTGATACATTAAAAGTTATGAGAATAAAGTTTGTCTTATTAATATCATTTTTAAGCATAGGATGGAGCATGGCGCCAAAAAAGGATAGTTTAAAAAAATATCATTCAAAAAGAACATTTTCTGAAACACCCGAACCCAAGGGAAAAATCAAAATAAAAAAAACAAAGAAAGCAATTTTTGTAGTTCAAAAGCACAATGCGCATGCCCTTCATTACGATTTCAGATTAGAAATTGATGGCGTTTTAAAGTCGTGGGCAATTCCAAAAGGACCTTCGATGGACAATGAAATTAAGCGTTTAGCTGTTGAAACAGAAGATCATCCAATGGATTATGCTAAATTTGAAGGCATAATTCCAAAAGGGCAATACGGTGGCGGCACTGTAATGGTTTGGGATTATGGCACTTACGAAAATATAAAAAAAGAAAAAAATGGGGAAATTAAGCCAATTTCAAAATGTTACAAAGATGGACAAATTGAAGTTTTATTAAATGGCAAAAAATTAAAAGGCGGATTTGTTTTAATTAGAACACATTATCGTGAAGGTGATAAAAATTGGATTTTCAAAAAAATAAAAGACAAAAATTCATCTGAAAAAGATATTTTAAAAAAAGATAAATCAGTTTTAACAAACCGCACAACTGAACAAATTGCCAAAGAAAATTCTGATGATGACCCTGAAATGCTTGTTGGTAAATTTAAAGTAAATATAACTAATCCCGATAAAATTTTATTTCCAAAAGATAAAATTACAAAATCAGATTTAGTAAATTATTATAATAAAATCGGCTCAATAATGTTGCATTACACAAAAGATCATCCTTTGACAATGTTGAGATTTCCACAAGGAATTCATCAACAAGGATTTTATCACAAAGATGCACCGGATTTTTTTCCTGATTGGATAAAAAAAATCAGCGTAGAAAGAAAAGAAGAAAAAGGTAAAGTTCATTATGTTGTTGCAAATAATGTTGCAACTTTGGTTTATCTTGCAAATTATGGATGCATAACGCCACATTTATGGTTGAGCAAAGTTGATAAATTGGATTATCCCGATAGGATGATTTTTGATTTAGATCCATCTGATGAAAAAAGTTTTAAAATTTTAAAAGAAACAGCAAAAAAATTAAAAAAAATATTAGAAGATATTGGACTGCATCCTTTTGTTATGACAACTGGCTCACGAGGATTGCATATTACAACGCCGATAAAAAGAACTCATACATTTGATGAAGTTAAAAAATTTGCACAGGACATTGCTCAAATAGCCATTCAGGATGACCCTGAAAATTTGACTATGCAAGTCCGAAAAGAAAAAAGAGGCAAAAAAATATTTATTGATACATTAAGAAATGATTTTGGAGCTACAGCAGTCGCTCCTTATGCTATCAGAGCAATTGATAAAGCACCGATAGCAACACCATTAAAATGGAAAGAATTGGATGATCCAAAACTGACTTCTCAAAAATACAATATCAGTAACATTTTTAAAAGAATCAATAAAATTGGCGACCCATGGCAGGGTTTTGATAAATATGCCGCTTCAATTAAAAATGCCCAAAGATTGCTTAAAAAGGATAAAAAACAGAGTAAATTGAATTAATTAAGTATTTGTCATTTATCGACATTTTCTCATATTCTGCTATTATTTTTATTAAGAGGTTATGAATTAATAATAATTAAGAAATAAATATGGGAAAAATAATACTTTTTTATAAATATATAGACATTCAATATCCTAAACAGATTCAAAAATGGCAACAAAAAATATGCCAAGAATTAAATCTTAAAGGCAGAATCATACTTGCCACTGAAGGAATTAACGGTACTTTAGGCGGAAGAGTTGAAGATATTGAAAATTATATTAATCAGCTGAATAATCATGAATTATTCAAAGATATTGATTTTAAAGAAAGTATTGGAAATTCAGATTGTTTTCCGAAATTAAAAATTTTGATAAAAGATGAAATTGTAAAATTAAAAGTCGATACGAATTTAATTAATGCAAAAAACGCCGGAAAGCATTTATCAGCCCAAGAAACTCATGATCTGTTGGAAAAAAATTCTGAAAATTTAATAATTCTTGATGCTCGCAATAAATATGAATCTGACATCGGAGCATTCAAGGGAGCTGTAAAACCCAATATACGATTTTTCCGCGATCTGCCAAAATTTATTGATGATAATTTAGATCTTTTTAAAGACAAAGAAATTTTAATGTATTGTACTGGCGGAATAAGATGTGAAAGAGCTTCAGCATATTTAAAATCAAAAAATATTTCTAAAGAAGTTTATCAAATTAAAGGTGGCATTCATAAATATATTGAAAAGTTTCCTGATGGATTTTTCAGGGGCAAAAATTATGTTTTTGATGCAAGAGTTTCTGTTCCGGTAAATTCTGATACTTTAGGTGTTTGTTATATTTGCAATATTCCTTATGATGCATATACAAATTGCATGAATGCAAATTGCAATAGGCATTTTATCGCATGTCCTAATTGTTTAAAAAAATTAGAAAATAGTTGCAGTAAAAAATGTCTTGATTTAATAAATGAAAAAAAAGTTAAATTAAGACCGGCATTTAAATTTATAAATTTATTTAGATAAAATTAGGCCTATGCAGCCAGCAACAAAGTGGCCTGAAATTAGGGCCCCCTTTGTAAACCCCAATTCCCCAAAGGAGTGCCTTTGGAATCCCTACGCGAAAAATGCTTCAATTCGCCTGTTGATTATAATTTTTTTTAAATGATGTCGGCTCATTTCCAGTTTCGCTAATTTGCCTTTACTTTAATTAAGGTTAGGTACATTCGCGCTCTTAATTTTGTGTTTGAGCCGAATGGTGTTAGAAAAGAAAATATTAAAAATTTAAATAATTATTGATTACAAAAAAATTGAGAAAAGGCTCGTGGCCAAAATTCGAGCGCAAGGGTTCCAAGGGCGTAGCCATTGGTATTGGGGATTGACAAGGGGTTATAATACCAAACCCCTTGTCCGCTTTCCGCGTATGAATCCTTTGCCGCTGCACGCGCAGTGCCAAATATTTTAAATAGTTACAGAACTCAAAACCCAAAAAATATAAATAAATCTAAACAATTATCAATGAAAATAGTAAACTTAATTAAAAGTTTTTTTAAATTAAAAGAATCATGCAAAAAATAAATAAACAAAATTTTAATCAACAAACCTCTAATTTTTTAATTCAGGAAAATATTTCATTAAAAGATAAAAATTGGTTTCAAACAGGCGGCAATGCAAGATATTTTGCAGAACCATTTGATAATGCAACTTTTGCTCAATCACTCAATTTTGCAAAAGAAAAAAATCTTGAAATTTTTGTGCTTGGAGAAGGCGCCAATATTTTAATAAGCGATGATGGATTTAAAGGATTAGTCATAAGGCCGCAATTAAAAGAAATTATTTTTAATAATGATTTTGTTACGGCTGGCGCAGGTGTTAAATTTCAAAATTTAATAGATATTTGCCTTGATAATAATTTTTCTAACCTTGAAGAATTTAGTGGAATACCAGGCACAGTTGGCGGCTCTGCTTTTATAAATATTCATTATTTTGAATTTTTATTAAGTCAATTTTTAATTTCAGCACAAGTAATTGAAAAACAATCAGGCAAAATTTTAGATGTTGATAATTCCTGGTTTAATTTTGGTTACAATAATTCAACATTGCAATTAAAAGAACATTTCTTGCTCAATGCTACATTTAAACTAAAAAAAATTAATGAAATTGAAAGTGCATATTGCAAAGGAAGACGCGATGAAATGATAAGACATCGCGCAAAAAGATACCCAACAAAGGGAACATGCGGAAGCTTTTTCAGGAATTTTTATGAAAATGAAGTTACATTAGAAAGTGGCGGTAAAAAATTAATTTTTGTAGCTTACTATCTTGATAAGATCGGCGTCAAAGGCGTTTTAAAAGTTGGTGATGCAATTGTTTCTCACCAACATGCAAACATGATAGTCAATCTGGCAAATGCAACTTCAAATGACATTATTCAATTAACGCAAAAAATGCAGAATTTAGTTAAAGAACAATTTGGTATTGTTCCACAACCTGAATGTCAATTAATTGGATTTTAAATTACTAATCTCAATGACAAGGTCCACTTGTATTAAAATAACATGTATGGGTTATGGAACCGTCTGGATTCGATCGACTTTTTCTAGTACAAATTCTACTTCTCAAAAAATCCAAGTTAAAACATTGATGCCGTGGCAATCGAACGCTTCTTCGCCGACCATTTATTGTAAATACACACCCATGCGCATCCCATTCTAGAATTCTAATGGTAGAATTTTGACAATTCGAATTTCTTACATTCCAATCACCACCAAATGTTTTGAAATTAAAAAAGCAAATCACAATCATTAACAAAATTATTTTTTTCATTTTTATTCCTTTAATCAAAAACACAAGTACATATTTTTTTATTATTAACTGAGTCAAATCTTTCCTTTTCCAATCTTATTCTATTTTTACAAAAAGCAGTACATCCCACGCCGGATGCTCCTGTGTTTACACGCATTTGTGGTTCACCAAATCTAAAATGGCAAGTGCAATGATTAGTGGTGGCGCTGGCACTGGCGCCATTGAACCACTGATTCTTGCAGAAATATGTACAATCATCCTTTGGGTTAATCCGGTGTTCATGAATTCTAAAATTTCTGCAATTTAATATTTTAAAATTAAATGAACAAAGCACAATTGCTAACAAAATTATTTTTTTCATTTTTATTCCTTATTTTCAAAGCGCTCCATTAAAACATGTACAAGTTTTTGTACCTGTCGCAACATCCACTTTTTCGCCTATACTTTTTAATCTTTTTCTACATTCTTCCGCACACCTTTCTCTTGAGGCTGTATACACTGGAATTTGCAAAATGACTGCTGGCAAATTTCTTCCTCTCGTAAGATTACAATAGCAGTTGTCCCTAATACGATCACCTGGCAACTGGAAGCGGTTTATAAATTTGACATTATTTACATCTAAAGCATCCTTACAATGAAAGTCACAATTTTCATTTTTATGAATTGTGATTTCAAATCTACCTGAACGTCCAGCGCGCGGAATCACTGAAATACCAAAAATATTTATATTAAATACAAAAACTACTAAAAAAATGAATTTTTTCATTTTTATTCCTTTTTTTCATCCAATCCTACAAGTACAAATATTTGTTCTTGTATTAGTATCAGTTCTTGGTCTCACATTTCTTAAATTATCTCTACATAAATTCACACATTCTGCTTTTGTTGCATTATAATGTGTCCTAATTGACCTAGATGGCAAACGTCTGCCCAAATATGATTTTAAATTACAATCACAAAAATGATTATTACTTCCAGGAGTGCCATAACGAACACCTACATTATTTTCATCCAAAAAACTCTTGCAAGCATCTCTACATTTATCATGCTGTGCGACAGTGATTAGAAATTCATTTGGCCCTACACGATCAAGCGGCACCTCACTCATTAATAAATTCAAATTAAAAAAACAAATCGCGGTCATTAACAAAATTGATTTTTTCATCGTTAACTCTTTTTTTCCCTTAATTATTGAATAAAACAATAACACATTTTGGTATCATCTGAATTAAGTGGACCAGTTCGGCTCGTAATTCTATTCATACAATTATTTCGATTAGCCGCCATTCTTCCTACTGCAAGGTCGTGTGAACGTAATCCTCTATGAAAATGATATGTGCATCTATTAGGGTTAGGATTGTCACAGTAAGCTCTACTACGACATATTACTTGTTCCGGTAAGTTAGTATACGAAATATCCCTAACAAAACTCCTACAAACATCCAAACAATTTTCACTTGCTAAAGCTCTATGTGAATATTCATAACTCACAAGATTGAAAACAAACGAATATGCACATAACAAAATTAATTTTTTCATAATTGTTCTCTATATTTTTTCATTTAATTATTGAATAACACAGTAACACGTTTTGGTACCATCTGAATTAAGTGGACCAGTTCGGGTTGTGATTCTATTCATACAATTATTTCGGTTAGCCGCCATTCTTCCTACTGCAAGGTCATGCGAACGCAATCCATTATTAAAATGATATGTGCACCTATTAGGTTTAGGATTCTCTCCATACCCTTTACCAATTGCAATTCTTGCTTTTAGATTTGTATAAGTAATGTCCCTAATAACACTCCTACAAACATCCAAACAACCTTCATCTGGTAAAGCTCTATGTGAATATTCATAACTCACAAGCTTACACGCAAATGAGGACGCAAAAATCATTAACAAAACTAATTTTTTCATTGAATCTCCTTTTATTTTAAGTTTTTATTCTTTTTATTATCCTATCAAAAACACCATATTAAATTCAATATTTGTAATAAATTTAATAAAAATGCCTTAAAATATTGCTTTTTAAATATCAGTTCTGTTACCATTAGGATAGAAAGTAAGTTTTATGGTTAAAAAAGGAGTGAATATGAAGAAGTTAAGTATGTTAGTTTTAGGCCTAACTTTAGGTATTTCAAGCTCGGTTTTATGTATCGTTCTGCCGGGATTTACTAAAATAAATATAAAAAATGAAGCTGATAGAGATGTTTGGGTTAACGGTTGGGGAAAAACAAAAGCTGTTACCTGTAGTGAAAGGCAACCAGGAACATTTCTGCCGCCAAAATGGTATCTGCCATTTATTAGATTAGAAAATGGAAGAAGTGTAGATTTCTATCAAGGCGATGTTATCAAAATAAGATATTATTTAGATCCTAAAACGGTAACAAAGGCTGATGTAGCAAATAATGTTGGAAGCGAGAAAATTGTTATAAAAAGTGTAAACCCATTAATAATTGAAGGCGGAAATTTTGAGATGGGAGAAAAGGACTAATCATTTAATAGATCTACAAACCATAAAAAGAGCTTCTAAAATGGAGCTCTTTTTTATTGCTTATTTTATATCTCCATTTTTATATTAAATAATATTAAAAATCCGGAGAAATGATGAACAAAAAAAGGATAATTTTAATTTCTTTATTTTTTGTGCTTAGTTTTATTCTGATTAAATATTACGAATTCGATCAAATTTTTACCTTAGAAAATATAAAAAAAAATGATGCCATATTACAAAAAAATGTTAATGAAAATTATTTTTTGTCAGTCTTAATTTTTATGCTGCTTCATATAATACTTTCAACAGTTCCAATTCCTGGTGGAGATACTGTCGTAGCACTTTCAGGTGGTTATTTATTCGGTGCAATTTTGGGAGGAATTTATTCAACAATTGCAATATCAATCGGGTCCACAATTGCATTCATTTTTTTCAGATATTTTATAAGACATCACAAAAATTTTTCACCGAAAAAATATATTAAAATGAAAGATAAAATCAAAAAAAAAGAGACAATTTATTTTGTATTGTTACGAATTGTTCCTGTGTTGCCAACATCAATTATAAATTTTTTAGGCGCATTGAGTCCCATTCATTTAACTACTTTTATTTTTGCAAGCATAGTTGGAATTATTCCAATTTCTTTTCTATATTCTTATTCTGGCACCAGGTTGCACGAAATACATTCAGTGACGGAAATTTTTATTATTCCGATTTTTTTAGGTCTATTTTTTTTAATTTTAACAATTTTAATGCCAAAATTTTTTGCTAAATTTAAGAAATAATTATCTTGCAGGATAATGAATATGAATGTTTGGCTTGTTTTGAAGCAATTCTTTTTGTTTTAATTCAGTTTCTTTTAATTTGGCTAAAGCTTCTCGCTCTCTTGCAAAAACTTCACGTTCTTTTAAAGCCAATTTTTCTCTTTCCATTGCTAATCTTTCTTCTTCTTTTCTTGCTGCTTCATATTCCCTTTGCTCTTTTAAATATTCTTCCGAGCCAACAATAATATTCCAAATTGTTGTTAAGTTATTTTTTAAAGTCAAACCTTCCTGCATTAAATACGCATAATTAAACGAAAGATGATTCAAATCATAACCCAAGTCAGCAATATTATTCTCAAGATTAAACGCATACTTAATGAGTTTTGTAACTTTTTCTTTATTGAATTTTACTCTTGCGCATTTTATTAACGACATTTCTAAATTTGACTGATTACAACGACTTAATATCATAATTTCATCAGAATAAATTTGCATTAAAAGTGTAGTGGTTTTTATTAATGAAAAATAACTTTTATGCTTACGCACAAATTTATGTAAAAAATCTAATTTTAAAATTAAATTATTCATTTTTATCAATAAATTTTGTTTTTCTTCGAGTAAAGAATCATTGATTTCATTTTTATTTAATCGTTCTTCTAGGCTTTTTTTATAATATTTAAGATTATTAACTTGAGATTCTAATTGATGAATATAACTATTTATACGAATATAATCGTCCATATTTACAAACTTATTAAGACATCCGGATAATTGATAATTAATTTCTTCATTAACGTCATTAATTATTTTTTCTTTATCAGCATTGGATAAATTTAAAATTGAAAAATAACTTTCAAAAATAGAAAGTTCGACACAATAAAAATATTCACATTCTAATGCTTTTTTTGCTTCATTAATAATTTGCTGATCAGATTTTTTAAAAAATTTAGCCATTAAAATTGAAAAAATTCCAACTCCAACAATTACTGAGGCAACTTTGCAATAAAAATTTCTATTATCATCTGAATAAGTTAAATTATTAATATTTAAAAAAGAGATTAAAAAGGCCAATTTAATTAAACCAATTTTAAATAATAAATTTTTTTTCATTTTAACCTTAAAATTTTTAAATAATTAACTCTTGAATATTATAATTTATTAAAATCAGATATCCAAATTAATGAATTAAATCAGATTCTTCATTTTCTTCAAAATCATTATCCAATTCAACATCTTCATTATCAAGATCTGCAATATATTCAAAATCTTGCCAATCAAATTTTGTATTCGTTGGTGGAGGTGGCGGAGGTAAAGGAGGCTGATAAAAAAACTTCATAGTCGTTGTAAAAATAATAAATAATAATAATATAATTATACTAATTTGTAATAATTTTCACCATGTTTTTATCAAAAGGCTTTTTATGAAAAAATATTTATTTTTATTTGTAATTTTTTTTATCGCAAATTATATTAATTCGTCCGAGATTAGTGAAGATATTCAAACTGAAACAAATAATGACGATTCTAAAAAGATATTCTTAAATCGAAAATATATAAATAAAGCAAAATTTTATCGAACTAATAGAAAATTTCATCACCACAAAAATCCAGGGAAAAAACCATCCAAACGAAAAAGTCCATATTATCCATTTTTCAACAAAATGGTAAAAAATCAAAGTAATGGATAAATATTGCCTTTAATAACCTGAAATTTTTATAATTGAATCACAAAGGGAGAGAAAAATGATTCAATTCAATGGCAATATTTTAGTTCTGGGTTGCGGAGCAGTTTCACAATGCTCACTTCCGCTTATTTTTAAAGAAATAAAAATAAATCCGGATAAAGTAACTGTTATTGATCCTATAGACAACAGACACAAAGTTGAAAGTTTAATAAAAAATGGTCTTAATTATGAAATCGGTTCAGTTTTAAGAGAAAATTATCAGGAAAAATTTCAAAAATATTTAAAACCTGGCGATATTTGCATTGATTTAGCAAGCGGACTTGATACGTGCGAAATTCTAACTTGGTGCCAGAACAACAATATTCTATACTTAAATACTGCTCTTAATGCTTGGCGATTTATTAAAGATTTCAGAACATATGATTTATACAATCATGTTTCTAATTTTTCAAAAAAACAAAAGAAAAAAAGATCAACTGCAATAATTTCTCATGGAGCTAATCCTGGCTTAGTTTCTTCATTTGCCAAACAGGCATTAATCGATCTTGCTATGCAAACAATTAATGAAAATCCAAAATCAAATTTAACAATAAATCTGGAACTTGCATTACAGGAAAATAATTTTTCAACTCTGGCAAATTTGTTGAATATCAAAACAATTCATATAAGCGAAGAAGATTCACAAATAAGTTCTCTTGAAAAAGATATTAATGAATTTATAAACACATGGAGTATTTTTGAATTCGTAAAGGAATCTACAAGCGGAGCAGAAATTTCATTCGGTTCACATGAAAATCTTATTCCTAAAAAATCTGATCTAGAAAATGCAAATCTATTTTTTAAAGATAGAGCAATGCATATCAATTTAAAATCATGGCTGCCTGATAAAGAATTTAATGGAATTATCCCTGCACATGACGAAAATTTTAGCATTTCAGATTATTTAACAATTAAAGAAAATGGAAAAATAATTTATCGCCCAACAACAATTTTTGTTTATAATCCAAACCATCATGCAAAAAAATCTTTAAATGAATTAAAAGACAGAGATTATTTAGTCCATGAAAACCACAAAATAATGAATGAAGATATTCTTTCGGGTGCTGACACACTTGGCTGTTTATTATTGAGTGAAAATAAAAATTGCTGGTGGACAGGAACAAAATTATCTATTGAAGAAACAAATAAAATTTTACCATCTCAAAATGCGACAGTAATGCAGGTATCGGCCGGTGTAATTTCAGCATTAAAATATATGATAGAAAACCCAAACAAGGGAATTTGCTTTCCTGAACAACTTGACCACACAGACATATTAAAATATGCAAAAAATTATTTGGGCGAATTTATTTCAAAAAAAGTGAATTGGGTTCCTAAAAAAAATTCAAAATTAGAAATTCACGATTTTTTTGTATAAAAGATTAAAAAATCTTTATTTTTGCATCATTTTTGTAATAATAATTTATATACATTTTATAACTAAACATCGGTGCCAAACATGAAATTCAAACATCTTTTTATTTTCCTTTTGATAAACAATTTGGCAGCAAAGAGTTGGAAAGAAATATTTTCTGAACATGACTTTATTTTTAAAGATATTTCTTTGCAAATAATTAAAGATCAACAAATTGCTTTTGCCCAAGGAAATTCACCTGCAATTTCTAATTCAAAAATAAAACAAATTCCAATTGTTGAAAATAATGAGCAGTTAATAGATATTCGTGAAATTGAAAATTCAAGAATATCAATGCTGCCAGATTCTAAACCTGATAAGCCATTTTCAAGTCCAGATTGCAATTCCGGGTTACCAAGTGCATCAAAAATTCGCAAAGAAGTTTATTGGCGATTACAAGAAATGTTGAATTATTTGGATGTATACGCAGAAATTTTTGGCTACAAAAAAGAAAAAATTATAATTAAAGTTTTTGAAGGTTTACGTGATCTTAAAACTCAGGAAAAACTGTTTAAAAATAAATTTGATGAAATAAAATTAAAAAATCCTAATTTAAAAGATGAGGAAATAGAAATTGAAACTGCAAAATGGGTTTCACCTGTAAAAAATAATATTCCTGTGCATTCAACTGGCGCGGCAATTGATATCAGATTATGGAATAACGAGACAAATGATTTTGTTGATTTAGGAAAATTCGGTGTTATTTGGGGAGAAAATAAAGAAGCTCAAACATTTTCAGAAAATATTTCTGATGCGCAAAAAATGAACAGATTATACTTATTAATTGCAGCAACAAAAGCGGGATTGGTAAACTATTCATATGAATATTGGCATTTTTCTTTTGGTGATCGTTATTTTGAATTTTGGACAACAAATGAACAGCAAAGATGCGCAAAATATTCAAGCATTAGTTAATATTGCGCAATGCACATCAAAAGATGTTAATTATCTTGAAAACAAATTGATTGAATTTAATTCTAAAAAAGTTCCTTTTACTCAAGAACAAAATTTTATAGACATAAATTATGTACTTAAAGATGAATCTGGAAATATAATTGGTGGAATAACATCTACTTTATATTGCTGGAAAATTTTATACATTAACATTTTATATGTAGATGAAAAATATAGAAGTAAAGGTTATGGGAGCAATCTTGTTAAATAAAATTGAGACTGAAGCAAAAGCAAAAGGGTGCTATTTAATTCATTTAGATACATTTGATTTTCAGGCAAAAGATTTTTATTTAAAAAATGGATATGAAATCTTTGGAGTAATTGAAAATTGCCCGCCAAATCATAAAAATATTTTATGAAAAAAATATTAAAGTAATATCTAAGCAAATCGTACACTGAAATAGCCTATTTGAATTATATGCGGGGCTTCGAATTCGACTACCTATGAGCACTTTCATTAAGTCATCTCCTATATTCATCAACCATCTCCTTAATAGCGCTCACTATAATTTCCGGCTGGTAGAAATTAATCATATGGTCACTCTTTTCAGCGATAAGTTGTTTGCCTCTAGTGGATTTAGTTGCTAAATCTTTTTGCAATGGTAACCAGACTTTATAATGGAACTCTGTGTATATCTTACTGAGTTCTTGGTGTTCAGTATCTTGAGATAATCCAACTTTTTGGGGAGTTGGCGTTTTTCCAGCTGAGATAACAATCAATGGTTTATTATCCAAAAGATTTTTTGAGTTTTTAAGTTGTCTATAATCTTCGTCAAAATTTCCTTGCATCATTGCATGCCAAGATGATGGTAAAATCAAACGAGACTCAAATTTTGCGCGAACAGACTCAGGGCTACCCGCAATAAAATCTTTATATAATAATTTTAAATATAAACGAGTTAGACCAGATATATCAGCTATATAAGAACCGGCGAACCAACCAAGTAATTTCTGCATAAATGGTTCATTTTGTTGTGGACACCGCAAACCAAATTCCTGCATTTTTTTTTGCTGCAGTTCATGCGAAGAATCTACTAGCACCACTCCATATACTTCCTCTGGATATGTATTGGCATAAAGCCGCATATATATCCCACCAATAGAATGTCCTACCAAAATATATGGTTTAGGCACATGAGCTGTCTGCAGCAAATCATGCAATTCCTTAACTATACTTTGTGCTGTTCGCGATAATGGACTTGATTCACTCCAGCCGGTGCCTGCCCTATCATAGCTGCATACATGCGTAAACTCTGCTATTTCTGGCTGCACAAATGCCCATGATAGCGAAAAGTGCCCACCGCCTGCATCAAGAATTACCGATGGCCCTCCAGAGCCAGAACAATTAATGTGCATTTTATAACCGCCAATATCAACTAATTTTCCCGGAGCAGGATATCTGATTTCATCTAACTCAGTACTTATGAATTGATAAAGAACTCCCAAACAAAACAAACCTATAAACAAACTAAATACACATAAACTAATGATTCTAAAGCGATAAAGCCACATAATTAAGCCTTTTTGATTGAGAATATAACTTCCTTCAGTATGATTAAAAATGAAGCCTAATGCAAGATTACCGACGGGCTCAAAAATCTCAATTATGCTGGACGATGAAAAGCGGTATAATCAAGTTACAGAATTAATTTTAATTCAAAATGGCAATCATGTTGCTAAAAAAGTAAATTGATATTTTTCATAAATAACTTAAAATAAATGATAATATCTTATATCTCGAAAGTGAACTATGAAGGTTATTCAAAGTAAAAAAATAGTTGAATTAAATCTAAGTGATCATTGACGTTGATCATCAACTATTGTCGATATTGGTACCGGAGACGGTACATTCGCATATCAAATTGCAAAACAAAATCCTGATAAGTTTGTGATAGGTATTGATACTTGTCATGAAAACTTAATTGAGACGTCTGCCAAGGCTTTAAAAAAACCGGCTAAAGGTGGTTTATCTAATTTAATATTCGTATTGACTAACGTTGAAAACTTGCCTGATGATTTAATTAACATTGCGGATAAAATTTATATTAATTTTCCATGGGGTACTTTATTACAAGGAGTTGTGGCAGTTAATGAATTGACGTGGCAAAACATTAAAAAGATTTGCAAAGCCAACGCTACTATACAGATAATTTTTGGTTATAACATTTTACATGATAAAAAAGAGATTGATCGTCTTGAATTGCCAATTTTAAATGAAGCATATTTTAAAAATATGTTTATTCCAAAATTAGAAAAATTTGGATTTAATGTTAATAATATTAAAAAATTAATGCCTGCAGATTTAAAAAACTATCCGACAACTTGGGCAAAAAAATTGAGCTTTGGTTCCGATAGGGATTATTATTTAGTAGAATTGAAAATTGCCCGCCAAATCATAAAAAATATTTTATGAAAAAAATATTAAAGTAATTTCTAAATAATCATTTCAGGTTTATAATCTATAATCATAATTTTTAATTTTTGCTAAGAGGTACATCATGAAATTCAAACATTTTTCATTTTCTTTATTACTCGCTATTAATTGCTTACTTTTATCTGAAATTGAAATAAGAAAAATCATTCCTCCAAAATTAAATGAAGAAAATTTAGGCAAAAAAATTCTTTGCTACAGACCAATGAGAAGAGAATGTCCAAGAATGGAAGTTGAATTTTTAGGTGATAAAGTTGTAGCTCATAACTATGGTCATGGCGGAAGTGGTTGGACTCTCGGGCCTGGCTCAGCTAATTATGTAAATGATTTATTATTAAAAAAATGTCCTGAAATAACTAAAGAAACTCCTATTACAATCATTGGTGCTGGTATTTTAGGTTTATTTACCGCTTATGATCTAGTTAATAAAGGTTTTACGAACCTAACTATAGTTGCGGATAAAACAGAAAATTTAACTTCACATAATGCTGGTGGTTTAATTGCTCCAGTTTCTATGGATAATGATCCAAGATTAAAAGATATTCAAAACGTAATTGAAAAAGTTGGAATTGATGCGTATAAATTTTATGAATCAATTGCAAAAAATCAAAATTCAATAATAAAAGATGGAGCAATAATTGTTCCTACATATTTTAGAAATCGCGAAGAATCTGGTTTAGAACCATATGTTGGAAAAGTAATGCAACCTGCAAAGGATGTTGTTCTGGATTTTTCAAACGGAAAAACTCAAGTAATGGTGAGTTATGACGATGGAATTTTTGTAAATACTCCAAAATTAATGACAGAACTAAATAAATATTTAAAACCATTGGTGAAATTTGAAAAAAAGCATGTTAATTCATTTTCTGAGATTGAGACAAAATATATTATTAATTGCTCAGGTTTAGGATCTAAAAATCTTAATAATGATAACAAAATGGTTTCAGTGCAAGGACATCTTATTATGTTAAAAGATCAAGAACCAAAAGATTTGAATTATATGTTGTTAGTTTATTTTGATGAATCAAAAAATAAAAATGGCCAAAAAGTAAAAAGATCTTTTTATATTTTTCCAAAACAATTAGAAAATGCAGAAGCTAATGATATTGGCGTTGTAGGTGGCACTTTTATAGAAAATGCAGATGAATCTACTCCCAATGAAGAAGAATTTGATACCATGATTTCAAATGCAAAAAAATTCTATGGAATTGGATAAAATATTAAATTATCAGGAACATATGAAAAGAATTCTAATTTTTTTTAATTTATTGTTAACTTTGCAAATTTTTTCTTTCGATTCAGATCAAGATTTTGATCAAGAAGCTGAAAACAAGGAAAAGAGAGATTTGCCTGCATTTCTAACAAAAAAATTAGATGATGAACCGCAACTTGAATATGATTTGCAAGAAGATTATGAGCAAGTCGTCAAAGAAAATCATTGGTCATCGCATTTAGCAGATGCTGTAAGTGAAGAAAATGGTGCTTATGAATTTGAAAGAGCCGAAGATCGTTTTGTGGCTGGAATAAAAAATTTGCCTGATGAAGTTCAAATAAAAGCCTGGAGACATTATCATTATGAAAAATTTGCAAAAGGAATGTGGCATCAAAAAGCTCAAAACTTAGCAAAAATATATCAAAACAAACCAGACACCATGATTAAAGTTACAAATTCAAAAAAGAATGAAGGTTCGGGTTGTATAATTAATTAGAAAATATTTTATTGAGACTGGAACCAAATGCTACTATACATATAATTTTCGATTATAACATTTTACACGAAAAAAAAGAGATTGATCGTCTTGAATTGCCAATTTTGGATGCATTGTAAAATTAGAAAAATTTGGTTTTAATGTTAATAATATTAAAAAATTAATGCCGTCAGATTTAAAAAACTATCCGACAACTTGGGCAAAAAAATTGAGCTTTGGTTCCGATAGGGATTATTATTTAGTAGAATTAAAAATTGCCCAGCCATAAAAAATGTTTTATGAGAAAGACCTTATAAAATGAGGAGGAGAATGGATACTCGTGTTCCTATTATCAGTTCTTTGATGCTTATTGTTAATCTGATTAATGGAGGATCTCCAACATGGCACAATTGGTCTGAAAACTATGCATGTAGTGGTACTATTATGAGCCCTCGAACAAAAGATGAACTAATAGCAGTTATAACCGATGCAGCACAAAAAAATCACAAAATTCGGGTTATCGGTTCTGGTCATTCATTGAACGATATTGCATGCTGTGATGATTTATTAATAAGTTTAAAAAATTTAAATGAAATCATTTCTATTAATCAGGCTAAACAGCAAGTAACTGTACAAGCTGGTATTACTTTAGAAAAACTGAGCACATTGCTTGCACAACATAATCTAGCGCTTTCTAATCTTATATCAATAACAGAGCCAACATTAGGTGGGGCTATAGCAACAGCTTCTCATGGCACAGGACATACTGGGACAATATCAAGTTTTATTACTCAAATGGAACTGATTACTGCTGACGGTGTCATACATCGGCTTTCGCTTGATAGTGATGTATCTGCTTTTCATGCTGCATGTGTTAGTTTGGGTACTTTAGGTGTTCTATATTCAATTACTTTACAATGTGAATCTCTTTTTAAATTGGAATATCGTAAAAGCAGTATTAGTATAGATGATTTGATAGTCCGTTTTAAACAACTTCATGAAGAAAATAATTTTTTTCAGTTTCGTTGGAATGCCAAAACAAATATGGCTATTATTGAATTTTGGAATCGAGTTTCTTTTGATGCGCCTGTGTCGGAATCGGTACAGTATAGTTATGAAGCTTTGGCATGTGAAAAAGGGAAGATATGCGGCCCCGTACTTTGTTCAGAAATTGCAATTTCTGTTGATCTACTATCAGAAGCAATGAAGACTATCAAGGCTTTTGTGCAAAAATGGCAACATAATGGTAAAGAGATTTCTTATATAAACGGTCGTTTTGCAAAAGCTGATCAACATGCGTATTTAAGTCCATGTGCAGACTATGATGTGATATTTTTAAATATAAATACTGTTGTAGACCAGCGTTATTATGAAGTATTGCAGGACTTTGAACAATGCATGTATACATTAAAGGGACGCCCACATTGGGGAAAAAATCATTTCTTGGATTATGAGAAAGCATTCGCACTCTATGGTGACAACCTATTATATTTTATTGAAGTGAAAAAACGATTAGACCCGAATGATATTTTTTCAAATGCATATATTGCTAAGATCTTTGATAAAGACATTTTTAAGCGAATAAAATGAATTATAGTAAAAATAAATGGTTTTATTGAAATTGAAAGAAAAAAGTTATGAAAAAAACTTTGTTATTATTTTTTTTACAAATAAATTTAATTAATTCTCAAGAAGTTGAATTAGGATCTAATAATGAAATAAATCCATTGAAAGTATACGATAATTCAGAGCGTGTCAGTGATGAATATTTGGATGCTGTAATCCAACAATATGAAGAAGATTGCAAAAATTTTGAAAAATGCGGAGTTGAAGAACTGCCTGAGCCAGCCAAAACATTTTGCAATGGCATACGAGGATTACCTGCAAGCGTACAGAAACAAGCTTGGATTAATTATGCTGGGGGTAAAATGATTGATGGAATGGACAAGGAAAAAGCGAAATTGTGTGCTGAGCTTTACAAACAAAATCAATTATTAAGAGATAAAAAGAATTCAAAAAAAAATGAAGATGCCGGGTGCATTATTAATTAAATCAATGATTAAAAAATCATTTTATTTTGTACGTCACGGAGAAACTGATTGGAATTCTCAAAATAGATGCATGGGACAATTAGATATTCCCCTTAATGATAATGGAAAAAATCAAGCAATAAAGTTAAAATCTAAAATTTCACAAATCACTTTTGATAAGATTTTTTACAGTCCATTGTTACGCGCTAGAGAAACTGCAGAAATTATTTTTAAAGATAAAGAGATCTTTAAACAAGAAGTTGATAATTTAAAAGAATGGCATTTTGGAAATTGGCAAAACAAAAGATGGGATTCATTAAATATAGAAAATATTGACCAAATTTATCCGCCAAATGGCGAAACCAAAGAACTGTTTTTCCGAAGAACTTTAAATGGGATAAATTCTTGTCTTGAAAATTCTAATTCATCATTAATTATTGCTCATTCAGGAACATTTTGGGCAATTTGTTATTATGCAAAAATTGAAAATTTCAATATTAAAAATTGCGACTTGATTCAATTTATTGCACCAAATAATTATAATGATAATTGGAAGTTTGAAATCACTTTGAAATCATGAGGTAAAAAATGAAATTTTTAAAAACGTTAATTTTATTATTATTCGTTAATAATTTTGCATTTTCTGCAGAAATAGACAAAAAATCTGAAAAGGGAAAAAATGTAAATTATATAGCCGGGTACCAATTAACTGGCATTATTGAAAAATTCGGAAAAGAACCAAATGTGACTTATCGTTCTTCACTTGATAACCACTGGCGTGCTGCGATTACTTGCCGTAAAATAAAACGGGAAAATGATGATAGTATATTTTATTTTTGTGAATTATTAGAAGAAGATGGAATTTCTTTGGGTTTGAATAATGCGGAAGATCATCATGCTAGGTTAGCAAGTTTATATAATCAACAAAATTCAGATCAAAATAAAAATGGTGACAGCTCTGGCTGTATTATTAATTAAGATTAACAAATGGATTAATTTATGAAAAATATAAGATTATTTATTTTTTTAATTTTAATTTGCTGTCAACAGATTAGCGCGTCTGATTTTTCAGAAGGCGAAAAAAAAGAACAAACAGAGCAGCAAGACTTTATTAGTGAATTACAAGTGGAATTACAAATGGAGAAACGCCTCGATTTATATTATAAAATTCTTGGTAGAAATATTGATTTGCCTGAGCATGCAAAAAGTAAATTATTGAAAAGAATTGAAGAAATAGAGGCGCTGGGCATAATTTGTTTTGAGAAAGATATCTTTTTGAGAAAACCATGTTTTTACATGAATGTTCTGGGAAAGCAAAAAAAAATTAGCCGAATTAGTAAGCGAATTTATGAATCCGAAGTATCATTTGAAGTGACTTTTATTGATTGCGATAAATTGTATTGCCAATTTCATGGGCCAAAGTTGGGATTTTCTTGTCAATTTGTGCCATTGAAATTTGGTGATGAAGCATTAATGAGTTTGACTAAACATGGTGTTGCTCTTGATAATGCAGATGGCCATTTCGATATAATACGAAAAATTTATGATAAAAATATAAAAAGAGTAAAAACTTTTAAAAGTAATGGTTTTGTGATCGAAGAAATTGATTTTATAAATGGATGAATTTATGAAGAAAATATTTTTTATCATATTCTTTGTTTCTATAAATCCTTTAAATTGCTGCGAAAAGTTTGAAGAATTAGATGTTGGTTGCAAAAAAGTAGTTTGTAGCGCAGAAGAACGCGATGGGCAAATGACAGTACAAAATATTTCTAATCAAAGCAGACAAGTCGTAACATGTCTTGTTGATTCTGAACATAAGAAATTGTTAGAAAAATTTGAGAATGAAAAAAAGAAATTAGCCGAAATTGTTCAAAAAGGCATTAAAGAACGAAATGAAGCTATTGATAGATTATCTAAAGGAAAACCTATTTCTGATGAAGAGCATCTTTTTATGCAAAATTTTTCTTCTCCAGTAAGTATATTTTTAACCTTAATTGATGATTTGCCAGAAGCAATAAAATTGCAAGCAAAGAAGCATTTTTTGCAAGCTGATATTTTAGTTCACAGAAATTCTTTGACCAATGAAGATGTAATTAATTTGGCGGCAGATTACCTGGCTCAGTATGGCGAAACCCGAGTTACTGAACATCAGACAAGCGGTTCTTTAAGTTGGGATTAATTCAAATTTATAGGGGATTAAAATGCAAATTAAAATAATTTTATTTTTAAATTTATTGATTTTAAGAATTTATGCATACGGTAATTATGATTTACGTAATGATTATTATTCTTATGAAACAAAGACTTATTGTTTAGATGGAACTAAATTAATGTGTTTAGTATTGGCCAATGATATTGGTGGTGTAGAAAAATATTTAGCGCAAATAAAAGAAGAACTCGGATACGGCGATCTTAATGCAAGAGATAAAGATGGTAATACAGCATTAATGCTTGCAGTGAAAAATTTAAAAGATGATATAGGTGCATTATTAATTAATGCTCATGCGGCAATAGACATAAAGGATAGATTTGGCAATCATTTGATAGATGAAATAGTGCGATCTGGTTGTGTCAGAACCTTTGAAGCAATGTGCAACAATATAACTATTAATAAAAAATATATTCCACATCTTTTAAAAATTGCCGATGATTCAATCAGAATTCACGAATTATTAGGTGATTTTGAAGATGATATTAAAGGAATACGGTTTATCTCCAGTAGATTAAGTAAGAATTAGTTTTGAAAAATTTTATAGGGGATCAAGACAATATGTTAATTCAAATAATTTTAATTTTAAGTTTTTTACTATCTTTAAATATTTATTCAGCTGATTTGCCAGAGCAAGAAAAAAAGACATTAGTTGAAGGGGCCCAAAAAGATTTGGATGATTTAACAAAAGAAGAAGAGCATGATAAGTTGAAAGAAGCTATTACAAAATTGATTAAACCAGGAACAAAATTTTATCTTGATCCAAGGCCAGAAGAAATAGATGATATAAAAGAATCTATTTCAGATTTTCAAAATGATATTATTTTTGATGTAGATCATTTGCATATAGGGTCAGTAAAAAATATTCATCAAATTGTGAATGATTCTATACCTGTAATTATCTATACGGCGACAACAGCGCATGGTGATTTAAGTTGTGCATTTTATACAAAAATTAATAATTATAGTTGCACACTTAAGAGCGGAAATAAAATATATAGAGCAAAAAATGGCAAACAAGATTTTGAAACTATACAACGTATGTATGAAAGACAAAAAGCTCAATATGCTGTGTTATATCAATTTGTTAAGGATGAAAGTTCGATAGAACTTAATGCAACCGGCCCTTTTATTCCAATGGGATGGAATATTGACCAATTTCAAAAACTGTAAAAAATATAGGAATAATTATGCAATTTTTAAAATTAATAACTTTTGTAGTCATAATACAAAATATCAAATCTGCAGATTTACCAGATAGTGAAAATAAAGAAAAAATTGAAGAGGGTCGGGAAGTTTCTTATAGCGCGAACGAACATGGGAAAGCTAACAAAAGATTGGCAAAAGTGTTACTTCGTGAATTAAAAAACGACAAGACCAAATTAAAGAAAAAAGATTTGAATAAATCGAAGGAATCATTAAAAGAAGATCATTTGGATCCCTTAGATTTAAGTGTCGGTTTTAATTTCTGGATGGCTTGGGATGATAACAAAAATGAACTAGATCCCGATTATTTAATGCGGCATCTTATAGCACGATACCCTGAAATAGACCCACAAAAAGATGCGAAACCTATAACTAAGGGTAAGTTATGAAATTTTTAAAGTTATTAACTTTTTTATTGTTAATAAATAATTTTGCATTTTCTGCAGAGACAGATAAAAAAGCTTCAAAAGAAAAAGAAATTTATCTATTTGGTAAAAAATTAATAAGCAAGATTAAAAAAACAGTAGAAGGTCAAAATATTTCATATGAAGTTACAGTGGTTGATTTTAAAAATGTTCCCGCTCAGATTAGTTGCTCAAAAATGGTGACAAACGATAAAACTGATTATGCTTGTATCATATTTAAAAATAAAAAGTTTTCGCTATTGGGTGAAGAAGAAGATGAAGAAGAACGAGAACAAGATTATTTTGCGAGATTAGAATTTCTTTATGATCAACAAAATAATGAAGAAAATTCAGATTAAAATCATAGCGATCAGGCTTATTCTTATAAATATTTCTATTTGACAATAAAAATTATAGTGTTATTATCATAAATAATATCGCTTTTACAATAGGGGTTATATGAAATTTATCAAATTATTGATTCTCATATTTATCATAAATAATTTTGCATTTTCTGCTGAAATAGATAAAAAAATGCAGAAAGAAGAAACTTCAAAAATTGATAGAACTATAAAAGGTAAAGAAATTGTCGGTAAAATTTACAGACAAGAAAATGAACTATTTATTTGTTATAATGCAAATTTAGAAAATAATTGCAGTATAATTTGCACAAAATTTCTTAAAACAAATTTAATTGATTGTTCAATTAGCTTTAAACACTCTTCTAGAATAAGAAGCAAAAAATGTAACAAGTCATATTTTTATATGCTTGAGAGACTTTATAATAAACAAAATTCGAAAAAAAATTGAGGTTAAATTATGAAATTTTTAAAATTATTAACTTTATTATTGATAATAAATAATTTTGCATTTTCTGCTGAAATGGATAACAAACAGAAAGAAGAAATTGCAAAGATTGATAGAACTGTAAAAGGTAAAGAAATTATTGGTAAAATTGATAAGCAAGAAAATGAACAATTTATTTGTTACCATGCAAGATTAGAAAATAAACATCTAATATATTGTACAAAATATCTTAAAAAAAATTTAATTAGTTGCATCATAAGTTTTAAGCGCGGCTCTATGACCGACGAAGAAAATTGTGAAAGCTTCTATTTTTATAAACTTGAAAGACTTTATAATAATCAAAGTCCAAAATAAATTTATAGGAAAAGAATGAAATTTATAAAATCTTTAGTTTTATCGATAACTATATTTCAAATTATTAATTCGGCCGATTTGCCTGAACAAGAAAAGAAGCAATCGATTGAAGGCGTTCAAAAAGAAGTTTTAACTATTTTGGATGAAGCAGAATTTTTAGGAAACATTATTCAAGAAATAGCGCGTACTAAAGATGAAGATATATATTTTTCTAAAATTGATTATTTGCCATTAGGGTTAGCAAAAAATATTACAAAAGATGAAAGTGATGCCTGCATTATTTATTGGTCTTCAATCACGGATGGATATATAAGTTGTCAATATTATAAAGAAACTAATGAATATCATTGTGTGATTAAAAAAGATAATAAAATATATAGATCAAAAAATGGAAAACAAGATTTTGAAGCAATTCAGCGTATGTATCAAAGTGAAAATCAAATAAAGACGACTGCCAAATTATAGGGATTAAAAAATGTTTTACAAAATAAATAAATTTTTATTAACAACTTTCTTATTTTTATCTTGTTTTCTGTATTCAGGACATAAAATCAATATTCCTGAAGACTTAATAAAAAATATAGAATTACAAAAAAAAGAAAGTTCAATTTCTTACATATCTTACATATCAGATGAAATGTTAAAAGGTAAATTAGTTTGTATTAAATATTTAACAGGTTTTAAAAAAGATAAAATTTTTTGTTACTTTAAAAATGAAAAAGGAACATCATTTGTAAATTCAAAATATTTTAATTTACTGCAAGATAAATATTTAAAAGGGAATTGTAATTAAGCGAATTCAAAATATATCGTCATTATTTTTAGTTTTATAATTCCGCAAAGGGGTACTATGGGAATTCTGTTAAAATTTTTAGTTGGTCTTTTACTTGCTTCAGGCTTAAGTTCAGGTCGATTCACATCAACCGGTCAAAAAGAGTATGCTGATGATGTAAAAAGTTGTATTAGTTATAGGCAAAGCAGTCGTGAAGTGGAACGTTTTGGGTATTGTACTTCAATTTGTGAGTATGAGCCTAGTGCAAATTGCTATGGTGAATGCCGCAAAAAGTTTGAAGATCAGGATGACTTCTATTGTGGAATTGCAGATGTTTTAGAAGTAATTGAAGCTTGTTCGATAGAAGAATAATCAAAGGCAAAAATCTTTGTAACATCTTTTGTAAATTCAAAATATTTTAATATATTGCAAGATAAATATTTAAAAAGTAAATTAATATTTTAATATATTTTTCAATAATATTTAAGGCTTAATCATGTTTAAAAAATGTTTACTTATTTTATTAATTTGTCCAAATATTTTCTGTGCAGAGACGACTGACAAAAAAAGACAAAAAAAATCATTTTTAAAATGTATACAACAATTATTTAAAAAACGAAATAATGACCAACAAAGATTTTCAATAAAGGAATATGAGGCTAAATTTGGTACAAAAGAGCAAGTCGCATCAGAAGCACCAATAACAGATAAAAATAAAATCGAAGCTAATTTTGATTTTTGGCTGGCTTGGGATGATGGTTGTGATCCGCGAGGATTTGGGCCTGTTCCAACTGATGAAGAAAGAGAAGTATTAGAGAAAGCAAGGGAAGAAGCATTGCGCGAATTCAAATCAAAAGAAAAATCGAAAAGAAGTAATTTATAAAATTATCTTAAAGATTAAAAATTAAATGATTTTTCACAAGAAATTTATATTAGCTTTTTTGTTTATCAATATTTATTGTTCAAATATTGCATCTCTGGATTTACTCCCAAAAATAAAAAAATTAAAATTAAATAAAGTATTTTTAAAAACTGCAAAAATTGCAATCCCTATCTTAACTGTAGTTTCTACAGTTCTTTTATGTAAACATCTAAAAAATAAATCTCAAAATACCGAAATAATGGCTTGGAAATCTGCATGGGAATATGAAGGTAGCTTTTATGATTTTCACGATTTTCCCATTTGCACAGGTTAAAATTTTTTTTAATTACAAATCATTTCTTCATTATGAATTGAACGGCCAATGAATCTATTTATTCTTGGATTGCTGTTGCTTGCAGTTACAATTTGAACACTATTTGTTATAGGAATTACATTATTATAAGCTCGTAGCATGCTTCTAAATTCTTTATAATTTGAATTTCTTATATTCTTATATATAATTTTAATATTAATCTTATCTTAATAGGGATTCAAAAATGAGCTTAATAAAAATTTTACTTACTTTGTTGGCTATGGTTACACTCCGTCAAGGAACTGAAAATCCGGATTTACAAGGGTTACACTCCATTTACAAGTTTGTGTCACAACTGTTGGCAACGGCCAGATTTTCACGCGCAATTGCGATTCAAATAATGTAGAATCAGATCTTAAAGAAAGATATGAAAATCTTTTCAAACAATATCAATTATAAAAACTAATAAGAACGTTTATTTTGTAGGGGCGAATTTCAATGAAAAAATTATTTCTATTCTTAGCAATCAGTTATTTTACAAATATTGTGTCTTCAGATAATTCTGAAACACTCAGACAAATTCAATCGGAGTATCAATCATTATTAACTTCACAAGATTTATCAAAAGCTGAAGCAGTTCAGGTTAATCAGACTTATAACCCAACTTTGTGCAATGTTATCATAAACTTGATGCAAAAGATGGAAATTAAAGCAAACATTTTTGCTGTAATTTTTAAAGGGAATGAAGCTACAAAAAAAACTTCTGAACGTTTTGGCGCAGATATGAGATTAAATGCTTTTGCCAATGGATTATCAGAAAATGCAATGATTTTAAGTATTGGTGAAGAGTTATTAACAAAATTAACTTTTGAAGAATTACATGCAATAATAGCGCATGAATTAGGTCATATTAAATTTATGCATCCAAAAAAGAAATTTTATAATTTAATCGGAACAAATTTAATTGATTGTTTTGCAGGCTTAGCAGTTGGTCTTTTAGCTAATAAATATGAAGTAAGTATGGCTAAAAAAATTGGATTGGTTGCTCTTTATAGTTTATCTGCATCTACAATTAGTATTTTAAGATTAATGTCTGTTTCAAGAAGTTGTGAGTTTGAAGCTGATGCTTTTGCTGCTAAATTTATTCCAAATAAAAAAGACCTTATTACTGGTGTCGCAAAAATTGAAAGAATGTGTTCCGATAATTATTACAAGAGCTCATTGGCAAGATTGTTTAATAAATTTAGTACGCACCCGTTGATTGTAGATAGAGAAACGAAATTGCAAATTATTTAAGATTTAAAGTTTTGATTTTAAAAGTAGCTTATATTTTTCTTTAAGGTCTTCAAATTCATAAACTAATTTCCAATATTTATTAATATAATCAAAACTTTGGCACCAGTCGCCATCTCGCATGTAATAATGAGTTCCATCACCAAATTTATTTGAAATAGCCATTTCTGATTTGTACCAATCTTGTGAATTCTTTTTGGTTGAATATTTTGTGTAAATGATTTTTTTGTCTTTTTCTTCTCTCTCAATTTTGCAAATCATGTCATCTAATTCTTTTATTTTCCAAGTTGAGCCGCACAATACTAATTTTGTGTATTTATAATCATGATTTATTAAAGTTATTTTTCTATTTATTTCTGAAGATTGAATTTGATTAAAAAATATTGCTATTAAAAGTAAGTGAAATTTTTTCATGTTTTGAATTACACAGTATAATAAAAATCTTCATATCGCTCATATTTATTTTCATCCGGTATCGGTGTTTGTTCAATTGGGCTATTGCCACCAACCGTAACGACAGGTGAATTGAATAAATGATCGGGATTTTCAGTTCCGCTATGACGCGCAATTATAACTAACAAAGCAATTAAAATTTTAATTAACATAGAATTACCCCTATATATTATAGTTAAATTAAATTAGTATTATTATTTATAAATAATTTATTTGATTTTAGCAATATGTTAAATATGAAATTATATGTACTCATCGCAATAATTGGTATTATTTCTGTTTATTTTTTAATAACTTTTAATTTAAATAATTTCCCTCAACCAACTGGAAGATATGGAGTTGGAGAAATAGATCAATATTTAATTGATAAAAGCAGAATTGAATCTAATAATAATAAAAATTCAAATCGTGAGCTTATGCTGCACATTTGGTATCCAATTGATTCAAAAATAAACAAAGCTCAAACATTGTATGATAAAGATGCCATCACTAATATACAAGAATATGTCAGTCAAAATAGTGGAATTCCTATCTGGTTATTAAATAATTTGAAATATACAAAAACTTATGCTCAAAAAAATAAAAATATAAGTCAAAGTAAGCAAACTTATCCTGTCATTATTATTTCTAATGCTTCAAATACAATGGCGCAACACTACACTTGGCTTACTGAAGAACTTGCAAGCCAAGGTTATATTGTTGTTGGAATTAATCATCCTTATATGGCAGCAATAACAAGATTTCCAGATGGCAGAGTTGTTAGGAGTTTGATAAATGCAAAAAAGAAAGAAGGCAAAAGTGTTTGGAGAAATTGGAAAAATGAACAGGTACTTATAGCAATACAAGATGATAAATTTGTTTTAGATAAATTGCTTCAACTTGATTCAGACGTTTCCTGGCCATTACGCAATAAACTTGATTTAAATAAGATAGGAATATGTGGCCATTCATTTGCTGGTTCTTTAGCCATGCTAGTTTGTTTAGATGATAAACGCATTAAAGCAGGGGTGGCATTAGATAGCCAAATAATGCTTAATGATAATTTAAGAACTTTTCCAACTCCATTTTTAGAACTTATTGGCCAAAAAAGTCATCAATGGCGAGATGAGCAAGGCCAACAAGATTTTGAAAAACTTATGAGATTTAGTAATCTTCCTGGAATGAACATGTCTTTTAAAACATTTAAAAATTTGGGACATGCAGCATTTTCGGATATACCATTACTTTTGAACCAAACATTTCTTACACAAATATTATCAAAATTCATTGATGTAGATGTTGATGCATCTTCTGGGCAAGTTAATAAAGATATTAAACTTGCAAAACAAGATATTGTGTCATTCTTTGATAAATATTTAAAAAATTCAGAAAATTAATATTATTTGCATTTGCTGCTGATTCTTCTTTTTAATAAATAAAATTATTAAACTAATAAAAATTAAATGAATCATTGAGCAAATAAAATTAAAGAAAAACATGGATAAGCAAATTACAATTGAAGAGTTGAAAAACTTAGTTAAAGATTTTACTAAAGAACGTGATTGGGATAAATTTCTTTTTCCAAAAACAATTGCAACCTATTTATCATTAGAATCTGCTGAACTTTTAGAAAAATTTGTCTGGTCAGATAATCAGGAATCTAAAGATGTACTTTTAAAAAAACAAAAAGAAATTGAACAAGAATTGTCAGATGTTCTTTATTGGATATTACAAATGTCCTGGATTTATAATATTGATTTAAGTGAAGCTTTGAAAAGTAAAATTCACCAGAATTCTATAAAATATCCTATAAATAAAAGTAAAGGCAATACAAATAAATATACTGAATTATAATTTATGAAATTTAAATTCTTAATTTTTATATTTGGCTTTTTAATTATTTTTAAAGCTATTAGCAATAATTTAGATTCTATAAAAAAGGGAATCGAAGAGCATAAAAAAAGTTATTTAAATTTTAAATCTATAGAAACCCCAAGACTTATTATCAGAAAAATGAATTTAGATGATATTGATGATATGTTTTTATTCACATCAGATCCAGAAATGCTGAAATTTACTCCGATTTATGATTTAAGCAAAGACAAAGCAGGCTTATCGCAATATATTAAGAAAGTATTAAAAAATTATAAAGAAGGTCTTCCTGATTATTGGGCCATAGTTCTTAAAGGAAAGAATAAAGTTATTGGAATAATTAGCTTGGATGTAATATCAAAATATAAAGCTGATATTGGCTATGCAATTTCGCGACAATATTGGAAAAATGGTTATGCAACAGAAGCTACTAAGGCGATTATAAATTATGGTTTTAAGACTTTAAAATTGAAAAGAATTGAAGCTACTTGTGATCCAAGAAATAGCGCTAGCATTAAAGTATTAAAAAAATGTGGAATGAAATACGAAGGATTATTAAAATCTTCTTCTTGTATGCGTGGTGAATTCTATGATAGAAAGATGTACGCGATAATTAATGATTAATTACATAAATTTCGGAAGATTATCACATTTTTTCGCTAAAAATAGGTCAATTTGTAATTCTATCTGAATATATCTTATAAAAATCTTATTAAAAACCTTGCTTTTTATATTTTGACTATGTTACGGTTAAAATAGGTTTAATTGGTCAAAAAAATAGGTAAAAGAACAAATAAGGGGAAAAAATGAAAAATTTTAAGATTTTTTTAAATATAGCTTTATTTTTATTAATTTCAGCAAATTTTGTAAAAGCGGGACAAATCAATTTTACGAATAAAACGAACTATAATGATTTATATGTAATATGGCTTGGTAAATTTCAGACGTCGGCACCACTCAATGAAAGATCTGTAACGCTAACTATTCCAGCTAATGCTGATAGTTTTTATGTAATGTCACTTAGTCAATCTAAATGTGCTCATTTCCCACAGGTCTCAATTGATCCAGTAACAAAAATGATGACCGATGATGCAAAATACTTCCTTCGTAATGCAATCTCCAAAGTGATGTCAATCAATAATTCTCAGAATTATAAATTTGAAATTACTGCTGAGCGCTGTAAAACATATCCTATACCTAATTATAAAAATGAATATGCTACAGATCAATCTCTTAGCCTTAATGGAGGCAGACAATAATTAGCTTGGACATAATTTCAAAATACAAAGCTGACATTGGTTTATCAATCTCAGTAGTAAAAAATAATTTATCTAAAATGGTACGCAAGAGCCAATAAAATTCCGACAGCCGAAGGTATTATTATGCCGATAAAAACAATTAATATTTGCTTACGCACCGTCAAAGGCTTCATTTTTTTTGTTAAATATTTTTGAATTATGTAACCTAACACCAAAACTAAAAGACCAATGAGTGACCCTGCAATAAAATCAATTTTGAACTTATCCATAAAATATTCCCTATAATTAAATAATATTTGTTTGCTTTAATTTTTTTATAAATTCATTAACTTCTTTTCTTGAGCTTAAAATATAAATTTTTTTTGAATCTTTATACTTTTCAAATAAATCAAAAAGATATTTGTGATATTTTTTCTCAAAATTCCAAACCCACGTAAGAAATTCTTTGTTAAAACCTTCAGGACAACCTTTGGGACTTAAAGACGTTATTTTGCCCCAATTTGAAAACGCTCTTTTAAAAATCCTCAAAAAACAGAACCAAGTTGGTAAATCAATAAAAATTATTGTATCAGCAGCTTGAAATCTTGGTTCAATAAATTTTATATACGGGCCTTCTAAAATCCATTTATCTTTATTAACTAATTCTTTGTGAACTTTATCAAATTCTTCTTTTGTTGGCCGTTGCCAGTCTGGTTTCCAATAATATTGATCTAAATGATAAACTGGCAAATTTAGAATTTCACTTAATTTTATTGAAAGATAAGATTTGCCTGAGCCTGCATTACCAATAATTGCAATGCGTTTCATTTTATTAATTTAAACTTGAAAAATAATCTTTAAGAACTTTGATATAATATTGCGCGCTTTTTCTTTGTTTTCTTTCAAAAGTATTATAATCAACTTCATAAAGACCGTATCTTTTTTCAAAACCATAATCCCATTCAAAATTATCAATTAATGACCAGTAAAAATAACCACGAATATCATAACCATCATTAATAGCTTTTGAAAGTGTATATAAATATTTTTTCAAGAATATTTCTCGGCGATCATCTTTTGAATCGGCCAAACCATTTTCAGTTATGTAAATTGGCACACCCATTCTTGCAACAGATGCAATTGCGCGATAAAAACCTTCAGCATAAATTCCGTATGGCATATCGGTTGGAATATCTCCTTCACGGTATGAACTACCTAAAGGATTTGTAGGCTTCCATAAAACATGTGAATAATAATTTAAGCCGATGAAATCTAATATTTTTTCATTTTTATCTGCAAGCTCAAATTCTACATTAGCAAATATTGGAATTTTAAAATTCAATTTTTTTGTAACTAAAAAATCTGTTATGGCTTCATGAAAGATTAAATTCATATAATGTAGAATAAATTTTGCTAATTTATCGCCTTTAAAATATGGTTCAAATTGAACAATATCATGCACAATTCCAATTTGAGCTTTGTCACCATCTGGCAAAGCCTTTAAAGCTTTATAAACTTCAATATGCGCTTTCATTAAATTTTTTGTAACAATTCCTGCCAAATGAAAATTATTTTTTTGTGGAGGATAAACCGCTCTGTGATAACCCTGAAATACCAAAACGCCAGGTTCATTAATTGTTAACCAGAAATTTATTTTTGAACTATATTCAACAAACATTCTTTTGCAAAACCGTACAAAATATTGAATATTATCACTCTTTTCAAAAGCTCCTTTTTCTTCAAACCATTGAGGATGAGTAAAATGGTGCAAAGTAATCATCGGCTGTATTTTTTTTGCTAATAAAGCATCAATAAGATCATGATAATGCTTTATTGCTTGCTCGTTAAATTCACCTTCTTTTGGCTCAATGCAACTCCATTCAATTGAAAATCTATATGCATTAACTCCAACTTCTTGCATTAATTCAATGTCTTTTTTATATAAATTCCAATGGTCACAAGCTTTTCCTGATTTTTCGCCTCTTGCTATTGTTGTGCACCCAAAAAAATTCTTTTTATCCTCATGAAATGCCCAATTTGCATTAGGGCAATTTTCTCTGCCTGAAACCTGATATTCACTAGTTCCAACGCCCCATAAAAAATTTTTTGGAAAAACTAATTTAGACGTATCTATGTCATTCCAATTCCAATGAATTTCTTCGTCAAAATTGAAAGGTGGTGAGTAAGAAAAGCAATTAAAGATAAATAAAAAAGATAAGAGAATTCTTGAAAAAATCATTTTAAGTCCCTAAGTAAAAAATAATATTTTTTATAATATATCTAATTCGACGAAAGTCAATCAAAATAGGCTTCTATTCAAAATATTGATGAAATTCTACAGGTAATTTACGATAATCCATTTTTCTAATTAAATCATTAAAATTCAATCCACAATAAGTGTTCCAAAAAAGAACAATTTCATCTTGGTCAATTCTTTTATTTTGCAAATCATTAATTAAAGCAGCCATTGCTTTACCAGTATAAGTTTCATCTAAAATTATTTTTTCTTTTAATTTCACTAATTTTATTGCAGTCAACCCTTCCTTTGTTGCTTCACCGTAAATTGATCCACAAAAGTTTTTATTAATAATTAATTTTTCATCCGGGAATTCTACTAAGGGAAAATTAGGATCAAAAAAATGTAATAATTGATTTGTATCATGAAATAATTTCTTCACTAGTAACAAAATTTCATCATCAACAATTTCAGGTTCAACTGTAACGGCTACAACTTTTGTTTTTAAGTTCAAAAGTTGAATGCCTAACAATAAACCTGCCGTTGTACCACCACTTCCAACAGCGACATAAATGTAATCCGGTTCTTTAACTAAATAATCATCAATTTGTTCTTTAAGTTCAAAAATTGCATTTACAAAACCGATACAGCCTAATGCATTTGATGCGCCTGTAGGAATAAAATAATAATTCGGGTTTCTTTTTAATAATTCTTCAATTGCAACCTGCCTGTTTTGTGCATCAGGAAAATATCTTAATTCTGAACCAAAAATAGTATCCATTAATAAATTGTGTTGAACTCTATTTGATGCAGGTTGCGGCTTTAACATTAATAAACATTTTAAACCGAGTCCTTTTGTACAAACAGATGTGGCAACTGCATGATTTGAGCCGGCTGACCCCTGTGTAACTACAACATCCTTTTTTTCATCGATAGCTTGCGCAAGAACATGTTGCAATTTTCTTAACTTATTACCTGAATAATTTCTATAGCCTGCTTCATCTTTTTTGCCCGTTAAATCATCTCTTTTAAAATAAATTTTGTGATGAAAAAGTCTTGATAATTTTCTGCATTTATAAATTGGTGAAGGAAAATCACCTAATGATATGAATGGAACTTTTCCTTTTAAATTTGGATAAGTTTTGAATAAAGGAATTAAATCTTGGTTTGCAGCACAATTAAGAACAACTAAAATCAGCAAAAATATCTTATTTATCATTTAGCATCTTTCATTTAATCCAACATTTTTATGATTTATAATACCGTAAGTTAGGCATTTTGATAACTTATTCTTGATTCTTTTGCGATGAGATATAAATTAGAAAATATGGGTTTGTGATAGAATGAATCCCTCGATACATTTTGCTTTCGCAAAATACTCGAGATGATTGGTGGCAAAAAAATTAATCCCGCTCGTGGTGAGCCCTGTCGAACCATACGAGCCTTAATAAAAATTTAACAAGTTTTATCCCTCGACTGTGCTGCCGACTGCGCTAAAGCTTCGACGGCCAAGCGGGACGAACGCGATTGGTAATGAATGAAAAACAAAAACCTGATTTTTAGTTTAATTCCAGCCTTATTTTTTATCTCAACTTTTTGTAACAATCCTGATCATGAAAAAATTTCACCACAAATCTTTAAAAAAGTGTTGGATAATGGTTTAACAGTTTTGGTTAAACCAAATAATACAATTCCTGATGTAGCGATTCAGATGTGGTACGAAGTTGGGTCAAAAGACGAAGAAACGAATGAAAAAGGTTTAGCTCATCTTTTAGAACATATGGTTTTTAAAGGCACAAAAGAAATGTTGTCTGAATCAGATATTTTTATGGTAGCGCATAAATTATCCGGAGACTGTAACGCATTCACTTCATATGATTATACTTGTTATGTTTTCAATTTGCCTTCACGACATTGGCAAGAAGCTTTACCAATTTTGGCTGATTGTATGTCCAACTGCACTTTTAAACAAGATTTATTAAATGCTGAATTTAAAGCAGTTGTGCAAGAATTAAAAATGTATAGAGATAAATATGAAAGAATTTTGCATGAAGAACTAATTTCCACTATATTTTCAGACCATCCTTATCATTATCCGGTAATTGGCTTTAAACAGGACATTTGGAAAATAAATAGTAAAAATCTTCATAAATTTTATAAAAAACATTATAAACCAAATAATGCTACTTTAGTAATTGTTGGTGATGTAAATAATATCGATGACGTATTTAAAGAGGTTGAAAACAATTTTAAAAATATTGCAAAAGATCCAAATTATAAACATAAAAAATTTTATCTTAATAATGATTTAATCTCAAAGAATATAATTCTTTATAGAGATGTAAAAAAACCTAAAGTAATAGTTGCATATCTAATTCCAGGTTCAGGAAAAATAGACTTTCCTCTTGAAGTTATTGCAAAAGTTTTATCAGGAGATTCAAGCGCAAGATTACATCAAAAAATTGTCGAAGAACTTAAATTAGCAAACAAAATTGGTAATTATCCAAGAATTCTTTCTGATCACGGTATTTTTATTTTTGAATTTGAACCAAAAGAAATTAAAAATATAGAAAAAATTATTGAAATTATAAAAAATGAAATTAATGATTTGATTCAAAATGGTATAACAGATCATGAAATCAAAAAGGTAATAAACAATAATAAGTTGGAATATTACGATTTAATGGAAAGTAATGCATATCAGGCTCAAGTGATTGGCTCAACATATTTAGCCACTAAAAATGAAAATTATATTTTTGATTATTTTAAATATGACATATCAAACATCCAAAAAGACGTTAAAGAAATATTAACCAAATATTTTAATCCAGGACAAATGCATAAAGGTTATTTGTTACCCGCAAATGAACAGGAAAAAATACAATTAAAGGAATTACAAGAAAAAAATGATGCAGAAGATACAAAATTTCTAGATGGAAGAATAAGAGAAACAGAAGTTGAAGAATGCAAATATGCAAATAAAATTAATCCAAAACCTATTAACAAATTCAATTTTCCCAAACCTAAAATTTTTACATTAAAAAACGGAATAAAAGTTCTATCTTATGAGAACAAAAATATTCCAACAATTAGTTTGATTTTAGAGCCTAAAGTTGATCATATGCATGATTCTGAAAAACTTCCGGGTTTGTATAGCTTTACGTTTGATGTAGCAAAAAAAGGAACTTTAAAACATTCATTTAAAGAGCTTTCTGACGAGTTGCACTCCCGCGCAATAAAATTAAGTTTTAACGGTTCAGCTTCATTGAATTTATTAAACACAGAATTAGAATCCGGATTAAAAATTTTGACGGAAATAATAACTGAACCAAAATTTGATGAACATGAAATTGAAAAAGTAAGAGAAATTAAATTATCACAAATACAATCATTCAGAGATAATCCACAAGCAATTGCAAATTTACTTGTCCGAGAAAATATTTATAAAAAACATCCATATGGGAAAAATTTCTTAGGAACACAAGAAAGCATTGAGGCAATAACAAAAGATGATATTGTAAATTTTTACAAGAACTATTTCACGCCAAAAGGCTCTACTCTTTCAATCGTAGGAGATTTTGCAAATTTAAATATTCAGGAAATTCTTGAAAACACAATCGGCCAATGGCAAGGACCGGAAGTTCCAGAGTTAAATTATCCTAAAATTCAGACTGTCGAAAATAAAGAAATTAAACATTTTATAAATCGAGACCAAGTTGTTTTACAATTTGCAGGATCATCAGTAGATAGAAAAAATCCTGATTATGAAAAATTAAAAATTTTCGATGAAATATTTTCCAACGGTGGAAGTTCGAGATTGTTTGCATTAAGAGAAAAAACCGGATTTTTTTATACAATTCATGGCTCAACGATAACTTACGCTGACGATCAGCCCGGAATTGTTAATATTTTTGCCATGGTTTCCTCCAATAAATTAAAACAGGCGGAAGAACTTATTCTAAAAACCATCAATGAAACAGTAGATTCAATAACTGAAGAAGAAGTTAAAAATGCAAAAAATGCATTAATTGATTCTGTTGTTCACAATTACGCAACTAATTCTGCAATATCATCAACAATGTTGTATCTTGAAACTCATGACTTACCTCAAGATTATTATGATAATATTGCAAGCACATTAAACAAAATTACATTTGAAGATGTAAAGATTGCAGCGAAGAAAGTAATGAATGCCGAAAATATGATTAAAGTAAAAGTTGGCAGAGTTTAAAATTAATTTATGAAACTACAAATTTTTACACCTTCAAATTTTAATAAATACATTAAAAAAAGTGAAATTTATTACAATTATTATCAAACATCTGCCGGTAAATTGTTAATATTATCAACAAAAGATGGAATTTTTTCTGGAACATTTTCTGACGATTTAGGACATTACCCAGCCTACGCTCCGCCTACGTTTACGACTTCGGCGGACAGGCAAAGCGAAGTTTATCCTGAGTTTATCGAAGGGGCGGGTTATTTTCCTGTTATTTCCAATGAGTTTCTCAATGCTATATCGGAAAATAAAAAAGAAATTGATTTATCAAAATTCATCATTTCTGGCACAGATTTTCAAATAAAAGTCTGGAAAAAAGTATTAGAAATTCCAAAAGGAAAAACAGAAAGTTACCAAACAATTGCAAAGTTAATAGGAAATGAAAAATCTTTCAGAGCTGTAGCAAATGCTCTTGCACAAAACAAGATTGCATATTTTATTCCATGCCACCGCGTAATTGCAAAAAATGGCAAGGTAAGTGGTTACAAATGGGGAGTTGTTAAAAAAATTAGATTGTTGGAAGCAGAAAAACGTAATTAATTTTTTGTTAACAATTCTTCTAGGCTCTCAAACTTTTCTTTTTGTTCAATAACTTCATGAACAAACTTTCCATTTTTCCAGTAAATTTTATATGCATTAGCCTCAGGTTTTGTGCTTAAAATTCTGTATTTGTCATCAATAACTTCAATAGCACAATAATCATCAATTGCAATTGCTATTTGAGAAACCTTTTTCATCATATTTTTTAAAGATTTTTGTCGTTCTTTTTCTGAATCATAATGAGGACAATGTAAGGCATTTATAAAACCTAAACCTGTCACTTTTATAAAGTCTGCTTCAGGGTTTTTAAATTTTCTTGAATCGGAATTTCCAAATTTAAACCAGCATATTGAACCGGCACTAACACCACACATAACTTTGCCAGATTGATATGCTTTTAATAATAATTGATCAACGCCAAGGTTACGCCATAACGTCATCATTCGTAAAGTGTTTCCACCACCCACATAAATAATGTCTGCAGAATTAATTTTATTTTTTATTTCATTCCGATTTGGTTTTTCTTTTATCAGATATAAAACATCTACAGGACAATTTAATTTGTCAAAATGTTCCTGAATATTTTTTACATATTCTTGAGAATCCAAACTTGCTGTTGGAATGAACAGCAAGTTTGGATTTTTCTTTTTAGTTAATTTTATAATTTCTTCATTAATTGGTTTGGTACTATGTTTGGTACCAAAACCTCCACCACCAATTGCTACAATTTTGCGCATCAAAAATTATTTTTGTTTTTCTTCGAGTTCTTCAAATGATTCATCTAAAAGTGGATACTTTTCAGGATTTTTTACTGCATCATTATATTCAAAATGCCACCACCATTTTGAATTGTTTGAAAATTTATGCTTCATCATTGTATCTTCAAGCAGCTTTCTATTTTTCTTAATTTCTTCACATGTATCTTTACAATCTCTACATGATTTTTCTGAAAAATCATCAAACTCAGAACCCATATTCAGTTCATTGCCATTTTTATCTACTAATGTTAAATCGACTGCCACTCCACAATTGTGAGTACAACCTTTAATGGGTTCTGCAGCATATTTTTCTGGATTTCCAAACTTTCTTCTAACAGCGTTCCATAATTTAAATTGCATAGCTTGAGGCGTATATCCATCCCAAACTTTCAATTTATACCCGAGTTCAGCGAAATCTTTTGCAGCATTATTTAATGCATTTGCAACTTCTGCAACTAAAAAACATTTAGCTTTTGAATAAATAATCTCTCCGGTAAAATTATTTCTTGTCGCATATTTGATATCCAGAATTACATCAGAATTTAATTTTGCAATATCAACCAAATTGTGTGCCTGAGCAAATGAAACTAAAAATAGAATAGGTAATTTTAAAAACTTCATACAAGACTCCTTATTAATTTATTTTTTTTCCAATTCATCAAATGATACATCTAAAATTGGATAATTTTGAGGTTTTTTTAATGCCTCTTGAAAATCAAAATGCCACCATTCTGTTGGTAAGCCAACAAAGCCATTTTTTGTCATAGTCTCTTCTAATATTTTTCTATTCTTTTGAACTTCGTCAGATAATTCTTTGTAGTCTCTATGAGCTTTTTTAGAAAAATCATCAAATTTTGTACCCATGTCAATTTCTTTGCCATCTTTATCCAATAAAGTGATATCAATTGCAGCACCCCGATTATGTCTTGAACCTTTTTTTGGGTCAGCGACGTAATCTTCAGGGTGTTCGAATTTGTCTTTGACAATATCCCAAAATTTAAATTGAACTTTATGCGGTCTGTAACCATCCCAAACTTTAACTTTATATCCTTTTTCAGCTAATTCCTTAACTGCTTCATTAAATGACTTTGCAACATTTTCTAACAAATAACATTTAGCTTTGGGATAAACAATTTCTTTGGTGAAATTATCTTTTGTCGCATATTTGATATCAACTAAATTATAAGCATTTGCTACCGAAATCAAGAAAATAAGAGATAATTTTAAGAATTTTGTCATAAAATCTTTCTGATTATTTTTGTGAATTTATTAAATGATATCATTAATAATAAATTTTTGCTTCCAAATTTAATTCATTTTTTGAATTAAATTTCTTCATTACATCTGAAATTGTATCATTTTCATTTAACGACTGTCGGTCATAAAAAAAAACAATTTTGGTTATTGGAGAGTTAAAACATCCATAACCATTTTTTTTATTAATTTTTCTTTTAATTGTATTTTTCAGATCTTTGATTGTGGCAGAAGGAATGACTTTACCATTTATTTTTTCAGTCCAACTAAAATAGCTATATTCATAATATGTGATTTGGATTTTAATTTTTTCAGAATTGATTTGAAAATTTAACAAAAGCAATAAAGACAAAATCCTTTTCATTATTACTCCAAATTATCAAAATTTCTTCAATTATTCTAAATTTGCCAAACCATTAATTTTGCTTCTATTAAACATATATCTGAAAAATAAAATTGATACTGATAGATAAAAAATATTTAATATAAAACTTAGAAGTAAATCATAGTTATTCATTATGCCAGCAGTTAAAATGCTTCGCATGCCCTCAAAAACATAAGTCATTGGTAATGCTTTTGAAATTAATTGTAGTGAATTTGGTAAAAGTTTAAGAGGATAGTAAACAGCGCAAAATGGAGCAAAAAACCAACCAATATAATAAATTAGATCAATTGCTTTTTTTCCTAAAGCCATAATTATTCCGCATAAGAAAAATCCTATACACCAACCTGACATCATTAAAGAAAGCGTAAAAGGAATAATATACCAACCATTTTTAAAAATATTTAATCCAAACATTAACCAGATTGTAAAAGTACTGAAAGCAAAAACTAAAATTGTATCTATTATTCTGGTAATAATATCTGCAACTATCCATTCAGATAAATCAATTGGTGTTGTAAAAATATTTGCTAAATTTTTATCTAAAATTTCATTTAACAAACTATTTGCAACTTGAACGGTAATCATCAATGAAATATCCCAAAACATACCGGCACTTAAAAAAATTAAAGCAAAATTGCCATTATATGCCGTACTTTGCTCAAACCACATACCGGTTATGCCCATTATTATTATGTTAATAAAAGGCCAATAAAAAATATTCAGTATGCGACTGATATCTTTGAAAGTAATTAGAAGATGTTTTAAAATAATTCCTGAAATATATGTAAAATTCATAATTCAACTGTTTTTGTCTTTTTAACCATATTTAAAAAGTAATCTTCAAGCGTAGGTTTATCAATTGAAATATTTAAATATTCAAATCCAGATTTTGCAATACCATTTAAAAAAGTTGGAATTTTTTGTTCTTCGATATCTATTTCTATTGATTTACCTTGTATTTGATAAACTAAATCTAATGTTTTTAAATATTTTTCAATTTCAAACATATTTTCATCTTTAAACAACATGCGTACTCTTGTTTTTGAAACACTTTTGGTAAGTTCTTCAGGCGAACTATTTTCTATAATTTTTCCTTCATCTAATACTAATATCCTGTCGCAGATTTCTGTGACTTCATCCATGTTATGTGAAGTAAATAAAATAGAAACGCCATATTCATTTTGTTCACTTAAGATAAATTTTCTTACTTCCTGAGCTATTTCAGGGTCAAGAGCTGCCGTAGGCTCATCAAGAAGCACAACTGTTGGTTCTGGCAAAAAAGCTTTAGCAAGCATAACACATGTCATCTGACCAGCAGATAACAAACCCGTTTGTTTATCTTTTATATCCCAAAGATCGAAAGCCTTTAAAATCTTATTAATTCTCTCTTTTCTCTTCTGATAAGAAAGCCCATATAAAATTCCAAAAATTTCCAAATTTTCATAAACAGTCAATCTGCTTGGTAATTGAACATAAGAACTGGCAAAGGTGACTTTTTTAAGAATTTCTCTGGAATTTTTAAAGAAATCTTTACCAAAATATTCAATAGTTCCAGAAGTTGGCGTCATTAAGCCAAGAAGCATTTGAATTGTAGTAGTTTTCCCTGCCCCATTAGAACCTAAAAAGCCTAAGATTTCACCAGGATAAAGTTTAAATGAAATATTATCGACTGCTGTAAAAGATTCTTTTTTTCTGAATAATCTCTTAGAATGAAATGTCTTTGTTAAATTACTGACCACCAAGATGGGGTCGGGAGTTTTCTGTTGTTCTTCCATATAAAAACTATATTAACATATAATTCTATTATATCAATTAATAAATAAGGTATTTTTTCTTTAATAAAAATAGGATTTTACAGTGATTTTCATTCAATAAGAAATATTGGGAATTTTCATATGGAAATGACGAGGGACAAAATTTTTTATCTTGTCCCTCTAATTTGATTAAATTTGAATATTAATGCCAGAAGTAGAGGCAAAATTTGGTTTAAAGAAAGCTTCATTGTTAGCTTCAATTAAGCCGGCGCATTGCATCGCTCTTGCCAATCTTGTAACTCCAACGCCTGCACCGAATCTTGGAATCATAGGCAAAGAAAAATATTCTTCTAATTCTTTCTCTACCCTATCCTTACCAAATTTAGTGAAAAGCAAATTAGCGTACATTCCATCAGAAATTGAATAAAAATTTTCTCTCATTTCCTGAATATTTGTTGATCTTTCAGCCGAACCTATTGTTTCTTGGCCATAAAGAATTATGTCGATTTTATTATAAATATTATTTTTGTTATGTTTCATATTCCAGAAAGGGTTGGTTCTTCCGGGGAATTTTTCAAGACAAATTACTGGATTAATTTCATTACAAATTCTTTCTTCATGCTCAGCTTTAATTTCATCAGTTGAATAGAGTTTACATAATTTTTCATATTCAAATGATGTTGGCGAACTAAATCCTAAAAATTCAAGAAGTTCGAATTCAATTTTTTTTAATTCATCAAAACCGCCATGTGATTCAAATTCAAACATTGGAAAAATTTTTTTGTGTCTTCCAGCAATAGGAAAAGGTTCATTTCTATAACTTGTAGTCTGACAAAAAACACCTTTGAATTTTGGATTTTTTAAAATTTCATATTCTAACCACATTTGTCCAGTTTGTGGTAATGGGTAACCTGTTCCGTCAAATTCAAATTGAGTTATGGTTTTTGGGTCTTCACAAGCTGCCAAAATTGACAACCTTGATTGCGTTGGAACTTCTACAAAACCTTTTTCTTCTTGGAAAAATTTGCGAAGTTTTTTTGTAATATCATTAAAAATCTGTGTATCTTCCATCTGAGCGACTCCTTCATTTTTAAAAATTGCACAAATTGATCAATGATATCAAAAAAAATTAAAAATCGTCAAATGAAATTTAATAATTATTTTTTTAAATTTGGTTCTATAATTATTTTTCTTGCATCTTGAGGATCACTTTTTACATCAATAATTAAATTATCTGAATTAATTTCATCATCAGTTAATTTAGAAAGATCTGTTTTAACTTCTAGAAGTTGACCACGCGGAGGCGCATAAAAAATTATTAATTCTATTTTACGCCTCGTAAAATTATTATTTAATTTAATTGCTCCATATTTATTACTTTCAATAGATGTCAAAATATTTGCAAAATGCTGAGAGCCACTTTGTTTTAAATCCGAAAGTTCAATAGCCTGGGTTGCTTGATTTGTGACAATCGTTGCATGAATTATATTTTTTGTTTGATTATTAATTATAGCACAATGCGTTGATAAAAAATTTAAAAGTACCAACAATAAAATCATTAATTTCTTCATTTTTTTCCTTTTATTCAGTCTCCTAATTTCAAAATAACCAACCATTGGCCATTTCAATTATAACTGTAACATAATCAAATTTTAAAAAGCAAGTGCTTTATTAAGAAATTTTGATTATTATATCCAGATAGAATTAATAAATAACCTATTTTTTAAAGAAAAATTGCATAAAAGGCTTATTTTAAGACAATTTCTTCTTGCTAAAATTAGATCTTAATTATTAAAATATTTAAAAATGCAAACCATAAATCGAAAGAAATTTATGAAATTATATAAATATCTTGTGGGAATCTATCTAATTATTAATTTTAATCAACAGTTTTGCATGGATCATGAAAATACAACATGCTCAATTTTATCTGAAATTGAACAATTGCCTTTATTAGATGGTCAACACATATGTCACTTTGATTACGCCATTAAAATTAAACTTATATTGGCATATTTTGATAAAGTTACAAACGCAAAATTAAATTATGAAGAAGAATATTTTAATACAATTTTTTATTTATCATCAAAAAGAAAGAAAATTTATGTCCAATATCATCAACTTCTATTTGGCGAAACTACAAAATACACAATTGCAATATTAAAAGGAATTTTTAAAGACAAAGGCTATAAAAAATTGTCCTGGCTGATTTCCTCCCAAAATGAACTAGAACAGAAATTCTTTTTGAGTCTTGGAGCAATTCAAAGACAAAATTTTGGTCGACAAATTGAAATGGAATTTGATTTAACAAATGCAACAGAAAATAATGAAATAAATGATGATCAAAAAATTATAAAAGAATTTTTGATTGAAGTAGTTGGAGATGCGATCAAAAAATGTAATTATTAATTAAATTTTTATTTATTTTTTAAGTTCGTATTCAATTTTATAACTTTTCCCTCTTGGTAGTTGTGGTATTTCCAATACATTAATAATTAATTTATCAGAATTAATTTCATCATCTGTTAATTTTGACAAATCTTCCTCCGCATTTTTGTGGCTCAACCCTCCGCCAGCTACCACCGTCCTAATGCGACTATCTGATTCACAAAGCCTCAAAATTACCGACTCACCTTGCCCAATACTTTCTTTAAAATTAGTTTTGTCATTAGTAGCTATGATTTTAACGTTTATTGATCTAGATGTTTTATTATTTACAATAGCACCTTTTAATAAAAATATTAAATATCATTGAAATAATTAGAATTTTTTTCATAAATTTTCACCTATTTTTTTTAATTAATAATTACATTTTAAAAAAAGAATAAAGAATTTGCAGATAAAAATGCAGTAATTTTAATAAAATTTACAATCCCATTCTTTAAAAAATTGATTTAAAAATTGTTGCATAAATTCATGTCTTTCTTTTGCAATTTCATAACCAGATTTTGTATTCATTCTATCTTTTAAAAGTAACAATTTTTCATAAAAATGATTTATTGAAGAACCTCTAGTGCTTTTATATTCTTGAAAATCTTTGTGCATCACGGTTTTGATATTTGGATCATAGATTGGATTATTTTTAAAACCGCCATATGCAAAACATCTTGCAATTCCAATTGCTCCTAATGCATCAATTCTATCAGCATCCTGAACAATCATTCCTTCTAAACTTTTCATTTTTGTATTTACGTGTGCGCCCTTAAAAGAGATATTTAAAATAATATTGCAAGTTTGTTCAATAACTTTTTCATCAACAAATAAAGATTCTAGCCACTCTTTTGCAACTTTTGGCCCAACAGATTCGTCACCATTATGAAACTTCCAGTCAGCAACATCATGTAACAGAGCTGCAAGTTCAACTAAAAATAAATCTGCTTTTTCTTTTTCAGCAATTTTTAAAGCGATTTTTCTGACACGATCTATATGATACCAATCATGTCCTGTGCCTTCGCCATGTAATTTTTTATAAACAAAATCTTCCGTTTGTTTTATTACAAAAGAATTATCAAAAGTCTGTTGAATAAAATTATTTTTTTGAATTTGCATAAAAATATTATTTTAAAAAATGATTTACAATATAAACTAAAACAGAAATCACAGCTCCATAAGAAATATGAGATTGCCAATGTCGTTTATCTTCACGGTCTTCTTTGCCTTTTAAATAATCTAAAATCTCATTTTTAGCATCATCATGCATGCCTTGAATATCACCAAGACATTTGTCAGTTAAGTCACGTTTTGCTGAATGATGATGCTTTGAAGAACGATGTTTTGATGATTTTGGTTTATTGCTTTTGACCATTGCACTTCTCGTTGTTTGTGCTTCAACATCAAATTCTTCTTTATCATCTTCTAAGTCCATGCAAATTATTATTACAGGATTTAGTAAAAATGATAATAAAAACAAATTTTTTTTTAACATAAAATATCTCCTTCTTTATTAATAAAAAAATAATAGATCTTTCTAAATAAAAAATAAATTCTTTTTTTTTAAAAATATTTTGTTAAATTACTTGAATATTTTTATTTTTTAGGGGAAACAAATGTCACAATTTATTTTTATTACCGGCGGAGTAATTTCAGGTCTTGGAAAAGGAGTTGCAGCTGCTTCAATTGGCGCTTTACTTGAATCTATGGGACATAAAATTTCTTTCATAAAATTAGATCCATATCTCAATGTTGACCCGGGAACAATGAATCCGTTTCAACATGGTGAAGTTTTTGTAACACAAGATGGAATTGAAACTGATTTGGATTTAGGACACTATGAGCGTTTTACAAATGCAATAATTAAAAAAATAAATAATGTCACAGCAGGAAAATTATATTCACAGTTACTAGAAAAAGAACGTAATGGTGAATTTCTAGGAAAAACAATTCAGACAATCCCACATTTAACAAATGAAATAAAAGAATCAATTTACACTGCAAGTAAAAATTCTGAAATTACAATTGTGGAAATTGGTGGAACAATTGGAGATATTGAAGGATTACCTTTTATTGAAGCAATAAGGCAAATTGGTTTAGAAAATGAAAATTGTGTATTTATTCATTTAACTTATGTGCCATACATTAAATTTGCGCAGGAATTAAAAACAAAGCCAACACAACATTCAGTTAAAGCATTGCTTTCACTAGGAATTCACCCACAAATTTTGATTTGCAGAAGTGAACAAGAATTACCTGTTGAAATTAAGAAAAAAATTGCTCTTTTTACAAATGTAAAAGAATCAGATGTTGTTTCTGCTCCTGATTTAGAAATTGTTTATGAGCTGCCACTTTTATTTGAAAAACAAATGTTTCATAAATCTTTAGAAAAATTTTTAAATCTAAAAACAAAACCAAATCTTGAAAAATGGCAAAAAATTATTGGAACTTTAAAAACTTTAAAAAATACAATAAAGATTGCAATTGTTGGAAAATACACTGATCTTAAAGATTCTTATAAAAGTATTCATGAAGCGCTTATTCATGCGCAAATTTCAAATAACGCAAAAATAAACATTGACTGGATTAATGCTGAAGATTTAACACAAGAAAATGTAAAAGAAAAATTAAAGAATTCTCACGGCATTTTAATTCCCGGAGGCTTTGGTTTAAGAGCAGTTGAAGGTAAAATTTTAGCCACTCAATTTGCGCGCGAAAATAAAATACCTTTTTTAGGAATTTGTTTGGGTATGCAAGTTGCTGTAATTGAATTTACTCGAAACGTTTTAAATTTTAAAAATGCTAATTCAACAGAATTTGATTCAAAAACTGAACACCCGATTATAAAGATTTTGCAGGAACAAAAAGATATTAAAATTAAAGGCGCAACAATGCGATTGGGAAATCAGACTTGCAAAATTCAAAAAGGGACTAAAGCATTTGAAATTTATAAAAATGAAAATATTCTAGAACGCCATAGACACAGATATGAAGTAAATCCTGAATACGTAAAATTATTAGAACGGAACGGCTTAAAAATTTCAGGCATTTATGAAAAAGAAAATCTTACAGAAATTATTGAACTTGAAAATCACCCTTTTTTTGTAGCGTCTCAATTTCATCCAGAATTTAAAAGTAAATTGTTTGAACCTCATCCATTATTTGTTGAATTTGTTAAAGCTAGTGAAATGATAAAAGGCACTAACTTTTAATTAGTGCCCTTTTAAAATAATTATTTAGTATATAGAATTTACTTTTTCTTTTGTTCTGCAAAATCTTCAATTAATTTTGTTAAGAAATTCCAGAATGGTTGTACTGAATCAATAACAACATGTTCATTAGGTGAATGAGCATCAATAATTGTCGGTCCAAAAGAAATTGTATCTAATCCAGGAATTTGTTGAGCAAAAGCACCACATTCAAGTCCTGCATGAATTGCTTTAACAAATGCATCTTTACCAAACATTTTTTTGTATGTGGATTTTGCTAAATTTAGGATAGGGGATTTTGTGTTTGGCTCCCATTCAGGTGAACCGAATTCAATTTTTGCCTTTGCACCATAAGTTGTGCACACATTTTGCACTTCATTTGCAATTTTATCTAATTCAGAACGAATTAAACTTCTTTGCATTGTTTCAAATGAAATTGAATCATCTTTTGTGGCTATCTTGGCAAAATTTGTTGATGTTTCAACCAAATCATCAATTTTTTCAGACATTTTTATAACGCCATGAGGCATCTTGTCTAAAAGTGAAAGTAATTTTTGTTGATCATCTTTTGAAATTACGTATTTATAACTTTTTGAAAATAATGAATCTATTCTAAATTTAAGATTTTTTTCCTGATCAAATTCTTTTACTATAATTTTAGAAATTTCTTCAAATTGTTCATTAAATAAGTTTTCTTGATTCACAGGTAAAGCCATTCGTATTTCAACATCTCGTGCAATAGCATTTCTTTTATTTCCACCATCTATGCCAATAATTCTGAAATCAACTCCATGCAGATTTTTTAAAACGCGATTAGCTATGTGAAAAGCATTGGGCCTATCTTTTTTGTCAATATCAACACCTGAATGTCCGCCGCGCAATCCATCAATTGAAATAGTTATATATCTTTGATCATCATGATTTAATTTTTCTCTTTTTATCGGTAATTCTGCAAGCACATAAGAACTTCCCGCGCAACCTATATAAATTGAGTCTTGCTCTTCAGTGTCGATATTTAATAAAATTCTTCCTTTTAAACTTTCAGGCTTAATATTAAAAGCTCCATCAAAACCATCTTCTTCATGCACTGTAAATAAAAATTCTAATGGTCCGTGAATTAAATTTTTAGATTTAATTATTGCAAGTGCAGTTGCAACACCAATTCCATTATCAGCGCCTAATGTTGTGCCATCTGCATATAGAAAATTATCTTTAAGCACAAATTTTATTGGATCTTTTAAAAAATCATGTACAACGTCTTTATTTTTTTCACAAACCATATCCATGTGTGATTGAATTGTAAGAAATGGCACATTTTCATAAGCATCAGAAGAAGCTTTTTTTCTTACAATTACATTTCCGATATTATCTTTAAAAATATTACATCCACTAATTAAAGATTGAGAAATTATATGGTCTGCAATTTTGTCTTCATTTCCTGAACCACGCGGCATTGAAATTGCAGCAAATTCTTCCCAAACAGAACTTGGTTTTAAATTTGATATTAAAGATAAATTATTTTGATAAACATCAAGAGATTTAATTATTGTAATTTGCATCATTGAAAACACTAATAAATTAAAAAAAAATGTTGTGCGATTTTTCATGCTAATTTCCTTAATTAATCTTTCTAAAACGTGGTTGTTCTTTTCCGTCAATTACTATATTTTCTAAAAACATGTTCATTGGTCTAGCGCAAATACAATTTTTTCCAAAGAAATATTTTTTTGCATGTTTTCTCCAATGATATTGTTGTGAATAATTAAGAAAAGAATTAATTTTGTGATTTTCATGGCAAAAACCTTTTAGTTAAATTAAAAAACACTGAAAAATAATAAATATATTTAAACCAAAAGTAAATTGAGAATTTAATTTGTTAATGATTATTTTTAATAAATTGCATTTTTAGAAATTTTTTATCTTTGAGATCAAGAATTTTTAAACAAAAAAAAGCCTCGAAATAAATTCGAGGCTTAATTAAACTGGCAGTACTTATTTTCCCAGGCAGTTTCCCACCAAGTATTATCAGCGCTGTGGACTTAACTTCCGTATTCGGAATGGGAACGGGTGTTTCCCCACAGCTATACCCACCAGAAATTTTTTAAAATTTTCAAATTTAATATTCTTGTGAATGTTTGTAATTTAAACTACCAAAGAAGAAAATTCAAATAATTAGTTATTAGCGTGATTAAAACTTTCGGTCTATTAGTACTGGTTAGCTGAACACATTACTGTGCTTACACACCCAGCCTATCTACCTTGTAGTCTTCAAGGGACCTTATGTACTCACACACTTGCGTGTGCAAGTACGGGGTATCTTATCTTGGAGCGAGTTTCCCACTTAGATGCTTTCAGCGGTTATCTCTAATAAGCCTAACTACCCAGCGTTGCCCGTGTTGGACAACTGGAACACCAGAGGCTTACCCATCCCGGTCCTCTCGTACTAGGGACAGCCCTCCTCAAATACCCTACGCCCACGACGGATAAGGACCGACCTGTCTTACGACGGTCTGAACCCAGCTCACGTACCACTTTAACTGGCGAACAGCCAGACCCTTGGGACCTTCTCCAGCCCCAGGATGTGATGAGCCGACATCGAGGTGCCAAACCTCCTCGTCGATATGGACTCTCAGAAGAGATCAGCCTGTTATCCCCGGCGTACCTTTTATCCGTTTAGCAATGGCCCTCCCATGAGGAACCACTGGATCACTAAGTCCTGCTTTCGCACCTGCTCGACCTGTATGTCTCGCAGTTAAGCTCCCTTATGCCTTTACACTCTACCGGCGATTTCTATTCGCCATGAGGGAACCTTTGAACGCCTCCGTTACATTTTAGGAGGCGACCACCCCAGTCAAACTACCCACCAGACATTGTCCTCTACCCGGATTACGGGCAATTAGAGTTAGATTTTCAAACGTATAAGGGCGGTATTTCACAGGTGACTCCACTGGAACTAGCATCCCAGCTTCAAAGTCTCCCGCCTATGCTACACATACGCATCCAAAAATCAATATCAAGTTATAGTAAAGGTGCACGGGGTCTTTCCGTCCTGTCGCGGGTAACAAGCATTTTCACTTGTACTACAAATTCACTGAGTGTATCATTAAGACAGTGCCCAACTCGTTACGCCATTCATGCGCGTCGGAATTTACCCGACAAGGAACTTCGCTACCTTAGGACCGTTATAGTTACGGCCGCCGTTAACCGGGGCTTCGGTTCAAGGCTTTATCCCAAAGGATTAACCTCTCCCGTTAACCGACCGGCACTGGGCAGGCGTCAGGCTATATACTTCCTCTTACGAGTTTGCATAGCCCTGTGTTTTTGTTAAACAGTCGGCTGGGCCTCTTTGTTGAAACCTAAAATATGCTTCTTGGACAAGTCCAATAACAATTTCAGGCACCCCTTATCCCTAAGTTACGGGGTCAATATGCCGAGTTCCTTAATGATAATTATCTCAACGCCTGAGCATTCTCAGCTCGTCTACCTGTGTCAGATTACGGTACGATCACTTTCTTAACATCGCTAGGGGCTTTTCTAGTCAGTGTGGGATCAATCAAATATATCTCTTCATTAAGAATCGATATACCCATAACATTTCAAGGTTAATAATTCCACGGATTTACCTATAGAATTCCTCTTTATGCTTAGCTTGGCATTCCATTATCCAAGTCAATCTACCCTACTGCGTCCCCCCTTCACTCAAGCGTTAGAAAGTGGTGCAGGAATATTTAACCTGCTGTCCATCGCCTACTCCAATTGGCCTCGGCTTAGGTATCGACTAACCCTGGGTGGATGATCCGTTCCCAGGAAACCTTAGACTTTCGGCGAATGGGAATTTCACCCATTTTTTCGTTACTTATACCAACATGCTCACTTCTCTAATCCACATCTGTCCTTACGGTCAAACTTGTATCTATTAGAGAACGCTCCCCTACCCAACATAAATATAAATACTTATGTAGCCATAGTTTCGGTAATCCGTTTAGCCCCGTTCGTTCTTCAGCGCAAAGACACTCGACCAGTGAGCTTTAACGCTTTCTTTAAAGGGTGGCTGCTTTCAAGCCTACCTCCTGGCTGTCTGAGTAACTTCACATCTTTTACCACTTAACGGATATTTAGGGACCTTAACTGATGGTCTGGGCTGTTTCCCTCTCGACTATGAAGCTTATCCCCCACAGTCTGTCTCCTGTCTTAAATTTATAGCATTCAGAGTTAGTAAGAATATGGTAGTCTTGCGACCCCTATGTTCAAACTGTGCTTTACCGCCATAAAAAATCAGACAAGGCTATACCTAAATATATTTCGGGGAGAACCAGCTATTTCCCAGTTTGATTAGCCTTTCACTCCTATCCACACCTCATCCGAGCAGTTTTCAACCTACACCGGTTCGGACCTCCATTTCATGTTACTGAAACTTCATCCTGGACATGGATAGCTCACTAGGTTTCGGGTCTATCTCATACTACTAATGCCCTATTCAGACTCGCTTTCGCTACGGCTCCGCTCTTTCAAAGCTTAACCTTGCAATATAAGATAACTCGTTGGCTCATTATGCAAAAGGTACGTAGTTGCGCGTACGTATACATCGCTACTACCGATTGTAGACATTCGGTTTCAGATTCTATTTCACTCCCCTCTCGGGGTTCTTTTCACCTTTCCCTCACGGTACTTGTTCACTATCGGTCATCAGGTAGTATTTAGCCTTACCCTATGGTCAGGGCAGATTCCCACAAAATTTCACGTGCTCTGTGGTACTTGGGATAAAAACTTTTATGCATTTTTTATTTTTTGTCTACAGGACTGTCACCCTCTTTGGTTACACTTTTCAGAGTAATTCAACTAAATAAAAATACATAAATTAAGATCTACTAATCAAAAACGTTTATATCCCGCAACACCTATATCACAACGCTAGTAGGCTTTAACATGATATAAGTTTAGGCTCTTCCCTCTTCGCTCACCACTACTAAGGGAATCACATGCGTTTTCTTTTCCTGGCGCTACTTAGATGTTTCAGTTCACGCCGTTAACTCTATTATCTTATTTTATTCAAATAATAGTGATCTAGTTTTACTAGACCGGGTTTCCCCATTCGGAAATCTTCGGATCGAAACTTGGTTGACAGCTCCCCGAAGCTTATGGCAGTCTCCCGCCTCCTTCATCGTCTCCTGATACCAAGGCATCCACCAAATGCCCTTTTCAATTAATCACAAACTTAATTATCAAATTGTTTACAAAAACTCAAAATGAATTTTGTATTTCCGCATCAGAAATTTAAATTACAAACATTTCAAAGATCACAAGAATAATTTTTTATAAACACACAAGAAATAAAATTTTTTATTTAAAAACTGGTGGAGATGAGCGGGGTCGAACCGCTGACCTTCCGAGTGCAAATCGGATGCTCTACCAACTGAGCTACATCCCCCTTTATATATATTAAAATTTAATTCATTAATATTTAGGGATGATATTAAATTCACCTTAGGCCCATTATGACTTAATGCCACCATAATTTATGGTGGGCCTAAGTCGACTCGAACGACTGACCTCCCCGTTATCAGCGGGGTGCTCTAACCAACTGAGCTATAGGCCCAGTATTAAAGTCGCAAGCCTTAAAAAACTTTTAAGATTTTTTATTACACCTTTAAACAAAGTAAAAACTTTGTTATGAATTCTCCCTCGAAAGGAGGTGATCCAGCCGCAGGTTCTCCTACAGCTACCTTGTTACGACTTCACCACAATCACTACCCATACCTTAGGCACTCGCCTCCCTTACGGGTTAGCTAAAGTGACTTTGGGTACAAACAGCTCTCATCGTGTGACGGGCGGTGTGTACAAGGCCCGAGAACGTATTCACCGCATCGTTCTGATATGCGATTACTAGCGATTTCAACTTCATGAGGTCGAGTTGCAGACCTCAATCCGAACTTAGACCAGTTTTGTGGGATTAGCTCACTCTTACGAGTTGGCAACCCTTTGTACTGGCCATTGTAACACGTGTGTCGCCCTAGACATAAGGGCCATGAGGACTTGACGTCATTCCCACCTTCCTCCTGGTTTCCCAGGCAGTCCCATCAGAGTGCCCATAAAATGGTAGCAACTGATGGCAAGAGTTGCGCTCGTTAGAGGACTTAACCAGACATCTCACGACACGAGCTGACGACAGCCATGCAGCACCTGTTCACCTGTCTAAACAAAGTTTAGAAGATCGTGTTTCTACGACTGTCAGGTGTATGTCAAGCCTAGGTAAGGTTCCTCGCGTAGTGTCGAATTAAACCACATGTTCCACCGCTTGTGCGGACCCCCGTCAATTCTTTTGAGTTTTAGTCTTGCGACCGTAGTCCCCAGGCGGATCACTTAACGCGTTAGCTACGACACTGACTCCGCAAAGCAGAGCCAACATCAAGTGATCATCGTTTACAGCGTGGACTACCAGGGTATCTAATCCTGTTTGCTCCCCACGCTTTCGTGTATCAGCGTCAGGAATGGACCAAGAAGCTGCCTTCGCCATCGGTGTTCCTCTCGAGATCTACGCATTTTACCGCTACTCCGAGAATTCCACTTCTCTCTTCCATCCTCTAGCGCATCAGTTTCCGCTGCATTTTCCCAGTTAGGCTGGGAGATTTAACAACAGACTTGATATGCCGCCTACACACCCTTTACGCCCAATGATTCCGAATAACGCTTGCACCACTCGTATTACCGCGGCTGCTGGCACGAGTTTAGCCGGTGCTTTCTCTACTGGTAACGTCATCTCCCGTCTTTATTTAAAACGGTACTTTCTTCCCAGTTAACAGAAGTTTACAACCCGTAGGCCTTCATCCTTCACGCGGCGTCGCTGCATCAGGCTTTCGCCCATTGTGCAATATTCCCCACTGCTGCCTCCCGTAGGAGTCTGGACCGTGTCTAAGTTCCAGTGTTGCCGAACACCCTCTCAGGCCGGCTAACCGTCATAGCCTTGGTAGGCCTTTACCCTACCAACTAGCTGATAGTACGCAAGCTCATCCCCTAGCGATAGCAAAGAGGCCATCTTTATCCATATATTTCTATAGGGACACATGCGGTATTATCTCCGATTTCTCGGAGGTATTCCACACTAAAGGGTAGATTCTCACGCGTTATTAACCCGTCTGCCGCTGTACTCATTCCCGAAAGAACTTTCTCGCTCGACTTGCATGTGTTAGGCACGCCGCCAGCGTTTATTCTGAGCCAAGATCAAACTCTCCATCACAAAATCTATAACTAAAAGTTTTAATAAGGCTTGCGAAATTTTTAAAAAAATTTCTTGTGTATTTCAAAGACCAAATTTTTATAATTTTTTATTACTACTTCTTTTAAAAACTAAAAAGTATTTAAAGTATAAAGACTTATCAGTTAATGTCAACACTTTTTTAAAAGATTTTAAGTCTTTTTTGTGGCTATGAAAATTTCAGTAAATACCTTAATTATTACTTAAAGAATAAACAAAACTTATTTATTGTAAAGGTTTTTTTTGATCTTTTTTTAAATTTATAAAATTACTTATTTAATTCTGAAATTATGATTGATTTTAAACATGCTACAGCAGCACTAAAATCCTCATTTTTAATATTGTAATTAAATATATTTTTTTTGATATCGTGGCTAATAATTTCTGATTTTGCAATGTCTAATCTTTTATTAATTTCCTCAACAGTTTCGGAATTTCTACTTACTAATCTTTTTTCTAATTCCTTTATATCAACATCAATCCAAATCAAAATTGAATCAGGCACTTTAGCTTTAACATTTTGAGCACCTGCTATATCCAATATACTTATATATGATTTTGATTCCTTTAATTCATTAATAATGGAATTTGGGCTTCCATAATAATTACCATAACTATTGCTCCATTCAATAAAAAAATTTTGTGATAGTTTGTATTCAAACTCTTCTTTACTTAAAAAGTG
>JABDEC010000004.1:65981-66627 GCA_013287265.1 Candidatus Babelota bacterium | reverse complement strand
TTGCATTCACATTATCACCTTCTTTCATTAATAATTTAAATCCAATGTTTTTAAAAAAGCAATAATAATTAAAAAAATTTTCCTATTGATTTTTTTTAAAATGCATTGTTATTATTTTAAATGAAAGGAGTTGAATTAATTAAAAATAAATTTTAAAAATTGAGGTGATTAATGAATGGAAATGAGGCGCTGAATCGCCATAAAAAATTACTTCACAGTTTAAGCCGTCTTCCAAAAAATATATTAAATTTGCATCATTTAGATAATATTCCTGAATTTGTTTTGCATGGTTTGTGTAACAAAAATTGTTTTAATTTAAACAAAGCTGCCTATTTTGTTGAAAATCCGGATTTTGATGTAATAAAAGGAATAGCGGGCTTTAATAAAAGTGAAACAATTGAAGATTATGATAAAATTTGGGCAGATCCTGAATCATTTACAAAGTTACTGAAAAAGTCAGCATTTAATAAAAAAGTACGTGATTTTGGTTCAAAAAGCATTAAAAGAAATAAAAGCTCATATCACAATTTGATTAATCAGATAGCTGAAAACTTAGGATTCAGTAAACCTGGTTATTGCATGTGGGATATGAAACATTATAATCACGGTTTAGTTGTTTACGAAAAAGATTTTGAAAAATCAGACC
>JABDEC010000004.1:0-65911 GCA_013287265.1 Candidatus Babelota bacterium | reverse complement strand
AATCAGACCTTTTTGATGACCATTTTGCCAATAGTTTATATCTTTTAAGCTTCTGTCCTATAGTTTAAACTTTTTTCCTTTTTCTTATCTGAATTATTCCCTTTTTTTAAATTAAATTCTATTTAAAAATCGTCATTTACTTTTATGAGCTACATGATAAAATTATAAAGAGTGTTAAATTTCTAATAGAAATAATTGTGTTAAATAGGGGATAAAATGTTCTTAAGAAAAATTATTTGTTTAGTATTTATCTTTGGTTCATTAATTAAGGGCGCAGACCTTGATCGGGAAAAGACAGATATTTTACTTCTAAAAAAGAACGGCGAGAAAAACAAAAACATTCAGGAACAGAATTTCCTTTATTTAATTACTAATTTCTTCTTCAATTTTTTTTAAAGTCAAATCAAATACAGAATCATTACTTCTTAATTTTTGAATTTTATGAATTGCATGCAAAACAGTAGAGTGATCTTTTCTTTTTAAAAAAAATCCGATTTCTTGCAAAGATTTATCTGTTAATTTTTTCATCAAATACATTGTAATTTGTCTTGCTAAAGATAATTCCTTATTTTTATTTTTGGATTGCAAATCCGTTAAATTGTAAGAATAAACTTTACAAACGGCTTTAGAAATATTTGTAAAAGTAATAATATTATTATTTTTTTGCTCATTATTATTGTGCGCTAAAACTTTCTTTGCAATTTCTAAAGAAATGGGCTGATTAGTTAAATTTGAAAATGCTAAAACACGTATTAATGAGCCTTCTAATTCTCTTATGTTTGAATCAACTTTTGAAGCAATAAAATGAAACACTTCATCTGAAATATTTTCTGAATTATCTTCAATCTTTTTTTTCAATATAGCAATTTTTGTTTCCAGTGTTGGTGCATGAATATCTGTAACAAGGCCCCATTCTAATCTGGATCGTAATCTTTCGGCAATGCCTTCAATATGTTTCGGGTAATTATCACTTGAAAAAACTATTTGTTTATGAGAATCATATAATGAATTAAAAATATGAAAAAATGCCTCCTGAGTCTGATCTTTATTTGAAAAAAATTGTATGTCATCGACAAGCAAAACATCAATTGCTTTATATTTTTCTTTAAATAAATGAATTTTGTCAAAGCGTATTGCATTTATAAATTCGGTAACAAAACGATCAGAAGTTTGATACAAAATTACAGCATCCTTGTTTTTTAGTTTTATTTCATTGCCAATGGCATGTAATAAATGAGTTTTACCTAAGCCTGACTCACCATAAATAAATAAAGGATTATACAAAATTCCAGGTTTTTGAGTTACAGCATATGCGGCTGCATACGCCAAAGAATTATTTGGCCCGACAACAAACGTTTCAAATTGATATTTGCTATTTATTTGACTCCGGTCTCTTATAGCACCTTTGATTGGCAATTTATTTTGCAATGGAATTTTTTCAGGCAAACGTTGTTCAGTACTAGAGATATTTTCCTTTTCAAAATTTAAGATTTGTTTTTGATCATTATCTAAAAAAATTATATTTATTTCCGTGACATTAAATAATCTTGATAAATGTAATGAAAATAAATTTAAATAATGTGATTTTATCCAATCCCGCACAAAAGTGTTTGGCGCTTGAATATATATTGTTTTTTTTAAAAAATCCCATTTAACTAAAGTAACAGCTTTAAACCACGTATCAACGACGCGGCTACCAACTTCCTGATTAACAATATTTAAAAATTCTTGCCAAATATTGTTTAACATTTATTTTTCTCATTTTTAAAATATTTTATAATTAACTAAAACTATAATTTTAAAATTACTTATTCAATTGGCAAAAAACTTCAAAAGTTGCTTGAAGCGGAAGAAAAAAACTTTAAAAAAGCATTACAACTCGTAGATAAATCAATTCAAGAATCTCCAACACCTCAAGCATATGCTTTAAAAGCCACGCTATTTTATCAAATAAATGAATTTCAAGAAAGTGTATCACTTTTTAAAAAAATTATTAGAGATAAAGAAACTCCTGCTACAATAAAAGCAGATATAATGAATAATTATTCATGCGCATTATTGGCATCAGGACAAAAAGAAGAAGCAAAAGAAAATTGGAGAATTTTAACAAAAGACAAAAATTATTTATCGCCCGAAGTTGCCTGGTTTAATTTAGGGCTTTTAGATTTTTATGAAGCATCAGAAAAAGGGTTTATTCCTGAATTATCAAAAACAAAATTAGCAAATGCTTTAAAAAATTTTAGTAATGCTGTTGCCATTGCAAGTGAATATATTGACGCCTATTTTTATCTAGGATTAACTTATTTAAAACTTAAAGATTATGAAAGAGCGAGAGAAGTTGTAATTAATTTAATCACTAAAGAACCAAAACATGAAGCTGCAAGGTTGTTATTAGAAGAAATTAATAAAGAAATAGCAGATAGTAATTAAAAAATACTGCAAGAGAATGTATAAGCGGAAGTGGAAAACAATTAAAATATGTTGAATTCACCAAACCGGATAGAAATCAATTGCGCCCAGGCTACGTACATTCAAGAGGAGTTGCTTGTCCACAAGATTGTAATGAAATAATATTAAATCAAAATCTTAGTGTTGAAGTGCGTCGTTTGGATTGGAGAATACGACCTGGAGATAACAGATCACAAAATTGTTGGACATCGCGCAAGTCTTGATTTAGATTCAAATTTAATTCAATTGATTAAAATAGATCTTTATTCCATTAAAAATGCCATTTGCCAATGATTGCTGATATTTTGGGTCACTCAACAATAAACATTCTTTTGAATTTGAAAGAAAACCAAGCTCAATTAAAATGGAAGTCATTTCGGTACCTAAAAGAACTTGTGAAACTGACCTTTTAACTTTTCTGTCAATTAAATCGGGATTAATTTTTTTTGCTTCTTCATAAACCGATTGATGAATAATGTTTGCAACTAATTTATTATTTTCATCAAGAAGATTATTTTTTTGTCTGATTAAATATTTTTTTTGATCTTCAAAATTATAAGAATTTAATAATGAATGATCAGCATAAAAAGTCTCAATTCCAGAAGCATTTTTATTTTGAGAAAAGTTAGCGTGAAGTGAAATGAAGATCGCAGCAGGTAAAAAATTAGCAAAATATGTGCGTTCATCTAAGCCAACAAATTTATCATTATCTCTTGTTAAAAAAACATTAAATCCATTTTTTTCAAGCAACTTTTGAAGTTTTTTGCCAATTGAATAAGTAATTTCCTTTTCTGTAACATTGCAACTTCCTTTTGCGCCACAATCATGCCCACCATGACCAATATCAATCAGAATTTTAGGCTTGAAGTTTAAGAAATTCAAATTCGGTTTTTCGTGAACAATTTTTTTATGCAAAATAGTAAAAACAATACCTTTGAAAGAACTTATTGCATCAAATTCAGAAACCTCAATTTTATAAACAAACGCCGGATCATAAATAAATTTAATTTTTAAGCCACCATGTTCCTTTAAAATAAAAATCTTATAATAATTGCTTTTTGTTGAATTTATTTTATTTATTAAATTATCCACTTCTTCATTAATTATGATTTCTGGAAGAAAGAATAATAATTCAATTTTCTGATTATTATCTTTTTTTGAAAGTAATTTTATTTGCGGATTTTTATTAAAATAACAGACAAACTTATCTTCACAATTACCCAAATGTAAAAATATTTTAGTTAAAGGGTTTTGCGAAAATAAATTAAATGACAAATTCAAAACAATAATAATCTTGTAAAGAGATTTAAAATACATTGCCTTTCCCCCTGCATACTATTATAAATAAGTATGAATACAACTTTGCAATGATCTTAAAACTATCAATTTTATAATCAAATTGTCAATTATTTTGTTTTTGTAATTAAATAAATTTTAAAAAAGGATTATTTTTAAAATAAGGGCTTCGCAAAATAAGAAAAACTTTCTTGCATAATGGGCTGTTTTTTAAATTTTCTCTTATCTTCATCTTCTTTTAACCGCCTAGCTTGTCTGACAATATTTTTTATTTCGCGATAAAAACTATTCCAAAAAAGATCCCGAACTTCATACATTCTTTTTCCATTTATAGCTTTACTCAATTCCTGAACTAATTCATCAATCATTTGCAGTTTTTTATATAAAGGAGATTTATAAAATTTTAGATAATTATTTTTATTCCTCGCAAATTTTTCAAGCAACATAATTTCAAAATTTCCGGACTTAACTGTTTGCATTTTACATTCAGAATATCTTTTTACAAATATTTTATCCCCAAGAGAAAGTCCAATCGCAATATTTCTAGACAAATCTATAGCAATTTTTTTAATGGTTTTCATTTCATTGCAATTAATTTCATTAAATGCCAAAACTGAAATAAATATGAAAACAAATCTTGAATTAATATAATTTTTCACCTGATGTGCCCTTAGTTTTATTAAATAAATTAAATTTATACAATTTGGATTATTTAGAAAAAAAATAATCAAAGCAATTAAGAATTTCATTTTTATAAAAGATGTCCATAAATAATATCTAAAGAAAAATTAGTTTTCAACTTTTTTCAACAACGTAAGATAAGCGGTTGGATTTTTCCCATGCCTTCAAAAAAGTTGAAAGATTGTATTGGTGAAAAACTTTTTCATTTGTATCAAATGCCGGGTCATGACACAAAACTTCTTTTTTAATTTGATCCCATCCAATTATAAGAATTAAATGACCTTTATTGTATTCCTGCGGTGCAGTATCCAACTTACCTCTAACGCTTACCACTACTGGCAAGCCACGCATTAAATTAGAATGTAAATAAGCAAAATTCTTTAATCTTGTAACAATAAAATAATAATCAGGGCACATCTCAAATGCATGTGCCGTATTAAAAGGCCAACTTCCATAAGCACCCAATCCATTATCATAAACATTGAACGCAAAAGATAATGGATCATGTTCTTTTTTGGTTAGATAACTAACTAACATCGATGTAGACGTTGGTGAACACATACTTTTGCAATCTTGATCCTTTAAAATCATTTGTGATTTTTGAGGTACCTCATTTATTTTAATGGAAGGTAGGTTAAAATAATCTTTTGGATTTTCATTTTTAAATTTTGCAAAATTCGATACACAAACACCTAACATTTTTATTAGAGAAAAATCAGCGTTGTCATTAGAAACAACTTTTAAAATGAAACCATCTGCCAATTTTTCCATAGGCATTTCCAATCTGACATAAACAAAAGAGGTATTTCCCGTTTGCATCGTACAATGTGATCGTTGAATATTATTTCCCCAATCAGCCATTTTGTACCATTCGCCATATTTCGAAGAACTAGCGTATCTTGGTTTCACATAAAAAGTAAAATAACCGGTTTTTGGCCTAATTATATTCCAACAAAATATTAACTGATTAAATTGTTCAATACCGTTTTTTGAAAATGAAATTTCTTTTTTATTTAAAAATTCTTTTGTATCATCATCTTTAAATTTTTTTTTAAAAGTGCAGGTCCATTCTTGCTGTAACGCAGTAATATTAAAAAATGTAAAAAAAAATATATTTATATTGAAAATAAGATATTTCATTACTGTCCCTTTTTATTATCTTCCCCGCAATTTTATATTCATAAAATACTCAATTTTAATGTTTAAAAACAATAATTTCACATATTTAATAAAGCAAATTTTTAATAAAAATAAAAAAATATTAATTAACTGTAAATTATTTGGCTATACTTGTGAATGAAATTTATTGTTTCTATTTCTAAATATAGAAATCAATGATAAAAAATATTTTTTTTATATTATTTTTGTGCAATTTCATAAAAGGTGAAGAAAAAAATTTAGCATTAGTTATGAAACCTGTTATTGATTTATTTTCAAAAGAAATTAAAGAATATTGTTTATTAAATGACATTTCTTTGAGCCCCAAAATCAAAACAGATTTAAATTCATGCCCCAGAATACATCAATTGCTGTTTAATGACGTTGTAAAAATTATAAAAAAAAGTGAAAATCTCTTTCTTGTAGAACTTTCACAATTATTTTACCAATCAGGAAAAAAATATATTAATACATTTTGGACAGCAAAAGAAAATCTATTTTTATTAAATGACTATTTTACCGAAAAAATACCAAATCCAGTTGATTTTAAAACTGAAAATAAAAAAGAACAAAAAATTGTAACTTTAATTTCTCCATTTATTGATCAACAAACAGAAGATAAATATTCTGCAGGAACAAGATTTGTTTATTTTGATTTAAAAGATGAAAAATATAATGTTTATGCGTTTAATAATGATTCAAAAGATTTTAAAATTTTAGAAATTCCTAAAAAATTTTGTTTAAGCAATGAAAATTTAAATAAAGATTTGCAAATTTCAAGATTTGTAAAATTATTAAAAAAATGGGCAAATTTAAAAAAAGGATTTATTCCATATGTTTGGGGAGGTACAAGCCTGATTTCAACATCGCAAGATGAAATGTTTGAAATCATAGAAAAAAAATTTAAAGAATTTAAGACGCAATTTTTTTCATATCCTAATTTCAATTTTAATCCTAAAACGGGTTTTGACTGCTCAGGTCTTATACTTCGCGCTGCACAAATATGTTCAATCCCATTTTACTTTAAAAACACAACAACAATTTCGCAGAATTTAAAGTCTTTGGAAATTGATGAGGAAATAGAAAATGGAGATTTAATTTGGATTCCTGGTCATATCATAGCAATTACTGATGTTGCAAATAATAAATGCATTGAAGCACGCGATTATTCTCACGGTTATGGAAAAGTTCAGGAAATTGAATTAAAAAAATTATTTAAAAATATCAAAGATTTTAAAATATTAAGGCAAAATTTCTTTCAAAAAAAACCAATTGAAAGATTGAACATAAAACAAAATGTCATTGAAGTTATAACAAATTTTAAGATTTTAAAATTAAAAAGTTGTTGGGATTGGAAGCCGCACAATTAAATTTCTAGTTTATTCTTAAAATTAATTTTTTTATTAAAATATTTATTTTTGTCCTACGCAGACAGCGGACAAGGGGTTTGGTATTATAACCCCTTGTCAATCCCCCAATACCAATGGCTACGCCCTTGGAACCCTTGCGCTCGAATTTTGGCCACGAGCCTTCTTTCAATTTTTTTGCAAGCAATCATTATTAAATTTAATATTTTCTTTTCTATCACCATTCGGCTCAAACACAAAATTAAGAGCGCGAATGTACTTAACTTTAATTAAAATAAAAATCGAATTAGCGAAACTGGAAATGAGCCGACATCATTTAAAAAAATTAATAATTAACAGGCGAATTGAAGCATTTTTCGCGTAGGGATTCCAAAGGTGTTCCTTTGGAATTGGGGTTTACAAAGGGACCCTAATTCCAGGCCACTTTGTTGCTGGCCGCATAGGCCTCCTCTGCACGAGTAGTGCATAAAAAAATTTAGAATAAATTAAAGAAATTGAAATATTATTTATGAAAAAAAATTAATTAAAATTATTTCTAATTTTACACTTCAATCTCTTTGCTCCCAAGTAACAACCATGAGAACAACCCGATAAAATATATAAAAGTACCAAGAACATTAACAAGGGATAATCACGAAAAATAAAAAAAGAAACAAATAAACAAGCAAATAGAATATAAAAAGATTTACGTAACTTATTTTGTTTAAATGCGGGAAATTTGATTTTGGAAATCATTAAAAATGAAATAAAAATAAGCAAAGCAAAAAGAACATATTTATATAATAAAAATTTTGCAGGACTAACTTGTAACCAATCATGATACAAAACTAAAGTTGTTAGAAAAAATGCAGCAACAGGAGTAGGCAGACCGGAAAAAAAATTATTCTGATTTGCAGAATTTATATTAAATTTTGCCAGCCTGAAAATTCCTGAACACAAATAAATTGCTAAAACAATAAATCCGAGAGTTCCAAAATCCTGAACTTCATAACTATAAAGCAAAACTACAGGCGCAACGCAAAATGAAATAGCATCGCTTAATGAATCCAGTTCCATTCCTAAAATAGAAGATGTGCCTAGTGCGCGCGCAACACGTCCGTCTAAAACATCAAAAAAAGCAGCTAATAAAATGCAATATGCAGCAGCAATATATTCGCAATCAAGCGCTTTAAAAACCGCAAGCAATCCTAAAATTGCATTTGCAAATGTAAAAAAATATGGAATTAAAGTTAAAGAACGTTGTTTATTTTTTTTTATAATTGGTTTTATGTGAGCAACTTTTGCAAGTATTGTCATATCCATCTCCCTAAAATAGTTTCTCCACCCTTGACACGTTCACCCAGTTTAACAGAAATTTTAATATTAGCTGGCAACAAGAGGTCAACTCTTGAACCAAATCTAATCATACCGAATTTCTGTCCCGCTTTTACACTTTCTCTTTTTTTTACCCAACAACAAATTCTTCTGGCAACAAATCCTGCAATTTGTCTTACTAAAATTGTACCATATTTACTTTGAATAATTATATCATTTCTTTCATTAATTTCTGAACTTTTTGGTGCAAATGCAACTGCAAACTTGCCCGGTCGATAATTAATTTCGTTAATTATACCATCAATTGGAATCCAATTAACATGAACATCAAGAGGTGATAAGAAAATAGAAACTTTTTGCGAATAATTTTCAAAATTTCCCCGAGAAATTTCAACAATTTTACCATCAGCTGGAGAAATAATTATTGATAAATTTTTTTCGGGACATTCCCTTTGAGGGTTTCTAAAAAAATAAATTGAAAATAAAAAAAATGGGATTACAAAAAAAAGAAGAAATTTGAAAAATAAAAATGAAAATATAGTAAAAAAAATTAAGGTTAAGGCTATGTATTTGCCATCTTTAAAAAGTAAATTATTTTTAAAAATATATTTAAACATAATAAAAAAACCTGGCGGTAAATGCCACCAGGTTGTTAAATATTATTTTATTTTTTTCAATAAAGCTTTTTTTAATAAATTTGCCTCATCACGTAATATAATAAGTTTTTCCATAATTCTCTTACCACTTGATCCCATACCACCCATCATATGACCAACAGAATCGTCATTGCGCCCTGTAACTACAGAGTGAATATCTGCAGCAATACTATTTATTGCATCTAAAGCTTTGCTTTGGGTGGTATTCCAACCAACATAACCATTTTTATATAGCCTCACAAAAAGTTCAACTAACTCAGATAATTCAAATGCATCATTACGATTTGGTAGCGATAGGGTATCATTTACCCATTTGATCATTATGTCAGTCTTTAGAATTATTGCATCAAACTCTTTAACCATTATAGATTCAATTTGTTCGGCATCTTTTTTTCTTCCGCTTGCAGCATCTCTTATTTCAAGCGGAGTTAGCTCATCTTTTATAATTTTTTCAATAGCATTTAATCTCGCATAAGCAAAAGCGAGATCAAAATATGAACCAACTGCTTCATTATAAACTTCTTTGTAATCATCTTGTAAGTCTAATAAAGTGCCAAAATTATAAGCAGTTGCTACGCATACAGCAAATGATTTGAATTTACTTAAAGCATAAAGAAAGTGATCAACAATACCATCAATTTTTACTGATTCGTCTTTTGTAGCTTCATTATTATAATCTTTTCTTAAACTACGGAAAGTTAAAAGACCATCTATTTTTCCATTAACATGCTTATCCCCAAAAATATCTAAAGCTTCAAGATTCATTTTAGTGAAATTAGTTTTATCACTTCCCAGTCTATCTACTCTATATTCGGCCTCATCTTTAAAATAAGCAGCCATATAAAATGTTCTATATTTTTCAGCAACTTCCAAAAGAATTGGTTCTAAATTTTTATAATGATTTAATAAATCATTTTTGAGTTTAAATAAATTTGCTTTTTCATCTCTTAAATCTTTAAGAATGGCTGCAAGCGTTTCTTTTTTCCATTGCGCTTCAACCGCGGTGCAAAGAAATAATCTTGAACCGGCGCCAATTGAAGTTTGTTTATCTTCTTGTAAAATATCTTGTTTTAATGCTTTTAATAGCACACCTTCATTTTTTAATTTATAATTTTGTGCTGCATTTAAGACTTCTTCTCCATATCTTCCATTCCAACCCCTTAGTGCATTTCCATTTCTCCAATTACAAAATTTATTTTTATCTTTTAATGCTTTTTTAATTTTCTCAATTAAATCTTTTTTTGCACCTAAATCATAAATTCTATATTTTATTTGATAAATTATATTGCTTAAAGCAACTCCGCCACATACAGCAGCAGATACATGCTTTAATTTATAGCCGCTATTATTAAGCTCTCTCACAAATGAAGGAATTTCGTACATAAGCGCTGGAATTCCAACTAAGGGAATACCAATTATCGTACCTGCAACAATTTTTCCACCTAAACCTTTTGCCCACAAATTTTTTAATTTTGAAGTAATTGAACTTTCTGCTTGCGTTTGCTTACCAGTGCTAGCAGTATCTGTTTTTCTTTTTGAATCAGCTTCACCGTTATCTTTTTTATCTGCATCTGTCGCTTCAGAACTTCTAGGTACACCAGTAGTATCACCTTGATTTTTCTTGTCTTTTTCGAGATTAACTTTTTTTTCTGAATCAATTTTAGCTTCACCAGTATCAGCAGCAAATGAATATTGAATATTTGATGATAAAATTAATGTTGCCATTAACAATGAATATCTTATTTTATTCATAGTTAAAACTCCTAAATGTATATTTTCAAAACGAATTTTTTTTATAATGAGAGAATATAGATTCATATTATCAAAAAGAAAGCAAAAAGACAAAAAAGAATTTTGAAAGACTTTTATTAAATATTATTAGAATTACAAATTTAAAAATCCTAAATTTTAATTTCAAGTAGATATTTTTTATCTATTGCGCCCGATTGGAATCGAACCAACGACCTACAGATTAGGAATCTATCGCTCTATCCTTCTGAGCTACGGGCGCAAATAAAATATGCGCCTGGCAGGACTCGAACCTGCAACCCTCAGATTCGAAGTCTGGCGCTCTATCCAGTTGAGCTACAGGCGCATTAATTTTAGAATAATACATTTCCGGATGATTATGAAATTATTTTATTTTTTGAAAATAAGCCAAAAATTCTTTGTTGCCGGTTGAACCTAAAATGGGCGATTCAATAACACCAATTAATTCAAAGCCTGATTTTTTTATACCCTGCGTAACATTATTAATAACTTCTTCATGAATTTTGGAATCCTTGATCAAACCGCCCTTACCAACCTGTTCTTTTTTTGCTTCAAATTGCGGCTTTATTAAAACAATTAATTGAGCAGTATCTTTCATTAAGTGAACAACAGCGTCCATAACTTTTAAAACAGAAATAAAAGATAAATCCAAAGTTACTAAATCAACTTTTTCAGGCAACTCTTTTAATTCACGAAGATTGGTACGTTCGATTATTTCAACACGATTATCTTTTCTCAATTTTTCATGTACTTGACCATAACCAACATCAACGCCATAAACTTTTTTTGCGCCAGATTGCAAAAGGCAATCTGTAAAACCGCCGGTAGAAATTCCTGCATCCAAAGCTACTAGATTTTTGACATCAATTTTAAAATAACCTAACGCTTTTTCTAATTTAAATCCGGCTCTGCTTACAAATTTTGGCTCTTCAAATTTAAAATCAATTTTTGATTCATCAGTAACCTGAAACCCAGGTTTTGTGATTGTTTTATCATCAACTTTAACATTGCCCTGAATAACCATACTTGCAATCTGATTTCTACTAACTTCAGGCAACAGCTCCTGGAGTTTCTGGTCTAGGCGCTTTTTTATTTTCATTTTTTTCAATAAATTTTTTCATTAATTCTTCAACCAAATGAGAAACAGGATATCTATAAATTTTTGGCAATCTCAATTCATCTTCAAGTACACGCTTAAATGGAAACACAGTAAATATTTCACTTGCAGTTTTTATTGTTAAATATCCAGTATTCAAACTTTCTTTAACCGCGTTTCTAAATTCATCTAATGTTTTAACTTCAATACTATTAACTTCTTTTAATCTTGTACCTGGAGCAATTACACGTGAACGTTGCGCCTGTGAATCAGGAAGAACATGTGTAACTATTAAAACAGGTTCGATCTGATTTTTTGGTTCTTCATATTTAATAAGTTCCGGAGCTGCCTGAATTAAATATGGCAAATGATTTCTTGCCAATTGCATAACGACTAAACCGCCAATTACTTCATAATCAATTTTTTCATAATCAGGATACATTACACGAATTTCCGGTAATTTTGATTGAACAAATTTAAATTTAAATTCTTTTTTTTCACCTGAACGATAAACAACAATATTAACTTCTTTGTTTAATGGAATGAATGAAACATAATCAACCAATGAAATTTTATCTTCACACCAATTTGCTGAGATTTCACCATAAATATCAACAGTTTGGCCATTGATTTCATAGATCATATCTTTTGCTTTAATTCCAACTTGGTCTAATAAACTACCTTGATAAACGGCTGTAACATAGCATCCGCCCGGTTGCGGGTTTTTTAAATAATTTGTAAGTGCAGCGCTTGCCGAATTATAAAAAATTCCTAAAAATGGTCTTCTCAATAATTTATTTTTTGCATTATATAAATCATCACGGGCAATTTTTAATTCATTAACCGGAATTATATAACCAACATTTTGCGCGCTTGGAACATTGGCAGTTGCAATACCAATAACTTCACCATTTAAATTAATTGCAGGACCACCTGAATTTCCCGGATTTATTGCAGCATCAATTTGAATTAATTGTCTGCTCATTATACTTTCACGTCCACTTACAATTCCACGCGTGCTTTTAATAGATTGCTGGCCTAAAGGATAACCAAGAACCATCACTTCATTTGCGCGACAAATATGATCCGAATTTCCAAGTTTGATATAAGGAATCTTGCCTAAAACAGATTTGATTGATTCAATTTCTACTTTCTTCAATCTTAAAAGCGCAATGTCACGATCAAAGCTTACACCTAAAATTTCAACTTCAAATTGTTCTTTGCCTAATGATGGAATTTGAATGCTTACAGCCTTTGCCTGATCAACCACATGCGCGTTTGTAATTATGTCACCATTTTCATTAATTAAAAACCCAGAACCACGACCTTCAGATTGATTTGGTGATTTGTAAGGTTCCAACCAGTTAAATTCACCAACATGTGCAAATACTTGCACAACAGTATCTTTAACCTTGGGCTGAACTGCGAGCCATGGGTCATTTTTTGTTACAATTTTTTCAACAACTTCTTTTGTCGGACAAGTACCATCATGAGTACAAAATTGTTGAATTTCTGCCTTTAATTGTAAATGTTCATTATGAAATTTATATAAAATGATAATTATAATACTAAAAAATAAAAAACTTATGACTGCAACTTTATCTGTTTTGATTTTATTTTGCATTAGACATGCCCTTTTTTATCTGGATAATTATTTGATTTGATTATAACTAAACAAATAAAAAAAGACCAATTTGATAAAAATTGTGAATTAAATTAAAATTATATAATAATTTATTTTCGGATATGAATATGACACAAGTTACATTAGATAAAATTCATGCGCTGTGCAAGCGTCGCGGTTTTGTATTTCAATCCGCTTCAATTTATGGCGGATTAAATGGTGTTTATGATTTTGGGCACCTAGGCGTGTTAATGAAAAATAACATCCGCAATGAATGGACAAAATCTATCAATACTTCATTTGACGATATTCTTTCATTTGAAGGTTCAATTTTAGGTTCTTCAGCAGTCTGGCAAGCATCCGGTCATGTTGAAAATTTTACAGACCCAATGGTTGATTGTTTAAACTGTAAACACAGATTTAGAGCTGATGAAATTGATTTAAACAAAGCATGCCCTAATTGCGGTCAGAAAAAATGGACACAGGCAAGACAATTTAATTTAATGTTTAAAACACAACTCGGTGCAATGGAAGATGATTCTTCGGTTGCATATTTACGACCGGAAACTGCACAATCAATTTTTATAAACTTTAAAAATGTATTATCGACTTATCGAGTAAAAATTCCATTTGGAATTTCACAAATTGGAAAAGCGTTTAGAAATGAAATTACACCAAAACAATTTTTATTCAGAACACGTGAATTTGAGCAAATGGAAATTGAATGGTTCTGCAAACCCGAAACTGCTCTTGATGATTTTAAAAAATGGTGTGATGCAAGAAAAAAATTTTATGAATCATTGAGCTTAAATCAAAATAAAATACGTTTCAGAGCACATGATAAAACTGAACTTGCGCATTATTCAAAATGCACGAGTGATGTTGAATACGAATTTCCATTTGGCTGGAAAGAAATTGAAGGTATCGCATACAGAGGCGATTTTGATTTATCACAACATAGTAAGTTTTCAGGCAAAGATTTAGCGGTTTTTGATGAAGAAACTAAACAATCTTATATTCCGCATGTTGTGGAATGCTCAGTTGGTGTTGATAGATTATTTTTAACATTATTATTTGATGCTTATAATGAAGATATTGTTGAAGGTGAAGAGCGTATAGTTTTAAAATTAAGTCCAAAAATAGCACCAATTAAAGCTGCTTTTTTTCCATTGGTTAAAAAGCTTAATGAGCCAATGGAGACAATTTATAAAGAAATTAAAGCAAAGGGTTATAGTGTTGAATTTGATGAATCAGGTTCAATAGGTAAACGCTACAGAAGGCAAGATGAAATTGGTACGCCTTTATGCTTTACGTATGATTTTGACAGTCTTCAGGATGATAAGGTTACAGTGCGAAATAGGGATACCACGCAACAGGAACGAATTTCAATTGATGCAATTGAAGAGTATATAAAGAAAGTTTTGAAATAGGGATCTCTCGATACATTTTGCTTTCGCAAAACACTCGAGATGATTAGAAATTAATGTGCACTTTAAAATTAATATATCAACTTTAGCTGATTCTCTTTAAATTGAAAATCCATTTGCACCAATAACTTGATATTAGGACAAAAAGATTAAATTAATCTAATCATATCGAGTGATTTTTCGTAGAAAAATTATATCGAGAGATACCAAGTATAATTTTATCCCGTTCGTCCCGAGCGTTAGTCGAGGGATAAGTCCTTCAAGCGGTTTTATGGATAATTTACCCTATTTTTGTAAATTTATATCTTATTCTAAACATGATATATTTTCTATTTGACAATTTTTACTCTTATGATATAATTAATTTTATGTATAAAAAGTCATTAAATGAAGGTTATAAATGAAGTTTTTAAAATATATTTTTATTACAATTTTCGCTCTGAATTTAGGCAATTCTTTTGCAATGGAAGAAGCAAAAGTTGCTGCTCAAAATTGGCAAGAAGATTCCATTTTTTCAAGATATATCGAAACTTTAGATGCAGAAATTAAATCTTTATCTCAATATTTAGAGACCTTAAAAGCTGAAAATAAAGATCATCAAGCAATAAAAGAGCTAATACAAAATATTGTAGGTTTATTATTAAAAAAAGGTTGCAAGCCTGAAGAAATATTAACATTCATTCAGGCAAATAAAGAATTTTTTAAAAATAAAATTTTAAACCTTGATCCAGCCATTTTAAACCAAAAAGATAATAATTTTTTAGAAGAATTTTTTAAATTATTAATGCTCAATGATTTTAATTTTCAAATTCTTCTTGAAGAGGGATACAGAGGTTTTCTTGAATTTAAAAATGGAAAAATAAATTATCGTTCTTCAATGGGTTACCCTGCACCCCTTTATGATGCATTTATTAATGCTGAATTAAAAAAAAATAAAGAACAAAGATTTAATCAAATCCGATGCTTATTGTACGAAATTGGAAGTCTTAATCCTCCACTAAGTAACATTATCAATGGATTTGAAGATTCTAGAATCCCGCAAATTCTTTTAGATTTTAAACATTTTTATTTAAAAGGCGATATTGATTCTGCAAATAAAATTTTGAAAAATTTACGACCAGATGTACTTCAAATTATTTTGGAAAAAAACATTGCAAGGAAACTTTTGGCTAGTCACTTTCAACGAAGATTTCGTGGTAATCCATTTGAATCAGTAGATTTTACTATTAAAGATGAATTATTGGGATGGAATATTTTAATGTGGTCATTTGCAACCGGAAGAAAAGCAGATTACATTTTGAATGCGTTAAAAGATCAAAATCTTTTACTTCAAAAAGACGAACAAGGAAGAAATGCTATTGATCTCGCTAAATTATTTGGAAATTATGACTATATTCAACGATTAAAACAGTATCCCGCGATTATGAATTATCTACAAATGCCATTAAATTTTATCGACGATTTTAAAAATGCATATTTGGCGGGAAATATTAAGCGTGCAAATGCAATATTGCCATATATTAAAGATGCGGATTTACAATTTTTTGATGGTCAAGATGCAACTTTAGGTTGGACAAAATTAATGTGGCTAGCGGCTAAAGGAAAAATTAATGCATTAGAAGAAATTGATCCACATGAAATTATTTTTAATAGAAGAGATCAGATGGGTAGAAATGCAATTGATATTGCTAGATTATTCGGTTATGAAGATGCAGCTCAACTTTTAATTAAACGCGTTCAGGCAAATTCATGTGCAGAAGTTTCAGAAACTTTGGGTAATCCAGATAGTTCTTGTATAATTTCTTAATTTTAAATGAAGATTATAAAATGCAATTTTTACGATATTTTTTACTTACAATTTTCGCTCTTAATTTAGGTAATTCTTTTGCAATGGAAGAAAATCTTGTTAAATTGGCAGAAAAAATAGAAAATTCGGTTTTAATAGAAAAATTCGAAAGAACTTTAGAAACTAGAAGTATTGGAAAAAATAGAGAGATCATAAACTCGTTAATAAATCATATGATAAAAAACTGTGCATCAATAGAAGATTTAGCAAATTTTATTGATAACAAAGGTTATAAAAAATATTTTGACACATATTTGATGTTAGAATTTAAAGATTTAAGCAATAAGCCTTATGAATTTCTAATAAAATTTTATAGATTATTAATTCTTAATGGAATTCCATTTTGCATAAACTACTTTCATCCAATTTTTCATTCAAATTCTGCATTATTTCCAAAAATACACGCTGGTGAACCAATGCCGGTAATTGATGCACTAAATGATGCAATTGAAATAGAAAGAAAATGTCTAGTGCAAAGAACTTGTAATTTGCCTGTTTCTTTGGCTAATATTGCATTTGATTATGAACAAGAATTATAAAATCCATTAAATTTGCTATTCTACTTTAACAATTTTACAATTTTTAAAATCTTTTTATTGTCCAACAATCCAGGAAAATTTCTTGCTAAATCCAGCCAATTTTTTGCATAATCAAAGGCGCTATCAAAATCGTCATATTTAATTTTTTTATTAGCTTTATTTTTAATCAGAATTTCAACTATTTCTGGCTTAAAATTATCTATTGCAAAAAGTAAAGCAGTTTTTCCATTATCAATAAAATCAATTTCAGCACCCGCCTCTATCAATGATTTCATAACTTCTGCTCTTCCTAATCTTGCAGCAAAAGTTAAAGGTCTTTTTGTAATTTCATGTCCTAATCCTGGAGCGGTTGAACTTAGTTCACAATTTGCAAACATTTTATTTTTTGAAAGTATCTCTTTAATTTTTTCTTTATTATCGCTAAGAATAGAATTCATTAAAGTTGAACAAACTTCATCATTTCTAACATTTAATTCAGAAGATTTAAAATCAGTCGGGAAAGAAAAATTAGGAATTATAAAGTAAAACAAAATTAAATAAAGCTTATTCATGAAAACCTCACATTTAAAAATATTATACTTTAATTATAATACAATTATTTGATAAAATGCAAGGAATTTATTTACAATTAGTAATATCAGGTTTGTTATAGTTCAACCCTAACTACCACACCATGTAGCTTATTGGCAGGTAATTTATAAAATTGAACAAAGGAAGAAGTCAGTTTTTTGATAAGCATGTAAATGTACCAGAATAAATTTCTCGTTGAAATATCTTCCAGTCCATAAAAGATAACTTTTGGATGAATATCAGCAGCATTAAATATTTTTTCTAAATTTAAAATTTCCAGATAACCTGCTTTAATTTCAAAAACTCTTAACCCTTCTGCTAAATCTTTTTTAAATATTGCAGTAACACCAAATGGTGTTTTTTGTGTTTCCACTGTAACAACAATATTATCTTCATATAAAATATTATTAGTAAAAATAGTGTGGGTCATATATGCTGGCATTGGATCAATCGTTTTAGAAAGAAAAACTGCAGTTCCATTTATGTGCGGAATCTTTGGAGATAATATTTCAAATTTTTCAACAAATAAATCAAGCGGCATTTGTCGCAATGAACGATACAATTTTTTCTGACCTAAAGTGTAAATAATAATAAAAAATAATGGAATAGATGCCGTTATTAATGACCAATAACCTCCGGACGAGATTTTGAACATATTTGAAAATAAAAATAAAAAGTTAACAAAAACCAGAAAAGTTGAAATTAAAATTTTTAAAAGATTTCTTTTTAAAATAAATACGGTAGCTAATAAAATTGATGTAATTGTCATGGAGGTGCTAACAGCTAAACCATATGCATTTGCTAGATTTTGCGAAGTTTGGAAATTTACCATTGTTAAAATAACAAAAATCAGCAAAAACCAATTAACTGATGGAATATAAATCTGCGACGCCATTTTTTGCGAAGTATATTCAACGTATAATCTTGGAAAAATATTTGTCGTAATCCCTTGATAAATTACAGAAAATAATCCACTAATCATTGCTTGTGAAGCAATTGCAGTGGCCGTTACGCTTAAAATTAAAATCGGGATATAAAATACTGAAAATTGATTAAATGCCATTTCATAAAAAACATTTTGAGCTGAGGGATTTTCTAGTAAAAAAACGCCTTGTCCTAAGTAAATAAAGCACATTGCAATAAATACAATAATCCAAGCATTAATAATTGGTTTTCTTCCAAGATGTCCCATATCTGCATAGAGTGCCTCAGCCCCAGTTGCGCATAAAATTACTTTAGAAAGTAAAAGAATACCAATAAAACCGTTAGATTTTAGAAAACAAATTGCATAACAAGGATTCATACAAGTAAAAATATAAGGATATTTTATAACAAATAAAAGACCGGAAACAGTTAAAAAGGAAAACCAAATTAACATAACCGGACCAAAGGCTAAAGAAATTTTTTCAACACCTCTTTTTTGCACAAAAAAAAGTAAAAAGGTTATTAAAATTGCTACTGCAATAATTACATTCTGACTTAAACCATGCAAAAATGGTATTAATTTCAAACCCTCAACGGCGCTCAAAATGCTAATCGCCGGTGTAATTGTGCCATCACCTATAAAAAAAGAAATTCCTAAAAAGGCTAATGCTGTAAAAAATAAATTAACTTTTTTAGATTTTATTAATGGAATTAACATTCTTTTTAATACTAATGTTCCGCCTTCGCCATCTCCGTGAGATCCAAGACTCATAGCGAGCCATGCATATTGAAGCGAAACAAGTAAAGTTAATGTCCAGATAATTAATGACAAAATTCCCATTACGTTTGAAATAGTAACAGGCAGTAATGCAAAAATAGCAGAAAGTGTGTAGATAGGACTAGTACCAATATCTCCAAATACAATTCCAAGAGACTTAATTACATCTTTAAGTCCTGATCCTGTATAACTCATATATGGTAAAGTGTATCGTCAATTTATCATCAGCTATTGATAAATTGAAAAATAATTTAATTTTTTTGAAAAATCAGCTAAATAGATTCAATTCTAATAACTGTCATTTGCTGACGATGTCCTTTTTTAACTCTGGATTTTTTTCTACGTTTAAATTTGAAAACAATTAATTTAGGACCTTGCATCTGTTTAACAATTGAAGCTTTAATTGATGATTTAAGAAACGGCTGGCCAATTTCAATATTTCCCTGTCCAGTCTTACGCAATAAGACTTCTTTGAATTCAATAGGAGCTCCGGTTTCACCTTCAATTTTTTCAATTGCTAAAGTTTTTCCTTCAATTGCCTGGTATTGCTTACCACCGGTTTTGAATATGGCATATTTATCAAATGTCTGAATATTATTTTCCATTTAAAATCATCCTAAGTTGATTTTATGAGATTTTTAACTATTACTTTTATATTTTATCTTATTAGTAAAAATTGTCTAGAATTATGAAAAAATACCTTAAAAAACAGATAGGAGCCCTAAACATTCGTTCAGGACTCCATAAGCTATAAATTCGAAATTACTTAGAAGCAGGTGCTGCAACTGCAGGAGTAGCACAAGCAGCTGACGGGCAAGAACCCGACATTGAAGGCATTCTTGACATCATTTTATTGATCATCATCATACATAATGGCTTACAAGCATACATCATAGCTGTTGGGTTGCTATCAACCATATTTCTGATTACAGGAATGTCTGTTCTTAAGCTCATTTTTGAAGCACAATAATGTAAACAGGTGTTAAAACAAAGTGTTTTCATAACATCCATTTTTGAACATCCTGCGCCATTACAACCTGCAACAGAATTAGCCAGCATTTCACATGCAGTCAATGTTGCACCTTTAGCAAGAGCTTCAGGGCATTTTCTGACACAATTTCTGACGTAATCCATTGGGCTTTCTTCTTTTGTTGCATCCCTTTTTGGACAGACGTGGCAAGCTTCAGTCATTGTTGCACAACAACCACCAAGTAAAGCCATTCTTTCCCATGATGTCCAATCAGCTTTTATTAACGAAGAACAAAGAAGTGCGAGAACTAATAACTTTTTCATAACAACATCCTCTTAATAAAATTTTATTAAAAAAAACCGTAATCATAAGCGCTTATTAAATTACTAACGTTAAACTACTTAAAAAGGATTTAAGTGTCAAAAGTTTTTTATCTTGATAAGAATTATTAAGTTAAATAATGATATTTTTTGTTACACAAAATCTATTAGCCGCAGCATTTTCGCCGTCAGGACATTTATACAATGAATTTGACATAACTGGCAATGATAACATGTACATTGCGTTTGGTTCAATTTCAATATCTGTTTTAGTATAACCTTCCTCGCTTTGGCCATTTTCAAAATTAAAATCTGCTTCTACATAAAAATATTTAAAACCATTTTTAATTAAATCATTAGAAAAAGTTAACGGTGACGCAAATGATAAATTTTCATAAATTCGCACATTTTTATGTATTTCCTTAAAAAGTTTTTCAAATTCTTTTAAGTTATTTTTATTTTTTTTAATCAATGCTGACGAAGATGGAAATGTTGATTTAGCTGATAAATCTCCCCATAACTCAGAAGTTATTTTATGCGCATCTTCAATTTCAAAACCTAATTCTTTAATTTTTTCCATTATATTGTTAAATAAAACCCGATCTTTTTCTTTATAAAGTCGTAAAATTCCACTCTTAGGAATTATTTTTATTGCGCCTGGCGAATCTCTTTTTATATCTATAACAAATGAATTTTTAAAATCAGGACATTTCAAGCTTAAAAAAGGTGTCAAAATAATAATAAATAAATTTCTTTTTAACATTTTTGCCTCATTTGTAATTATTTTAATTAATATAATTGTAATTAAATATGGATTAGAAATGCAATAAAAAGTAGGAATTTATTTTATGAATTGCATTGAGATTTGATTTCCCACAAAATATCTAAGGCTTGTTTTGGAGAAATTTCATTCAGATCCAAGCCTTTAATCAGGAAAATGATTTTTTCCTTGCTCATCAATTGATTTTCAAGATTCAGAATTATGTCATTTAGATTCTTAATCTGAATTTCATTATTAAATGGATTATTTGTAGAATTGTTCAATTCTTTCAATATTATTTCAGCTCTTTGAATAATATTTACAGGTAATTTAGCATTTTTTGCCACTTCAATTCCAAAACTTTGATTTCCGATTCCCTTTTTAATTTTATGTAAAAACAAAATTCCATTTTCATTTTTCTGACTTGCTGCATAATATGCAACAACATTAGGAAATTTATTCTCTAAGGAAGTTAATTCATGATAATGAGTTGCAAATAAACATTTGGCTTTAATATTTAAAACAATATGTTCAACAATAGATTGCGCAATTGCAAGGCCATCGTAAGTACTTGTTCCTCGTCCAACTTCATCTAAAATAACAAGACTTTTTTCGGTTGCTTGTTGGCAAATAGTAGCAGATTCTTCCATTTCAACAAAAAATGTACTTTTACCTTCTGCTAAATTATCACCCGCTCCAATTCGGGAAAAAATTCTATCTAAAATTGGTAAATTGGCACTTTTTGCCGGAACAAAACTACCACATTGAGCCAAAATACAAATTAAAGCAACTTGTCTTAGATAAGTTGATTTACCTCCCATGTTTGGTCCGGTAATTATCCATAGAGACTCATCTTTTGTTAAATTTGTAGAATTGGAAACAAAATTTTTACCGATAATTTTTTCAATAATCGGATGCTTGCCTTCTTGAATTATTATATCACCGACATTATTAAAAATTGGTTTAACATACGCATTTTCATAAGCAAAATTTGCAAAACCAATTAAAGCGTCTAAATTAGCCAGAGAATTTGCGGTCTTTCTTAGGCTAGAAATGTCATTATTAACTTCATTTTTAATTTGTTCAAAAATATTTTGTTCTATAGATTTCGCTTCATTTTTCGCATTTTCAATCTCAAATTGTAGTTGTTGTAATTCTGGAGTTAAATATCTTTCTTTGCCCGCAAGAGTTTGATGACGGATATAATGGGAAGGAACTGAATCTACATTTGTCTTTGTAACTTCAATGTAATAACCTTGAACCTGATTATATCTGATTTTTAACGATGAAATTCCAGTTAAATTTTGTTCTTTTGTCTCTAGTTCCAGAATTTTTCTGCCGGCATTTTCTGCCAAATCACGTAATTTATCTAAATTTGCATCAAAATTTTTTTTGATTAAGTAATTTGTTGATGAATCATCATTTAACGAACGTTCAAGTAAATTTTTAAGTTCTTCAAAATCAGAAAGGTTATTTTTTATTTTAAAAAATAAATTTATTTCATAGTAAATTTTTAAAATATTTTTTATCTCAGGAATTATTTTTAATGATTTTTTTAAATGTAAATAATCATTAATTTGCGCCCTTTTTAAAGCAATTTTACCAACAATGCGTTCAAGATCGCCAACATCTGATAATGAATTAATTAATTTCTCTTTAAAAACAATATTTTTGAGTGAAAATTCAATTGCATTTTGTCTTTGCTGAATTTCATTAATATTTATCAAAGGTCTCAATAACCATTTTTTTATTAATCTTGAACCCATGCAAGTTACAGATTTATCAACTGCTTCAAATAAACTGTTTTTTGTGCTTCCATCCTGGTTATTTTTAACAATTTCAAGATTTTTTTGTGTGGCCGAATCTATCATTAAAAAATCTTCAGGTTTATAAAATTTAACTTTATTGAATTGTCCTAAAGCAGATTCCTGATTTTTCTTTAAATAAAAATAAAAATTCAAAACAGCTAATTTTAAGACTTCATTTTCTAAAATAGTTTTTAAAGTTTCTTGGTTGAATTGCTTTTTAAGCCAATTCTGAAAATCAGAATCATTCATGTTTTGATTTTGAATTGTTGAATAATAACCTTGTTGCTTAAAATATAGATCTAATTGTTTGCTGTTTTTATTATCAGGCAAAATAATTTCATCAGGAAAGAATCTTGTTAATTCTGATTCAAGAATTTTATAAGATTGCGCAGGAATAAAAGTAGCAAAAAGTTGCGCAGTTAAAAGTTCACCAAATAATAATCCCCATTTGTTTTCATCTGGAAAAATAGAAAATAGATATGACGGAGATTTTGAATCTAATAATTTTAAATCAGTTAAAGTTCCGGGAGTTAAAACTTGCGTTATTCCTCTTTTTACAACTTTTCCCGGAATTGGTTCTTCAAGCTGACTGCAAATTGCAATTTTAAAACCACCTTTTACAAGTTTATAAAGATAATGGTCAATTGCATGAACCGGAACTCCGCACAATGGAATGGGCTCTCCATTCACATTTCCTCTTTTTGTTAAAGCAATTGCTAAAAAAGATGATGCTTTTTTTGCGTCATCAAAAAATAGTTCATAAAAATCACCTACTTGAAACAATAATAATGAGTCTTGAAAATCTTTTTTTATTTCAAAATATTGCTTCATCAGCGGCGTAGGCTGATTTATTTTATCAATCACTTTTAATTTGAGCTGAATTTAAGCGCATCAAAACAAGTAGATAAATTAATTGCTAGATCTTCCAATTCATCAAGATTTTTTTCTAATTTATCAGGTTCAGATTTTAATTTTTCTAAAACAGATTCAATTCTAAAAATATAACCGTTTTGACCTGAAAGTTGAGTAAATAAAATTCGTGAGTAAGCTGCAAGTCCTTGATGTAATACGTCATTGGTTTTGATATCCGGAACTTTATTTTCAATAAATGCAATAATTTTTGCTGAATTTAATTTTAAATGGTCAAATAACATTCCAAGAAATTCTGTATGGTATTGTAAATGTTCAGGAGAAGAATTTCTCACAGCTAAAATATTTTCTTTAAATCTATTTAATAATTCAAAAATTTGAGTTTCTTTTGAAATCCATAAAAGATCAAATTCAACAAAAAGAATATCTTTTATTAATTTTGATAAAATTTCGCCCACAATTATTAAAGGCAAGCCGGAACTAAGAGTTGATTGAATTTTATTAATAATTTCTAATTTATTTGTAAAAATCTGTTTACCTGTAAGTGTTTCGTAACATATTTTTGTTAAAAAAGGTAAACCAACAAGGTAAGTTAATTTTCTTAAAACGTTATTTTTAAATATGACTTGGACGATTTCGTCTTTTTGTTTATCAATTAATGACCTGTCAAAATTCAGCGAATTTAAATTAAAAAATAAAAAAACTGTTAGCAGGGAAAAAGCTTTGAATTTCATATAAAAATCTCTCATTAATATAAAAATAAATTGTATTTTTATATTAATGGAAATTTATTAATTGGGCAAAAGTCTTATCCAATATATTGAGATAAATATTTAACAATACTATCTCGGCCAAAAAGTCTGGCAATATCTAAAGCCGTTCTACCTTTTTGATCTCTGAGAGTACTATCAATATCAGGATGGGTAGAAACTTGTTGAACTAATTGTTCATTACCAGTCGCTGCCGCCCACATTAATATGGTCCAACCCATTAAACGATCTGTTGAGTTTATATCAATATTAAGAGCTGCAAATAAGTTTAAAATATTATCACCACCTAGAGCATTGAATAAATTTAAATAATCTTGATCATTTCTTAAAAATAGATCCAAGTATCCTTCAACTGTTGCAGCAATTTTTCTGGCAGCTTCAACATTATCTAAACGATACGCTTCTTCAAATTCTAAAATTTCTTTCTGAACAGGTTGTTCATTTTGAATAAAATCTAATGCGAGAGTTAAAGCATTATTATTATTTAAAGGGGTTTTAACTAATTCTTGTCTAGCAGCTTGCTGACTTTGAACTCTATTTCCATCCAAATATCTCTGAATGCCATTGGCCTGATTATGAAAAGCAAAACCATAAAGCATATTTGCGATAGGCCAAGTTAAATATGGTTTTAATTTTTTATATGCTTGATAAGCAACAAATCCAGCGACTAAACCACTAAAAATTTTTTCTCTATGTTTATAAATCTTTGAACATAAATATATATCCATTGAATTTACAACTGAACTATTTAAAAAAAGTAGAAATAACAAATATCTAAACAATTTCATTTTTATAACCTCTTAATTTTTCAAAGTTGGCCAATTTACAATTATTCCTCGCAGAATATCTTCTTCAGTTAATATTACTTCTCGGCCTTTTCTAAGTAATAAATTGTCATATTTTAAACTTGGCCTGAAAGTTTTATTTATATAATCTTCACAATTTTTATTTTTATATTGTGCCTTGTCGCTAATAATTTCTAACATTTTGGCAATACCATGGTTATTACCATCTTGTAAATCTTGTATTAATTCTTTAGGCAATTCATTTGCAGGAGTATTAACATCCTGATTATAAGCCTTATAAACAAGTTCTTTCCATAATTTACTTATTTCATTTGGAACGCGCTCTTTTCTCATAGTTCCTTTATCATCGGCTCCGAATGAAAATTTGGCCATAATAGAATGATACCATTCGACTAAATGTCCTAATGCAGACCAAATATCGTTTTTGAAATCAAGTCCGTAGCTTTCTGGCTTGATAAAGAAACGATTATCTCCAGTTTTACCAAAGAAGACGTGATATTTATTTAATCTTTTTTCTAAGTTATAAGGCGGGAAATATAATTCATCACGCAATTCTGGCAATATGTCTAAAGCACCTTTTGTATATATGCCATCAAACTCCCTAAAATGCGATGACCATTTGCCTGATCTATCATAACCTTTAAAATAACTGTTTAAGAAATTCAAAATCCTGAATTGGTTATCTACAATTACAAAAGTACCTTCTTCAAATGTTTGTCCTTTTTGAACAGCCAATGCATAAAGATACCACATCAAATTTTTAACTGCGGTTAGATATTCTTTAACATCATTAAATTCAATTAATTTTCCTGCCATAATATTTTTGACTAAATTTTGACCTTTTCTCCAAGGATTTTCTTTATTTTCAAAAAGATCCCTTAATTTAGACATATTTTGATTTAATTTTCTTTGCCAAATTTCTCTCGTTCCTGGGTGCATTGGAGTTATTGCTAAGCGCATATTATAAGAATTCCAATAGATCGATAACTCTAATATTTTTTGCAAGTTGTTTTTAGGATCTATTGATAGGAATTGTAATGAATCACAAAATTGTTGTAATTCTTCTGTTGTTACTTGTTTGTAAATATTATTATCTTCCCTCATTTTTCTGTCGGCATCTTCTTTTACATCGGCATATGCTTGTTCAGCTGACATTTTTAAATCAGCACCTGAATTTCTCGCTATAGCCACAAATGATTCTTGGTCAATGTCTTCAGCCTGTTCTGCCCGCTTTTTACTTTCAGCTCCTAAAATTTCCACTTCTCTGGCAAACGTTACTCGTTTTTGCACTTTAGTATTATTTTTATCATTGCCATTTTTAGTAAGTAGCAAGTCACCTTCAGCTTTTTCTTTTTTTTCTGGCTCTTTTTTAGGTTCTTCTTTTTTAGGTTCTGGTTGTGGCAATAATCCTAACCCTTCAGCTCCAGGTGAAATTAATGCTCTTTGTGATTCAATAACTGTTGAAACTGACTGGCCAATTTGAGGAGATTGTTTTTGCTTTTCAGCACTTTTTTTAACATCTTCGTATGGATCTGAATTTTTGCACTGCCAAATAAATTTTAAACCTTGGTAAGTTTCGTTGGCTTTTTGATAATATGAGTTGTAATTTGATAATAATTTATAAATACCGTAACTGCATGCAGCGCCCGCTAATGCATATGATATTAATGCATTATTTTGCTGTAAGCATTTTGAAGCTCTTTTTTTTAAAAAAGAGAAAAATTCAGCAGAATTTGTTTGCTGTGGTAATGCCAGCAAAAAAGTTAAAGTTAAAAGTAAAGTTTTAATGAATTTCATAACTCCATTTCCCCATTCATAATTCATATATTTTAATTATATAACAAAGGAATAAATTGTCAAATTGTCAATTTTTAAGATGATAAACATAGAATTATGCATTCAAATTGAATAATTTAGCCTGATTTTAAAGAGAAATAAGGTTTAAGATATCTACCTGTATAAGAATTTGTGTTTTTTGCCACCTGTTTTGGAGTCCCTTGAGCAACAATTAAACCGCCCTCATCTCCTCCTTCTGGGCCCAAATCTATTATATAATCGGCAGTTTTTAATACATCTAGATTATGCTCAATGACAATAATTGAATTGCCTTTATCTATCAATTTATTAAGAACCTTAAGAAGTTTTTCTATGTCGCTATTATGCAATCCGGTTGTTGGTTCATCAAGAATATAAAGCGTATTCGTTCCTCTTTTTGCCAATTCTTTGACCAATTTTATTCTTTGAGCTTCTCCACCTGATAAAGTTGTTGATGATTGACCTAAAGAAATATAATCAAGTCCAACATCGCATAAAAGTTGTAATCTTTTTGCTAAACCAGAATGATTCTCAAAAAAAGAAAGAGCTTCAAAAGCAGTCATGTCAAGAACATCAGAAATAGATTTGTCTTTATATTTAATTTCTAAAGTTTTTAAATTGTATTTTTTACCCGAACAAACTTTACATTGCATAATCACATCAGGCAAAAATTGCATTGAAACTTTAATAATTCCATCTCCAGAACAATCAAAACATCTGCCTTCCTCAACATTGAAACTGAATCTACTTGACGTATAACCTCTTGCTTTACTTTCTGGAATTTGTGCAAAAAGATTTCTTATATCATCAAAAATTCCCAAGTATGTAGCCGGGTTTGATCTTGAAGTTCTACCAATTGGAGATTGGTCAATAACAACTAACTCTTTAATATTATTAAAATTTTGAATATAACATTCAGTTGGTTTAAAAGATGAAAAATCACGCCTTGAAGAATGTGGTCTTATTAAAGCAGATAAAATTGCAGGCGCTAATTCATCTAAAATTAAAGTACTTTTTCCTGAACCAGAAACGCCTGAAACACAACATAAAACCCCGGTTGGGAATTTAACATTTAATTTTTTTAAATTATTTTTTGTAGCATTTTTTAATTCAAAAAATGAGACTGGTTTTCTTAATTTTTTTGGAATTTCAATTTCCTTTTTACCACCTAAATAGGCACCAGTTAAAGAATTCGGGTCTTTTGACAATTCTTTTGGCGTACCATTTGCAGTAATATTTCCACCTAAAATTCCAGCAGCGGGACCCATATCAATTAAATAATCAGCTTTTTTCATCGTATCAATATCATGCTCAACCACAACAACAGTATTGCCTAAATCACGTAACCTTTTTAATGTCTCAATTAGTTTGTCATTGTCTCTTTGATGCAAACCAATGCTGGGTTCATCTAAAATGTATAAAACTCCGCTTAATGATGATCCAATTTGAGTTGCAAGCCGTATTCTTTGACCTTCTCCACCGGAAAGAGTTTTAGCAGTTCTATTTAAAGATAAGTAATTGAGTCCAACATCAATTAAGAAGTTAATCCTATTTAATATTTCTTTAATGAGATCTTTTGCAATCTCTTTTTCTGAAGAAGATAATTTTAAATTTCTAAAAAATGCTGAAAGTTCTTTGATAGACATTTGAGATAAATCAAAAATATTTTTTCCATCAATTAAGACTGCAAGCGCTTCTTTGTTTAAACGTTTTCCATTACAAATTTCACAGACTTTTTCCTTAGCATATTGACCAAAATGTTCTGGATATTTTGTTTTCCAAAAATCAGGGTCACCAGATTTCCACGGCCATTCATGCAAAGTACCTAAACCATGACAATTTTTGCATGCACCATGAGGTGAGTTGAAAGAAAAAGATCTTGGTTCTAATTCACTTACTGAAGCAGCACATTTGATGCAAATTCTATTTGATGAATAAATATATTCTTTCTTTTTAACGATTATTTTGCAATTTCCTGAAGCAATTTTAAATGCTTTTTCAATTGCTTCCTGGATTCTTGCAGATTCTTCATTGATAATAATCAATTCATCAATTGCAACTTCAATTGTATGTTTTTGAGTCTTTTGCAATTTAACTTTTTCTAAGCTTTTTGAAGAAGTAAATTTATATAAAATTCCATTAATCAAAAAACGATAATAACCTTGAGCGTATAAATTTTTCAATTGTTGAATAAACTCACCTTTTTTATCAATAGCAACTGGAGCTGAAATTGTTACATTTTGATTTATAAAATTATTACAAATCATTTGTGTAATTTTTTCAGCCGATTCCTGGCTGATAGGTGTTAAACATTCAGGACAATGGGGTTTCCCAATTCTTGCAAAAAGAACGCGCAAATGATCATAAATTTCCGTGATTGTTCCAACAGTTGATCTGGGGTTTGAATTTACTGTTTTTTGTTCAATAGCAATGGCCGGACATAATCCTTCTATGCGTTCAACATTAGGTTTACCTGAAACTCCTAAAAATTGACGCGCATAAGAAGATAACGATTCCATATATCTTCGCTGACCTTCAGTAAAAAGAATATCCAAAGCCAGAGAGCTTTTCCCTGAACCTGAAGGACCTGTAATAACTGTAAGTTTATTTTTAGGTATTTGTACATCGATATTTTTTAAATTATGTTCCCGTGCGCCAAAAACCCTAATCCATTTGTTATCATTCATAAATTTATTAGTTATTTAATAATTAATTGACTATTAGTATTTTAGCATAAAATATTGTATATAACAATTAAATTTGATTATCCTAATTATTTGAATTATAAAATTATAATTACTTTTTTAAGCGGTTGATAATATGAAGAAAAAGATTGCCTTATTGATTTTTTTATTTAATCGTCAAATTTTGTCCATGGAAGAAACAGTAGGTACAACATTTCATGCCAATCAAGATCCTGAGGAAATTGATATAGTCAGTTCGAATTTTGAAGATCCTTTAATCTGGAGCGAAGTATTTTTAATAGAAAAAGTCACGTTAACTAAATGTGCACTATTTTTACAATATTTAATAATGCTAAAAAAAAAAGAAGCTGTTGAAAAATATAAGGCTGAATTAAAAAAAGACAAAGACCTTAAAATAATTATTGAATCTTTTGATGATATATTCAGCAGGGTGCATTTTTGTAACTATTCATTATACTACCGCAATATTTATTCTCATCTTGAAAAGATGGAATATTCGAGCATAAAAGATTTGCCGACACCGGATCAATTCAATCAATTACGTTAGATTAAGTACAAATATTTAATAAATATTCAGAAAAATTATCATTAAAATTATCAATTTCATCAAGCACATTAGGAAGAACTTTTAAAAATTTCTCTGTTAAAAATTCTGAATGAAATAAACCTCTGCCATTTAATTTAATTTGCACCTGAATTAAATTATCTGATGATTCAAATTTTCTTTCGGAAAATAGAGGTTTTCTCTTTTTATGCCCCCTTCTTTGAACTTTGTGAAAACCTTGAGGATCCAAAACCTGAAAAATATCCAACGTTGAATAAAACGAATAAACTTTTTTAAAGAAATTGCTTTTTAAATAATCTTTTGTTTCCTTTTGTACGGGACACGCCAATAAAATTAACTTATTAATACAAAATTCAATATCTTCATTTTTAATTTTATTTAAATTTAGAACTACATTTCCTCCGTGACTATGCGCTATGATATTAATTTTTGGCAAAACTTTATATTTGTTTTTATAATTTCTAACAATTTCCAATAAATTTTTAAATAAATCATGAGATGCCTCCTGTCTCTCTTTGCAATCTAACCCACCTTTCCAACCAAAAATATAAAATGTTTCATAAGGAAATTTAACCGGATCTGCTACTGAAATCACATCGGCAATTGTCTTTAGATAATAATTAGGATTCACATCTTCGGCTTTAATAAGACCTGGATCGGAATTAAAATAATGATTTAAGAATAATCTGGGGAAAAGACATGTTCCATGCACCCAAATTGTTATATCGGGTTCTTTTTGATTGTTCTCAAATTTATGTTGAATTTTACTAACATTGATCTTTTTAATTAACCTATTTTTCTTGCGGTTGCAACTAGTTAATAAAAGGATTGAAATTAAAAAAATTAAATTAAATTTATGTGATATCATGGCTGAATTTAATATTAACAATATTTTTGTTATATTTTCATTTAAAATAATTATAATTAAATATATTGCTTAGCTGAAGCTAAAATTTGAATAATCTTTAATTTTTAAGTAAAATTCATATTAACTTTGATGGTGAGTGTAGCTCAGTTGGTAGAGCATCAGATTGTGGTCCTGAGGGTCGTGGGTTCGATCCCCACCACTCACCCCAATAATTTCATTACAAAATCATTTGCATTGACAGCTAAAAACATATAAAATTAAAACACTTTGAAATATCGTCGGGGCATGGCGCAATTGGTAGCGCACTCGCTTTGGGAGCGAGGGGTTGTCAGTTCGAGTCTGGCTGCCCCGACCAGATTATAAAATTGTACAATCACCTGCAATATAACATCCACACTCATCTTCGTAATGAGATTCTTTTCTTTCGATTGGAATATTTAATTTTTTAAGTTCCTCTTTAGAAATTTCTTTGATCAAATAAATTGGATCGGTTGAATTTGCAAAATAATTTACAATTATATCCAAAAGTGAATTACTTAAATTCCCATTAAAAGAATCTTTGATAACTTCCTGAGCATCCGCAAAATTAACCTGATAAAAATATAAAATTAAATCATCAAATTGATCAGGCAAAAAATTTCTACAATTGTATTTGCAATATTCTTTTTTAAATTTTTCGCAATTAAAATCAAAATCATAAAAAAATTGAATTTCTTTTAAAAATCCATCTGCACCCTTAAAATTATTTGATTTTTCGGGCCATTCAGTGGGATGAGAATAACAATAACATATTTCAATTTCATAAGCTTTTTGTGAATCTAAAATTTTTTTTCTCATAAAAGGATAATTAATATCATAAAAATGTTCGTGAACTCCAATTAATTCATTAGTTCCATTAACAATAATTAATGAAAATATTTCTTTGGACAAAAATAAGAAAAAAATTAATAAATATTTTTTCATAAAATTTATTCATTAAATTATAAAATTACACACTTACCACATCTCGTTTTTTTAACTTGCTCCTCATTCTCAACTTCAATTTCAATTCCTGTCTTTTTAAATTCTTCAGAAGTTATTTGAATTATTCCATATTCTTTTTCTTCAAGATAGCCTATAACAACTTCAGATAATGAATTTAAAATAAGTTCATTTAACGGACTTATTAATTCCTTCTTTTGACTCTTTAAATCAATTGACCAAAAATATAAAATTAAATCATCTATTTGATTAAGAGAAAAAGATGCCAGATCGAATTTAAGACGGTGTTCAGGGTGTTCAGAATCAAGAAAATTAAATTTCCCATTTTTATAAATAAAAATTTCAATTTCTTTTAAAAAACCTTCTACAAATTGCCAATTATTTTTCCGAGTTGGCCATGCTTCAGGAGGACAATGGAAAGACGCATAACATATATCTGTCATTTTATAGGCTGAAAAAGATTGAATAATTCCATGATACAATTCTGGACCATCTGGAGTGAAATCCATACAAGAACCATGAAATAAAATTTTTTCATTTGTTCCATTAACAATAATCAAAGAAAATATTGGATTTGATAACAGTAAACAAAAAGTTAAAAAATATTTTTTCATATTATCTCCTGATTATAATCTATTGCAAAAATACGATTAAATTTGATAATCTAAAATTAACATAAATGAAATAAAAAAGGATGAAATAATGGCAAGATCAAAAGTATCACATTTCAGAAGACGTGGTCAAAAAGTCAGATTCAAAAAAAAACCACAATCAAATTTTTTCAGAAGACCAAATCCATTCGATCACAATAGATTGGTGGAAGAAATTCAACATGCAGAAAACCATTTAAGAGATAAACAATTATCAAGAAAACCTGAAATGACGCATCACAAATGGCAAGCGGAAGAAGAAATTCTTGAAAAAGAAACTAAAAAATCAACATTGAGAAAAAAGAAGAAATAGAATTTAATTCACAAAAATATTAAATATCTTAGAATTAATGAATCTCTCGATACACCGCCTTAGGCGACACTCGAGATGATTATTTGAATTAATCCTTAAATTTTCTCATAAACAAATACTCATTTGTAGATAATGATGTATTCAACAGAGCTATGAAACGAAAAATTTAAGAAAATAAAAGATTAATGGTTATTAAAAAAAGAATTAATTAATCATCTCGAGTGATTTTTCGCAGAAAAATTGTATCGAGAGATTCATCAGAATGTATGTTAAAAAGATATTTACGTTATTTTGATTGGTTTACATTTTCAATCATAACATTAATTTCTCTTACGGGACTTTTATTTGTATACAGCGCAACTTACAGCACATCTCAACCATTTTCCATTTTCTTTAAAAAACAATTTTTTGGAATTATTTCTGGTATTATAATCTATTTTATCTTTTCATTTATTGATTATAAAAAATTATGTCGTTGGGGATATTTTTTTTATTATTTAATGATTTGTTTGTTAATTTTAACATTATTAAAAGGATCAATAGGAAAAGGTGGTCAAAGATGGATAAATTTAGGTATAATTGGATTTCAACCCTCAGAAATTGTTAAATTATTTTTTCCTGCATATTTTGTCTTCTTTCTGGAAAGCAAAAAATTTAATGCCGATTATAATTTTAAAGACTTTAAAAACATTTTCTTAATATTGTGTTTTAGTTTTGTTTTAATTGCAAAACAACCTGATCTTGGAACTGCTTTAATAATTCTTTTTTCGGGGATGATATTATTCTGGCTTGCTGGAATTAAAAAAAGTTTTTTTATCTGGACATTTTTATCGGTCTTAATTACAACTCCAATTTCATGGAAATTTTTAAAAGATTATCAAAAAAAAAGAATTGAAGTTTTTTTTGGTTCAGGCGATAAACAAAAAGAAAGATATCAAATAGAGCAATCAACAATTGCGATAGGTTCAGGCGGATTTACAGGAAAAGGAATTTTAAATGGAACTCAAAGTAAGTTAGGCTTTTTACCTGAAGGAAGAACGGACTTTATCTTTTCAGTTCTTTGTGAAGAAATAGGTTTTTTAGGCGCATTTCTATTATTATTTTTGTTTTTTTTGTTTTTTTTAAGAATAATTTTAAATATACAGAATATAAATTCATTTTTTGATAAATTACTTGCAACAGGACTTTTAGTTCCGATTATTTTATCAACATTCATTAACATTTTTATGGTGACAAATTTATTACCGTCTGTCGGAATTCCTTTGCCATTAATGAGTTATGGAATCAGTCATCTATGGACAACTCTTGCCAGCCTTGGTTGGATTAACAGCATTTTAATAAGAAACCATTAAATATATTGCTTTAAAAATATAAAAAAGTTACAAAATATTTAAAGTAGATTTTTAAATTTAAAAAATTATTTTATGAAAAATGAAATTGAACAATTTCAATATCTAACATTACAAGAAACTGCCGAAGAGAAATCAACGGATTTTATCCCTAAAAATTTTGATGATTATCTTGGTCAGAAAGAATTAAAAGAAAAATTATCAATCTATACTACAGCCGCAAAGATGCGCAATGAAGCGCTTGATCATCTTTTACTTTTTGGTCCTCCAGGGCTTGGCAAAACAACACTTTCTCAAATTATGGCAAATGTAATGCAAGTCGGAATAAAAATTTGCAGTGGTCCAATGTTGGAACGCACTGGTGATTTAGTAGCAATTTTGTCAGGACTTGAATCTCGCGATATTTTATTTATTGATGAAATTCACAGAATGCCGTCAAACGTAGAAGAAGTTCTTTATAGCGCAATGGAACATTTCCGTGTTGATGTAATAATTGGACAAGGAGCAGGAGCAAAAACTGTAAATTTACCAATTAATTCATTTACTCTAATTGGCGCAACTACAAAATCAGGCATGATCTCTGCGCCTTTAAGAAGTAGGTTCGGTATTATTGAAAGATTAGATTTTTATACACAAGAAGATCTTTGTCAGATTGTTTTACAAAGTTCTAATTTTTTAAATTTAAAAATCTCTGAAAATTCGGCAATGTTAATTGGCAAATGCGCGCGCGGGACTCCAAGAATTGCAAAAAAAATTTTAAGAAGAGTTCGAGATTTTGCGCAAGTTAATAATGAAAATATTGCAGATGATAAATTAGTAGAAAAGGCTTTATCATTTTTAGGAATTGATAAAGACGGACTAAATCAGATCGATAATTTATTATTAAAAAAAATATTAGAAAATTTTAATGGTGGACCTGCAGGACTTGAAACACTGGCATCTTTAATTGGCGATGACGCTGAAACAATAGAAACAGTTTATGAACCATTCTTGCTCAGGCAAGGTTTTTTAGAAAAAACTGCTCGCGGAAGACAAATTCCATACAAAATTCAACCGTATTTAAAAAATAAATATTTTGGCCAGAAAATGATTTCTTGATTAATTATTTAATTCAATATAATTTTTAAAATATGAATAAAGTTATTTTAAAATTCAAAAATCTTATCTTACAATCTTTCTTGCTTCTAATTTTCAATTGGCCATTGGCCTAAATTTATTTTTTTTCAAATTCAAATCTTGTTTTCATAAATATTATTTTTTAATATTTATGACATTATCATAAAAAAATCTTTAATTTTAAAATTTAAGGACAACAAAAATGAAAATTAGAATTATTATATCTTTATTTTTAGCTTCAAATTCATTGGCTTTAGATCAAAAAGTTGGGGAAGATCAAGAACTTCTTCAAAGATTAACAACTAGTTTACATCGACATGAAGTTTATGTTCCTATTCATTCTCAAAAAATTGTTGAAGCAATAAATCAGCACAATGAGAGTACTGCATTAGATTTAGTTATTCTTGAATTAACAAAAATAGATAGCGAAGAAATGCGTGCAGAAGTCATTAACAATCTTTCTCATTTTCCAATCTTAGATGTATCATCGGCAAAAGCTACTGCATTGTATTTTGCTTGTCAAAAAGGATATTTAAGTGTTGTTGATCTATTACTTAAACATGGTGCAGACATCAATAAAAGGGAAAATCAATATTCTTTGACTCCATTAATGATTGCAGCTCAAAAACAATTCTTGAATATTTTTACTTATTTGCTGAAAAATAAAGCAGATGCGAAATTAGTATTATTACAAGAAGAAGATATTCCGTTAAATATACATGATTTTATCAAAGGAAATGAAATGATGAAAAAAGTGTTAGCGATGCATACATCAACTTGTGTAATTTTATAGAACAAAAAAGAGGCTTGGATTTTTCCAAGCCTCAACAATTTACTGTTAACGCATCTGCATCACAGATATGTTTCTATTAATGCCAACTTCACAAAAATAATTTAAAAAGATAAAATAAAATTTAAATAAAGCCTTCGAAATAATCTTGTATTGCGCAAATTCAAGATATATAAAAATATATTTTTTAAGGATATTGATGGCAGGTCATTCTAAATGGAAACAAATTAAACATAAAAAAGCTATTCTTGATTCAAAAAGAGGAAAAGCTTTTACAAAATTGATAAAAGAAATAACTGTTGCAGCCAAAATAGGAGGCGGAGACCCAAATGGAAATCCTCGGTTAAGAACTCTTTTGGAAAAAGCAAAAGAAATAAATATGCCTATTGAAAATGCAACCCGCGCAATAAAAAAAGGAACTGGCGAACTCCCTGGTGTTAGTTATGAGCAACATACGTACGAAGGTTATGGACCAAGTGGAATTGCGGTAATTGTTGAGGTTCTGACTGATAATAAAAACAGGTCAGTGGCAGACATAAGAAGAATATTTACGCAAAAAGGTGGAAATTTAGCAGAACATGGTGCCGTAAATTGGATGTTTGAAAAAAAGGGCATAATAAAAGCTAAATCAAACGGAATTACTGAAGACGAATTATTAGAAAAATTGTTTGATCATGACATTTCTGAAATTTCGCTTGATGAAGGTACATTTTTTATAACTTCTGATATTAAATCGATTGAAAATATAAAAGAAGCATTAAGTAAACTTGGTTTACAAGTTTTAAGTGCAGATATTGAATGGGTTGCCAAAAATAGTTTAAAATTAGATGAAGTAAGCCAAGAAAAAGCTTATGAATTCTTAAATGAAATTGAAGATTTAGAAGATGTTCAAAATGTTTACACGAATTTAGAGTAAGGTTTCAAAATGATTCAAAGTATGACCGGTTTTGCATCAAAATCATTAGTTCTGGAAAATGAAGAGACTAAAATTAAATTGACGCTCAGTTTAAAATCTTTAAATTCTAGATATTTTGATGTCACCAGTAAATTACCTTTTGCATTTAATCAATTTGAAACTGATTTTATAAGAATCCTAAAATCGAAATTAAACCGCGGACAAATTTATTTTACAATTCATTTAACTGACACAAATGCTTTTAAAATTTCAATTGAACCGGCAACATCGACAATAAATGGTTACGTAATTGCAGCAAATAAAATTAAACAAAAATTTAATTTTAAAGATGAAGTATCCTTATCTGATATTTTAAAATTACCAAATATTTTTACAATTGAAGAAAAAGGAATTGAAGGTCAAAACAAAGAATTGATTTTTACTATTTTTAATGAATTAATTAATGATTTAATCGAGGAAAGAAATAAAGAAGGTTTATCATTACAAAATGATCTTGAAGATCGCATAAATTCAATGAAACAAAAAATTGATTTAATAGAAAAACAGTCAAAAATTATTTTAGAAGAATACAAAGAAAAAATCAGTAAAAAAATTAATGAGCTTAAAAATTTGGACAATAATATTTCAGATCAACAATTGCAAACACTTTTTCTTACTCTTGATAAAATGGATATACATGAAGAAATTGTAAGATTTAAATCACATCTGCATAGCATAACAAATTTAATTTTTTCTTCAGTAATTGAAAAAGGAAAGCAACTTGATTTTACTTTGCAAGAACTAGCAAGAGAAATTAATACAATAACTTCAAAAACTCCAAGTGCACAAATTATTGAATTGGCTATATCAATAAAAGTGGAGATCGAAAAATCACGCGAACAGGTTCAAAATATTGTTTAAAAATTCAATTAGTAAAACCCATTTATTTCAAGACATTGAAAAAAATATAAACAAATGACTAATAATTTATTCCTGCCTGTAAAATAACTCCCCATTGACTTAATGATGCGCCATTTCCTGCAAATTCAACTTCACCTGAAATTAATGCAAATCCAGGACAGCCATTTGCAAATGCAAAATTACTTCCAAGGGCTGCAAAAAATTTATGTGTCATAGCTCCCGGATGTAATGGAGTTGTAAAATTAATATCATTTGGCGTTAAAAAAACTGGTTGAGAATTTCCACTTGAATCTACATCCTCAGCCGCAGCGTGTGAAATTGTTGATTTACTCGCAGTTGTCGTATTATATTCACATGTAGGTACGCAATCAAATTCATCTGAATTTGAAAAAAATTGATTTCCCTTAACAGAATATTCGTCTTTTAAAAAATTTCTTAAACAAGTATCTTCGCTTTTTCTTTCTTTTGTTCTAAGCCAAAAATTATAACCAATATCAAAAAAATAATCACAACCTTTTAATTGGATCATTACCGAACCGTCAAACATAAAATTTGCGCCAATTTTAGTTTTACCACATAAAATATTTGCTGTACGTTCACCAGATTCTATCGTTATTGAATTTGGGTCATAATTTTTCAATAACAAATACTGGCTTCCAGTACCATTATTTTTTAAAGAAAACAGTCTATATTGTTCAGCTTTATACAAATGTGTTCCGATCGCATAAAGATAAAGACCTATTTGTTTTTTATCATAAGTTTCAGTTATACAAAAAGCCTCAATCGCCGCCCCAACTTGCCAACATTTATTTGCGCCAACAATTGGTTCAAAAACATATTTTGCCATTGGCCTGTTTCCGGTTGGCACAACATAATGAACACTTAATGCCAAATGAGCGCAATCTTTGTCATAAAAATCATAACCAACATCAAAATGAATGCCCGCAACTCCTGTTTTCTTTAACGGTTTTAACGGATATTTTCCACATTCTAATGGAGGAATAACACCAAATCCTAAATCTCCTTTTAATGCTTCGCAAATGGAGTTATAAGGAGATTTTGTTGTAGTACAATCTGTTGAGAACAATCCTGCAGGAAAAAGGTTTCCAGTTAACTCTTGTGAGATTGCACAACCGCAATCTGAACTTTTTCTCAAACAACTACAATCTGAGCTTGTTAATTTAAGATCATATTTCGTTTGAACGATTGGAATATCAACTCGTGTCCATAAACCACACATCATTTTACATAAATCAAAATGAAAATCTAAATCAAAAATTAAATTTTCAATTTCCGGAGAAATACAAACATTACCTATACTTCCGGGAGCTAAACTTGAAGTGCTTGAAAGCCCTAAACTTAAACCAAATTGACTTCCATCAACATCAAAACTTTGACCATCGCCTGGAATTCCAACAGACATACAATTTTTTTTATTAAAGAAAAACCATTTTCCTAGTTTGTCAGAAGAATTAAAAGTTTTTTGATATTGAATTGTAATGTTTAATTTATTAACATAATCCGATTCAAAATAATTTTGCTCATTAAAATAACCAAGAATTCTTCTTACAGAATTTGAATCCTGTGGACGTGGCGAAAAAAAAGTTTTCCCGAAAAAATCACAATCATTTTCACTCAACATCTCACAATCATTACATGTTACACAATTTTTAAAAAAACAATCTGCAAATACATTCAAAGAAAAGCTAACTAAAAAAAGAATTTTGATTATCTTCATTAACTACTCATTTTATTTCGCAAAATTTAGATAAATTTTTAAAAAATTAAACTTTATTTTAAAAAAAATCAAATTTATTAAGTACTCAAAGTTATTGAAGCCTGTGTCATTGATTGATCATAAAAAGCAGGAGCAATTGCAGAAATAACATCTCCTGCTGCAAGATTAATTCCTGTTGTTAATAAGTATGATCTCATAAAACCACGATAATCATTTGTAGTGGCAACAGCAAGTCCATCACCGGGGCTTGAAACTGGGACTGTAAATACATTACCTTCACCAGTCCAAGTTTTTCCATCAGAGCTGAATGCTATATTGTTGAAACCAACCCCGCCATTTCCAACCGCAATAAATATTTTTCCGTCCCAGGCAATTGCATAGCCTCCAGCTGTATCGAATAGTATATTACCTTCGCCCGTCCAATTTATTCCATCAGAACTAAAAGCAACTGTATTGTTTTGTCCACCTGCAGCTGCTTGACCAACAGCAACAAATATTGAACCATTCCAGGTAACTCCATAACCATTAGAAAATATATTTGTTCCTGCGCTCCAATGTATTCCATCTGTGCTAAAGCCTGTTGAACTAGTTTGTGGACTACCAACAGCAACAAACTTTGAACCGTTCCAGGCGATCGAATATGCTGTATTCACTGTAGAGCCACTCCCAGAAGTCCAATTTATTCCATCATAACTATAAAGAAAAGGATTATTCAATCCACTTCCTCCAGCGACCCATAAAGTTCCATTCCATACAATTGACTGGCCTGTTCCACCTCCAAACGGATCTCCCTCTCCAATCCAATTAATTCCATCTGTACTACGAGCAATTGTATTAGTGCCTAGTCCAACAGCAATCCACATTACGCCATTCCATGATATACCTGCACAATAGTTTGTGAACGGAGAAATAATGCTGGTCCATGTATTTCCATCAAAACTATAAGCCATTGCTCCATTTGCCCCACCAACAATCCACATATTGCCATTCCATGCAACAGCGGCTTGTTGTTGTGCATTAAAAGTCACTGGTTGAGAAGAAGCCGCAGTCCAATGAATTCCATCCCCGCTATAAAGAATATTATTGCTCTTACCTACTGCCACCCATCTTGATAAAGCAGGCAACGCATAACTTCCAATTGTTGAATAAGTAGCTTTGTAACCTTGAGATGAAAAAAGACCGGAAGGACTTCCAGTATTCCAATGAATACCGTCATTGCTATAAGCTACAGTAGTATTTATACTAGCACCTCCGGCAACAAATCTTGTCCCATTCCAATTTACGTTATTGACAGCAGGCCCAATTCCAAATGCAAAAGGCGAATTTACTCCTGTATTCCAACCAGTAGTTCCAATTGAGCTGTAAGATAAAGTATTATTAGTTCCTCCTTGTCCGCAGGCAACAAATAATTCTCCATTCCAGGCCAAACCCAAAACCTTTGTAGCAAGTGGATTATTAACTCCTATTCCTATCCATGTTTTGCCATCATAACTGTATGCCAAACTATTATTTGTAGGATTACTTCCTGATGGAGTACCGCCAGCAATCCAGACTGTGCCATTCCAAACAATAGCATTTCCCTGACTGAACATTATTGAACCTAATCCTGTCCATGTTATTCCATCCGGACTTGTAGCAATTGTATTATTCGTTGAGCCACTACCAGATGGTTTTCCAACGGCAACAAATAATGATCCATTCCATGCAACATCATTTCCAAATGAAAACATAATATTTCCACGACCCGTCCAAGTTAACCCGTCCGGACTTGTTGCAATTGTATTTGTCCCCTGACCTACTGCAACAAATTGTGAACCATTCCAAACTACACCATTTCCGGCTATTGAAAAAATGCTTGTTGAATTTGCTACTCCGGTCCAATTAATACCATCTGCACTAGTTGCAATAGTAAAAGGACTAGTCCCTACAGCAACAAATCTTTGTCCATTCCATTCGATTCCAAAAGCACTATTAAATATTGATGATGAATTTGGAACTAACGTCCAATTTATCCCGTCTAAGCTATAAGCTAATGAATTTGTTCCACCACCTCCAAATGACCAAAGATTTAATTTGTTTTTCTCAACAGTAAAAATATTTTGTCCCGTTATTGATGCTATAAATTTTGCATTAATTCTATTAAACGTAACTCCTGTCGTTAAATATGTATTTGTCCCAAAAGGATTTCCGCCATTTTCATATGTAAATTCTTTGAAAGTCGGATCTGTACTTGGTTGAAAATTAAAAGAAACTTCAGAAGTTAATGTTCCCGTTAGGCCCGATGTTCCGCTTAAACCCGTTGAACCTGTTGAACCTGTAATTCCCGTAGAACCTGTTTTACCTGTAAAACCACTTTGTCCCGTAGTTCCTGTTGTGCCGGTTGAACCCGTAAAACCCGTTGAACCTGTAATTCCACTAAATCCAGTTATTCCGGTTGATCCAGTTGTTCCGATTGAGCCGGTCGTTCCACTCAAACCCGTTGAACCAACTGTTCCAATTGTGCCCGTCAAACCTGTTAAACCCGTTTGCCCAGTTGAGCCTGTAAATCCTGTAAATCCAGTTGTTCCCGTAGTTCCTGCAGTGCCAATGCTACCTGTTGTCCCTGTATTTCCCGTATTTCCGGAATTTCCTGTTGATCCTGTAGTACCCGTAAATCCTGTTGATCCTGAAGTTCCAGTAATTCCAGTAAAACCGGTGGTCCCTGTAGTTCCGGAAGTTCCAAAAGTTCCATTTTGCCCAATTGTTCCTGTAGTTCCGAAAGTTCCATTAAAACCTTGAGTACCAATTGTTCCTGTAGAACCTGTTAAACCCGTATTACCCGATGTTCCTGTTGTTCCAACAATTCCAGTTGTTCCCGTGGTACCTGATGTTCCGAAAATTCCCGTTAGTCCTGTATCGCCCGTTTGCCCAGTCGTACCGGTCGTATTACCACCAGTTGTTCCAGTTGTCCCAACAATCCCAGCAGTTCCTGTAAATCCGGTTGAACCAGTTGTGCCTGTTGTTCCAGTCATTCCTGAATTACCAGTAAAACCAGTTGAACCAGTTGTTGTATTTCCAATAGAACCAGTTGATCCGGTTAATCCAAAACCGGTAAACCCAGTTGTTCCCGTTAAACCTGTGTCACCAGTTTGACCAGTTGAGCCGGTTGTTCCTGTTGAACCTGAAAAATTACCTCCCGTTGTTCCAGTGGTTCCTGACGTTCCGATTCCGGTTGAGCCCGTAATTCCAGTTGATCCCGTCGTCCCAGTATCGCCAGTTTGTCCGGTAATTCCTGTGATTCCCGTCGAGCCTGTTGTTCCGGTAAATCCTGACAAACCTAAAATACCCGCGCCAGTTGGACCCGTGGCTCCTGTCGTTCCCGCAAAACCTGTATCACCTGTTTGGCCCGTAAATCCTGTTGAGCCTGTTGATCCGGTATCTCCTGTAGATCCAGTTGTTCCTGTAGTAGCAATACCACTTTCTCCAGTAAATCCAACAGACCCATTTGTACCCGTTGTTCCACTAAAACCGATAGATCCAGTTGTTCCTGTTGTTGAATTTCCAGTTTGCCCCGTTGTACCTATAGTTGCTATTCCTGTATCTCCAGTAGATCCTGTTGAACCGGTAAAACCCGTTGTTCCACTGAAACCTGTAGATCCAGTTGTTCCTGTTGTTGAATTTCCAGTTTGCCCAGTTGTGCCTATAGTTGCTGTTCCGGTATCACCAGTAGATCCTGTTGTAGCAGTAAAACCAGTTGTTCCACTAAAACCCGTTGTTCCTGTTGTTCCTGTTGAGGAATTCCCAGTTTGACCTGTTGAGCCTGCAATTGCAATTCCGGTATCACCGGTTGATCCTGTCGTTCCGGTTGTTCCTGTTGTTCCACTAAAACCTGTTGTACCGGTTGTTCCTGTTGTAGAATTTCCCGTTTGACCAGTTGAGCCTGCAATTGCAATTCCGGTATCACCGGTTGATCCTGTCGTTCCGGTTGTTCCTGTTGTTCCACTAAAACCTGTTGTACCGGTTGTTCCTGTTGTAGAATTTCCCGTTTGACCAGTTGTAGCAGTTGTTCCGACTGCATCTGTTCCAGCTACTCCAATTGTTCCAGATGTTCCTGTTATTCCAGTTGAACCAACGGTTCCTGAAATACCCGTTGTTGAACTTCCTGTTGAACCAGAACTTCCTGTAATTGGTATACCTGTTGCTCCTGTTGAACCAGTAAAACCTGAAAATCCAGTTGATCCGGATGATCCAGTTGATCCTGTAGTTCCTACGGTTGCAAATCCCAAAAAACCAATAGTTCCGGTAATCCCTACTCCTGTTGCTCCAGTATCTCCAGTTGATCCTGTTGATCCTGTTGATCCGGTTGTTCCGGTTGTTCCTGTTGTTCCGATTATTGATAATCCGGAATTGCCGGTAGATCCTGTAATACCAATTCCAGTTGAACCAGTTTGATTACTACCAGTTGAGCCCGTTACTCCTGTTTGTCCAGTTGTACCGGTTGAACCAGTTGTTCCAGTTTGACCAGTCGATCCGGTTGTGCCTAAAGCTGCAAACCCAGTCGTACCAGTTGTGCCAATACCTCCTGATGAACCTGTTGTACCAGTTGTTCCAGTTGCACCTGTTCCACCAACTGAAACCATGCCATTAATGGTTCCACCAACCAATAAATTTCCCAAAATAACTTCATTTCCATCAACTTGCAAATTTTGTTTTATTAATTCACTTCCTTCGTAAATTAATAAATTGTTATAAACACCGCCTCTTATAACTTCATTTAAATTTTGTTGAAAACTTTTATTAATTAAATCTTCATTTTTTTGCAATTCAGATGAAAACATAAAATTAATTGATAAAAAAAATAAATGATATTTAATAATATTTTTCATAACTAATTTCCAACTGTTATTGAAGCTCTGGTTAATGATGCATCATAAAATGGAGGCGCCATTGCAGATAAAACATCTTCAGCGGCCAAATTAATTCCTGTTGTTGGTAAATATGCAATCATTCTTCCTCTAATATTATTTGTCGTTCCAATTGCAAAACCACCTGCGCTTCCACCAGGAAATGGTCCAGCTCCAGTAGGAACTGATGTTGTCCAATTTATGCCATTTTGACTATACTTAATGTCTTGTAAATCTTGCCCAACCGCAACAAATTTTGTCCCATCCCACGCAACAGCATTTCCTCGTGTTGAAAAAATTGCTCCAAGACCTGTCCAACTGGTTCCGTTAGAACTATACGCTATCGCATTCGTACCTTGACCTACAGCAACAAATCTAACGCCATTCCATGCAATTCCAATTCCATGATTTGTAAAAATAGTTGCGCCTTCACCATTCCAATTTATTCCATCTGGACTCCAAGCTATAGTATTTGTTCCGCTTCCCACTGCAACCCAAATTAAACCATTCCACGCAATACCAAATCCTGTTGTAAATATTGAATTTCCATTGGCAGATGCGTTCCAATTTATTCCATCTGAACTCCAAGCTATAGTATTTGTTCCGCTTCCTACTGCAACCCAGATTGAACCATTCCATGCAACACCCAATACCGACGTAGTAAATATTGAATTTCCATTTGCAGATGGATTCCAATTTATTCCATCAAAACTATATGCAAGTGTATTTGTACCTTGTCCGCCGGCTACAAACATTTTTCCATTCCATGCAACTGCATTTCCTTGCGTAGTAAATGTTGATGCTCCCAATCCCTTCCAACCAGTTCCATTTGGACCTGTTGTATAAGCAATAGTATTTGTCCCTTGGCCAACAGCAACCCAATATTGACCGTTCCAGGCAACACCATTTCCTTGTGTAGTAAAAATACCCGTGCCTTGTCCTGCCCAACCTGTTGTACCATCTGAGCTATTTGCAATTGTATTTCCACCACCGGCACTTCCTAATGCAACCCATTGAGATTTTGCGATTAATGCATAACTTCCCATGGTCGAATACGTTACTGCAAGACCATCACTACCAATAGATGTAGAAGAATTTGATGCCTGCCAATGGATTCCATCATTACTATAAGCAATTGAATTAGTTCCTTGACCTACAGCCACAAATCTATTTCCATTCCAAAATACCGCATTACCCGCAGTTGAGAAAATTGCTGTTCCTAAACCTGTCCAATTTATTCCATCATAACTATACGCAATAGTATTTGTTCCTTGGCCAACAGCAACAAATAAAGTTCCATCCCATGAAACACCAAATCCCGCAGTTGCAAAAATTGTAAGATCCTCGCCCGTCCAATTAATTCCATTTGTACTCATTGCAATTGAATTAGTTCCTTGTCCGACTGCCACCCAAATTGTTCCATTCCATACCACACCAAAACCAGTAGTTGAAAAAATAGATCCCGATCCTATCCAATGTATGCCATCAAAACTATAAGCTGTTGTATTACTAGCGCCTTTTCCAACTGCAACCCACATTGATCCATTCCAAGCAACCCCTGATACCTCTGATGAAAATATTGAATTTCCATTTGCAGAAGCTGTCCAATTTATTCCATCGAGACTATACGCAAGAGTATTCGTGCCGATACCTCCTGCAACAAACATCGTGCCATTCCAGGCTACTGCAACAACTATACCAAATAATGAATTGCCATTTGCTGAAGCTGTCCAATTTATGCCATCAAAACTATATGTAAGAACATTCGTTCCTTGCCCTCCAGCAACAAACATTATTCCATTCCATGTAATAGTATCAACTTTAGTTGAAAAATTTGATTGTACGCCAGTAATCCAATTAATACCATCTAAACTAGATGCTATGTTATTTGTTGAACTATTAAATCCCGCTAACCACAAATTTAATTTATTTTTTTCAACAGTAAAAATGTTCTGATTTGTATTTGATGCAATAAATTCACCATAAATATTATTGTAAGTCCTATTAGTTGTTTGCAATGTATTAACGCCTAAATAATTTGCACCAATTGTATACGGTATTTCTTTTGAAGATGGGTCAAATTGAGGTTGAAAATTAAATAAAGAAGCATTAGCAGGAGGACCAGTTATTCCCGAAGATCCTAATGGTCCAACTGAACCTAAAGAACCAGCACTTCCAGTTGTTCCAGTTGTGCCAATTTGCCCGGTACTACCTTGAGAACCAGTAGTACCTGTTGTTCCAGTTGTACTTATTCCTGAAGTTCCTGTTGTTCCCTTATTGCCTGTCGACCCTGTAGATCCAGTAGTACCATTATTAGAAATTCCCGTAGAACCTGTTTGGCCTGTTAGTCCTGTCGAACCGGTAATACCAGTAAATCCTGTAAAACCCGAATTGCCATTAGATCCTTGAAAACCAGTTGATCCTGTACTTCCCGTTTGTCCTGTTGAACCAGTAAAACCTGTAAATCCTGTACTACCTATAGAACCAGTAAAACCAAAAGTTCCAATCGTTCCAACAGATCCTGTAGACCCTGTATTTCCAGAATATCCAGTCGTATTCAATCCGGTTGAGCCAGTATTTCCTGTAGATCCAGTAGATCCGCTTGATCCTGTCAATCCTGTTGAACCAGTATCACCTGTTGACCCCGTAAATCCAGTTGGACCAGTGGAACCGGTCATTCCATTAGTTACGTTACCTGTAAATCCAGTTGATCCCGAAGTTCCCGTTGATCCGGTAAAACCTGTTGATCCTGTTGTTCCAATTGATGCTATTCCGGAAGAACCTGTACTACCCATTGTATTTATGCCTGTAGTACCACTAAAACCAAAATTTCCATCAATTCCTGAAAAGCCAATTGTTCCGTTTGATCCAGTCGTTCCAGTTGTTGCTATTCCAGTTGATCCGGTAGATCCGGTATTACCAAAGCCTTGAATCCCAGATGTACCTGTGGTTCCCGAAGTCCCTGTAAATCCGCTATTTCCAGTAGAACCAATTGTTCCTGTTGAGCCAATTCCTGTTGAACCGGTACTTCCTGTAGAACCAAAACCTGCAATCCCCGATGTTCCTGTAGTTCCTGTAAACCCTGTAGAACCTGTAAATCCAGTAGTTCCTGAGAAGCCGCTTGTTGAAAAACCTGTAGTTCCCGTACTTCCAGTCATTCCATTACCGGTAGTTCCAGTTGTACCAGTTGTTCCAGTTATACCCGAAGAACCAGTTGTTCCCGTCTGGCCTGAGAATCCTGATGATGCAAATCCTGTCGTTCCAGTTGTTCCAGTAATTGCTATTCCAGTAGAACCAGTAGTTCCAGTATCTCCGGTATGTCCTGTTGAGCCAGTTGATCCTGTGTTTCCTGAACTGCCAGTTATAACAATTCCTGATGATCCGGTTGTTCCAGTGGCTCCAAAACCTGTAGACCCTGATGTTCCTGAGGCTCCGCCTTGTCCCTGATTTCCAATTGAACCAATAGTTCCTGTGGTACCAGTTGTAACAATTCCTGATGATCCAGTTGTTCCTGTCGCCCCAAAGCCTGTAGACCCTGATGTCCCTGATGTTCCGCCTTGACCCTGATTTCCAATTGAACCAACAGTTCCTGTAGTGCCGGTTGTAAAAATTCCTGAAGAACCTGTTGTTCCGGTTGCCCCAAAACCTGTAGACCCTGATATTCCTGATGTTCCGTGTTGACCCTGATTTCCAATTGAACCAATAGTTCCTGTAGTGCCAGTTGTAAAAATTCCTGAAGAACCTGTTGTTCCGGTTGCTCCAAAACCTGTAGACCCTGAAGAGCCAATTGAACCAGGCAAACCTATAAATCCAAAAGTCCCGTTTGTACCGGTTGTCCCGGTTATAAAATCACCTGTTGAACCAGTTGTCCCTGACATTCCAAAAGCAGTCGAACCAGTTGCACCGGTAGAACCTGTAGTTCCAATGGAACCCGTTAATCCAGTAGTTCCCATAGTTCCTGTTGTAGCGGTTTGGCCAGTTGTCCCGGTTGAACCAGTAGTACCAGTTTCACCAGTAAATCCAGTTGCTCCCGTTGTCCCATTAATTCCAACATTACCGAAAAATCCTAAAGTCCCTGTTAATCCTATAGCGCCAATTCCAGTATCTCCAGTTGAACCAGTTGAACCATAACCTGTTGATCCCGTTGTACCGGTAGAACCTGTGAAACCAGTAGTGCCTTCAAGGCCATCAGATCCAACTGAACCTGTGAAACCGGTATCACCTGTAGTACCAGTTGATCCTGTGGATCCAAATCCACTTGAACCAGTAGTTCCTGTATCACCCGTTGTGCCTGTAGTTCCTGTGGTACCCGTTGATCCAGTTGTTCCATCTGTTGCAAATCCAGTTGAACCAGTTGTACCTGTTTGACCTATACCAGTTGAACCTGTTGTTCCCGTGTCACCTTGTGAACCTGTTGTCCCGGTAGAACCAGTTGTACCTTTTGTTCCTTTAATTGGAAAAATCCCTGTGCAAAAACCAACACTGATTGTTCCGCCCACAAGTAAATTTCCTAAAATAACTTCATTTCCATTTACCTGTAAATTTTGATTTATCTGAACATTGCCTTGATAAACAGTCAAATTGTTGTAAACACCTCTTGTAATTTTTTCATCTTTATTATCAATTTCTGAACAAGAGACAAAAGAGGAAAAATAAATTGTAAAAAGCAATAAAATTTTTATTAAAATTTTGCGCATTAATTTCCTAAAGTTACACTTGCTCTCGTCAGCGAACCATCAAAAAATGGGGGTGCCGTCACAGTTATCACATCTTCCTGAGCTAAATTTATTCCAGTAGTTGGCAATAATACTGGCATTCTTGCACGATAATCATTTGTAGTTGCAATACCAATACCAGCAGACGTAAATGTTGCTGCTCCTTCTCCAATCCACTTTATGCCATCTAAACTCCATGCAATAGTATTTGTTCCTTGTCCTACTGCGACAAATTTTGTTCCATCCCATGCAACACCATTACCTTGTGTTGAAAACGCAGTTCCTGTTGAACTAACTATAGTTCCTAAACCAGTCCAATTAATACCATCCGAACTATATGCAATCGTATTTGTTCCACTTCCAACTGCAACAAATTTCACCCCATTCCACGTAACTCCAAATCCTTCAGTTGAAAAAATTGAAATTCCTTCACCTATCCAATTTATTCCATCACTACTTCTTGCAATTGTATTTGTTCCACTTCCAACTGCAACCCAAATTGATCCATTCCATGCAACAGCTCTTCCTTCAGTTGAAAAAATTGAAATTCCTTCACCTATCCAATTTATTCCATCACTACTTCTTGCAATTGTATTTGTTCCACTTCCAACTGCAATCCACATTGATCCATTCCATGCAACTCCAAAACAAGCAGTTGAAAATGGACTTACTGCTGCTGTCCATGTTATTCCATCAAAACTATATGCAAGCGTATTTGTACCTTGGCCTCCGGCTACAAACATTTTTCCATTCCACGCAATTGCATTTCCTGATGTTGTAAAAACTCCGGTTTGACCCGTAACCCATCCAAAACCATTAGGCCCGGTAGAATATACAATCGTTCGCCCACCTTGTCCCAGAGCAACCCAATATTGCCCATTCCACGCGGCAGCAAATCCAGTTCCGGAAAATGTTCCAGTAGTTCCTTGTAAATTCCAACCTGTTATTCCATTTGCGCTATTTGCAGTAGTATTAGAACCACTTCCCAATGCAACCCATTGGGATTTTGCAAGAAGTTGATAACTGCCCATTGCTGAATAGCATGTTGAAACTGCATATTTTGCAAAAAGTGATAATGAATTTGGTACTGCAGTCCAGTTTATTCCGTCGGCACTATAAGCTAATGTATTTGTTCCCTCACCAGCTGCAACAAATCTATTTCCATTCCATGAAACGCCCCAACCATTTGTTGAAAAAATTGATGTTGAAGGAGGATTTGTTGCCGTCGACCAAGTAATACCATCAAAACTATATGCCATTGTATTGGTCAAGCCTCCGCCAGGTTCTCCAGTTGCAACAAAAACTGTGCCATTCCAGGCAATGCAAGTTCCAATATTAAAAATAATAAGCCCCAAACCAGTCCAGTTTATTCCATCAGAACTATATGCAATCGTATTTGTACCTTGTCCCACAGCTACCCATCTAATTCCATTCCATGTTACTTGTCCACCAGCAGAAAAAACAGAAGTGCCTTCTCCTGTCCAATTAATTCCATCACTGCTTCTTGCAATAGCATTTGTACCCGTTCCAACTGCTACAAAAAGTGAACCATTCCAAGATATCCCTCGTCCATTTGAAGAAAAAATTGAAGTCGATCCTGGAACAGGAGTCCACGTAATTCCGTCAAAACTTGTAGCAATTGTGTTTGTGCCTTGGCCAACTGCTACCCAAATTGTTCCATTCCAAACAGCAGCAAACCCTGCAATTGAAAATGGTGAAGAACTCACGGCAGTCCAATTTATTCCATCAGAACTATATGCTAAAGTATGTGTTCCCTGACCACAAGCAACAAATCTTATCCCATTCCACGCAATAAAATTTACTTGAGATGTGAAAGGTGAGCTAGGGACTGCAATCCAATTTATTCCGTCGGAACTATAATAAAGTGTCGTTCCTGATGTACCTCCACCAGCAATCCATAAATTTAATTTATTTTTTTCTACAGAAAAAATATTTTGATTTGTATTTGATGCAACAAATTTTCCATAAATTCTATTATAAGTCCTGTTAGTAGTTAAAATTGTATTAATTCCCTGAGATGCTCCAATTGACCAATTAATTTGTCTAGAAACCGGATCAATTTGTGGGTTAAATGCAAAAGGAGAATCATTTAAAGTTGGACCTGTTGTTCCACTTGAACCACTGGATCCTGAAGCTCCTATTGTTCCAAGTGAACCTGCACTTCCTGTTGTTCCCGTTGATCCAGTTGAACCGGTTAGACCGGTCTGTCCAGTTGAACCCGTTGAGCCAGTAAATCCTGTAGAACCAGTAAATCCAGTTGTTCCAACTGAACCGGTTGTTCCAGTTGTTCCAGTTGCTCCAGTTGCTCCAGTTGTTCCAGTTGATCCTGTAAAACCAGTAACTCCGGTTGTACCTGCTGAACCAGCAGATCCGGTTGTTCCTGTCAATCCCGTAAAACCTGTTGCACCAATAAATCCTGTAAAACCTGTGAATCCTGATGAACCAAATATTCCAGTAAAACCCGTAGTTCCGGTTAAACCAGTTGTGCCTGTGGCTCCGGTAAAACCTGTCGATCCTGAAAATCCGGTTATTCCTGTCAGTCCCGTATCCCCAGTTGTTCCAGTTGTGCCAGTGAAGCCACTAAATCCTGTACTTCCTGTTGAACCTGTAGTTCCTGTAATTCCAGTTGATCCTGTGGTTGAAATTCCTGTACTTCCAGTTGAACCCGTATCGCCTGTTGAACCAGTTGAACCTGTTGAGCCAGTAAATCCGGAAGTTCCCATATTTCCTATCATGCCAGTAGTTCCAGTTGTGCCAGTTACAAATGTTCCAGTTGTTCCAGTTGTTCCGGTAGAACCAGTAGAACCAGTAGAACCTGTAGAACCAGTATTTCCCGTTGAACCTGTGATACCAGATGCACCAGTACTTCCTGAACTTCCTGTCGTATTAGTTCCAGAAGTTCCAGTTGTTCCCGTCGGTCCTGTTGGACCGGTACTTCCAGTCGTACCAAAAGTTCCTAAATTTCCTTGAGTTCCCGTTAAACCAGTCGTTCCAGTTGTTCCGGTGGAAAATGTTCCAGTTACTCCAGTTGTTCCCGTCGCTCCAGTTGGACCAGTACTTCCTGATGTCCCAAAAGTTCCCAATGTTCCGACTAATCCCGTTGTTCCAGTTGAACCAGTTTGCCCGATTCCAGTCGAACCAGTAGTTCCTGTTTCTCCTGTTACACTATTAAATCCCATAGTTCCTTGAGTTCCTGTTGTTCCTGGTGTCCCAATTGTTCCCGTCGTTCCTTCAGTTCCGGTTGTTCCCGTTATTAATGAACCAGTAATACCAGTTAATCCAGTATTTCCAGTAGAACCTGTCGATCCACTAGAACCTGTAGTTCCAGTAAATCCTGTAGATCCACTGTTACCGGTTATTCCTGTCGAACCAGTAACATTAATTCCCGTTGTTCCTGTCGTTCCTGTAAATACATAACCGATTGAACCTGTAGTTCCAGTGGCACCGGTTAATCCAGTAGACCCTGTATTACCCGTTGCTCCAGTTGTTCCAGTTACATTTGTTCCAGTTGTTCCTGTTGTTCCTGTAAATACGTAACCAATTGAACCTGTAGTTCCAGTTGCACCGGTTAATCCCGTAGACCCTGTATCGCCCGTTGCTCCAGTTGCACCGGTAACATTTGTTCCTGTTGTTCCTGTTGTTCCTGTAAATACATATCCAATTGAACCCGTAGTTCCAGTTGCACCGGTTAATCCCGTAGATCCTGTATCGCCCGTTGCTCCAGTTGCACCGGTAACATTTGTTCCTGTTGTTCCTGTTGTTCCCGTAAATGATAAACCTTGTATACCAGAAGTTCCTGTTGATCCCGTCAATCCGGTAATTCCAGTATCCCCGGTCGAACCGGTTGTCCCGGTAATTGGTGTGCCTGTTGTTCCTGTTGTTCCAGTAAAAGATAATCCGGTTGTTCCAGTTGTTCCAGTGGTTCCCGTAAAGCCAAACGAACCTGTAAAACCTGTTGCACCAGTTGTCCCGGTAAATGAAGTTCCGGTTGTTCCAGTTGAACCGGTAGTTGTATACCCAACAGATCCAGTTGTTCCTGTTGCCCCTGTCATTCCGGTAGAACCTGTGTCTCCAGTCTGTCCTGTACTTCCTGTATCTCCCGTAGTTCCGGTTGTTCCGGTTGCTCCAGTAATTGCTGCGCCAGGAGTTCCAATAGTACCCAAAGAACCATCCAAACCAGTATCTCCGGTTATTCCTGTATCTCCAGTTGTACCACTAGTTCCAGTTGATCCAGTTGTCCCTGTTGTTCCAGTTATACCAAATCCAGTCGTACCAGGCGTTCCAGTTGTTCCAGTTGTTCCTGGATCTCCTGTTGTGCCTGTGCTTCCAGTATTTCCAGTGACGGTTGAGCCAGTTATTCCTGTTGTACCACTTGAACCAGTTGTGCCAGTCGTTCCTGTTGCTCCAGAAAGTCCTGGCGATCCGGTTGTTCCTGTAGTTCCCGTTGACGATCCGGAATTAATTTTAGGAGAGGAACAGCTACCATTTGAAATTGTGCCACCAACTGTTAAATTTCCTAATATGACTTGATTACCATTGACTTGTAAATTCTTTTTAATTTCCTCGCTGCCTTGATCAATCACTAGTTTGTTGTAAGGATATTGTCTTGTAAGACAGTCATTGAAAAGTTGTTCAAGTTCATTTTCTTTTTGGCTACCGTCATTCTTTGATAGTTCCGAAGAAATAGAAAAAGAATTTATTATTAAAATTAAAAATAAAAGAATTTTATAAGATTTCATAAAGACATTACTACTTAATTTTATAACCAAAAAATCTATATATTTTTTTTATAAAAGCAAATGCTAAAAAATTCTTTTTAAAATTACATGCATTGGTAAAAAAACAAAAATAGGAAAACCTATCATTAAAATTATCAACCAAATAAATTCAGAAATTTTCCAATGATTTATTTTCGGCATAAAAACCCAATTTATATTTTTCTTTGGATCAGTAAATAAATAAGTCAAAATTAAAATAATCCAAATTAAAAATATCGAATATAAAAAAGCATTTTGGTTGTAACCAAATTTATAAAGCAAAAAAATCCACAATGGCGGCAAAATTACATGAAATAAAGAAAGTGATTTTAAAAATAAAGAATATTTTCTTTCAAACATGTAATCTGCAATATGTATTAAATTTTTTCCGGTAAATAAATGAAGAAAAAAATCTAAATTCCAAGCCAATTCAAACGGAAAAATTCCAACCATTGCTATACTTGTAAATAATGAATAATTAACCCAAAGAGCAAACAAAGTTAAAAATAAACTTATATCCGACAACCACAAAAAATTAGTTGGTCCATAATTTTTCCAATAAACAGGAATTAAAATTGCAGCAAATATTGTTAACAAAATTTTTGTAACAAATAAAAAATACATATCTAAAATCATGTTTTTTATATTAAAAAGCCCGGTAAAACCGGGCTTTATTTTCTTATGAAATTCTTGTAATTGTTAATGAATAAACAGGTTGCGTGCCAACTGCGTTTGGATCTTGCATTAATCCTGCAGTAAATCCTGAGCCACCGCCTGAAATATTTACAGCCAAATTAAATGTTAATAAATCACCAGAATTCATTTGTTTTACAAAACTTCTTGTTAAAGTTTTTGTTAAATTGGTCCCAAAATCAATTCCTGCATTTGATTCACTTCCTAAATATTCAATTGAATTGATTGCAATATTTGTTCCAATATCGATTGTAGTAATGTTTTCACTAACTCCTGCATTTGCAGTATATTGTATTAAATAAGCTCCCGCTTGATTGCATTTAAACTTTGAATTTGAATATGTCCAAGTTCCTAATCTTACCAAATTATCAAAAGGAATCGGGGAGTATGAAGAAGTTGCTGAAGTTTGTGATTGTGAGCCATAAACAAATAATGCGTCATCACTAAAATTATCTAATATTGTTACATTGCTAACATGCGATATAACAATTTGTGAATTTACAACTAAATTTACTCTTATTACGTTTAAACCAGGTTGCAAAATATTTGTTATTCCTGCATCCCAATTTCCATTCACATCTGTTGAAACAGTTTTAATTAAATTGCCATTGGTTAGAACTTGAACTTGTGCATTTGATCCTGATGATGTACCGGAAACAATTGGAGTTTTTGTGTCAATAATACTGTTATCAATCAAACTTGTAATATTAATAAAATCAGTATTGTTTTTATTATATCTTACGAGCGCAAATTGAGGATTGTTTGTTACCAAATCATTTTCAAAACCAGCCGCAATAATTCTACCATCTGAACCTTGAACTTTAATTGAATTTATTTGAGATTTATTTCCAATTGAAGTTAATAATACTCCAGAATTTCCAAAAGTAGTATCCAATGATCCATTGATATTATATCTTGCAAGCGCAAAAGTATAATCTGAAAATCCACCTGCCACAATTTTAGAATTTAAATCAATGGCAACTGAATCTATTTGCGAATTAGAACCAATTGGGTTAATTTGAATTCCGCTTAAATTTGTAGCAAATGAAGTATCAAGTGTTCCATTTGTGTTATAGCGCGCAACCGTAAAATTACTTACAGTACTACTTCCCGCATATCCACCCGCAACAATTTTATTTGAAGAATCAATTGAAATTGAATTTATAACACTTGTAGAATTACCTGCAATTGCCGTTGTAACAACGCCGTTAGTGCCAAATGTGGTATCTGCGGCGCCATTTATAGCATTCAAACGAGCAAGTAACAAATTTGATCCAGTAGAAATAATTGCAGAACCACCTACTACAATTTTTGCATTTACATCAATTTTTATTGAATTGCCTGTGTATCCATTTCCAGCAGTAATTGATTTCACACCGGCTGTTCCAAAAGTAGAATCAACGGTTCCGTTAGAATTTAAACGAACAACTGTAAGATTATCTTTTGAACTAATTACGGATGTGCATGCAATTACGATTTTTCCATTACTGTCTACGACTACCGAATTTCCAACTACGCTGGTTCCAACTAATTTTATAACTTTACCACCGGTTCCAAAATTTAAATCGAGTTGGCCTGTAGGAAGATACCTAATTACTAATAAATTATTTACTGAGGAAACAATCGTTGAACCAACAACCACAATGTTGCCACTTGCATCCGTTGTAACAGCATTAGCAACAGGTGAAGATAAGCCAGAAGCTGTTGTGACAATTCCATTTGTTCCAAAAACATTATCTAAAGTTCCATTTGAAAGATAACGTGCCACAATTAAATTTTGTATGTTATTTGGAGTTACATTATAACCTGCAGCAATTATCTTAAAAAGAGAATCAATAGTAATACTATTAATTTTTGCAGATGCACCGATATTCGTTGTTACAATTCCATTTGCATTTGCGCCAAAAGTTGTATCTAAAAAATCTATTGTTGCGTTTGAAAAAGTAAAAAAATTAAAAAAAATATTAAATATCAATAATATTTTTTGTTTTTTATTTTTTTTTTGAATCATAAAATATTTCCTTAAAAAAAGGAACTACAAACATAAGCTTGTAGCTCCAAATTAAATTAGCTAATTCTCATAATTGCAATTGAATATGCATTCTGCGTACCGGAAGAATTTGGGTTAACAATTAAACCAGGAGCGTAAGTAGAAGTAGAACCAGTAATTGTAATACCGTATTGAAGAGTAATTGTATCTCCTGCATTTAAATCCTTAACTAAACCTTTTGCCAAAATATTTGTAACAGAACTTACAGTTAATACATCAATATTTGAATTATTTTCGCTTCCTAAATATTCTGATCCATTAATAAATAGAGCTGTTGCAACGTTAATTGCAGTAGCTCCAGAACCAACAGCTGTTAATCCTCCACAACCGTGGTAAGTAAGTTGATATCTACCGGATTTATTACAGGTAAATGTATTTGTGCCACTATTATATGCCCAAGTTCCAACTGATCCGCTCCCTGATGTACCAAGTACTAAATTATTAAATGGAAGAGATGTAAATGTTGAAGTTGTTTTTGTTTGACTTGTTGAATTATATGCAAAAACAGCATCCTCACCTAAGTTATCTATTACAGTAAATAAAGTTACATGTGAAACAACTACAACTGAACTGATAATTAAATTTACCTGAATTGTATTTAATCCAACTGGAAGTACATTAGTGTTACCAGCATTCCAATTTCCGGAAGAATCTGTATTCACGGTAGTTAATGTTACACCATTAACTATAACCTGTACTGATGCTTGAGGGCTTGTTGTTCCACTGGATGTACCGGAAACAACAGGAATTTTTGTATTAACTGAACCGTTATTGGCTATACTTGTTATATTAACAAAATCAGTATTATTTTTATTGTATCTTATTAATGCAAAAGCTTGATCCCCGGTATTTACATCTAATGTTTCAAAACCTCCTGCAACAACTCTGCCATCAGATGCTTGAACTGTTACAGCATTCATTTGTGAACCATTAGAATTAACGGTTGTTGTTATAATCCCACTAATGCCAAAAGTTGTATCGAGTGATCCGTTTGGTGTATATCTTGCTGCGGCAACTTGATTATCTGAAAGTCCTGCAGTAAATATATTTCCACTTTGATCTAGTGTTGCACCAAATATTTGTGCCACTACACCAATTGAAGTTGTTACTATTCCTGTGCCGCCCGTGCCAAAAGTTGTATCTATTACGCCGGCATTTGAATAACGCGCCAATGCAAAGACTGCATTTGTTCCGGGAACACTGCCATAACCCGCTGCAATTATACGATTTGAGGAATCAATCATAATTGATTGAACTGAATTATTATTTTCACTTGGAATTTGTGTTACAACTGAACCACTTGTGCCAAATGTTGTATCAACCACACCTGCGCTTGTTAATCTAACAATTGAGAAATTTGTTCCACCACCACCAATTGTTGAACCGCCAATCACTATTTTTGCATTTTGATCAATAGTTATAGAATTACCTGTATCATTACCATTTACCGTTACTAAATTATATCCTGTGGTGTTAAATGTTGTATCTATTGTTCCGTTTGTATTAAATCTAGCTATAAGCATTTGGCTATTTGATGCACCGCAAATCAAAATTTTTCCATTGGCATCAATTATAACCGAACTTGCTTCCCCTACATTTCCGCCAGGGGTAAGTGTTACTATACCACCTGTTCCAAATGTTGAATCAAGTACGCCTGTTGTTGTTAAACGAATCACCACAACTGCATTTGCATTTCCACCAACGATGATTATTCTACTACTGCTATCAACCGTCACTGCATTAGCAACTGCAGAAGTTGAATTTGCCAATGATGTAAATACACCGCTAGTTGCAAAAGTAGTATCTATAGCTCCGTTTGAATTGTATCTTGCAGCAACTAAATTTTGAACATTATTTATATAAGTAGAACCCACTGCAATTATTTGTCCGCTTGCATTTGTTGTTATCCCACCAATGGATGATGAAGTATTTAAAATTGTAGTTACAATTCCATTTGCATTGGGCCCAAATGTCGTATCAAGATAATCAATAGTTGCTGATAAATTTAAAGCGGTCAGCAACAAAATTGTAAAAAATTTTTTCTGAAACTTTTGAATCATAGATTCTCCTTTTTTTTTAAAATAAACATTAATGTCAAGCTATGCATAAAAAAAAAAGATGTCAAAATTATGTTTAAACTTAAAATTTTTACAATATGAAGCAATTAAAATTTATATTAATTTTTTTATTTTCATTAATAAATTTAGTAATAAAAAATGATATTATTATTACCAATGCACTTGGTTCTCAATTTGGAGAAAATGTTATAATTTATTGTCTAGCAAAAATTTTAACATTAAAATATAACATTCCATTTTATTATCAGCCGTTTGAATATTCAGACTTATTTTTGCTGCATACATTAGAACAAAAAATAGAAAATTCAAAAATAAAAACTAAATTTATTTTCAATGCAAAAAATGATGCAGAAATTAAAAAACTTAAAAAAGAATTTGAAAAATCCATCATTGAAAAATACAATTTTGTTTCTATTGAAGATGAATATGAAATTTTTCAACAGAATTTCAATAAAGAAACCGTTTTATATACAAATGTATTAACTAAGATAAATTTTACCAATCAAGATTGGATTAATATTTTAAAAAAAGATCTTAGTTTCAAAATCCAACCTACAAGATTTTTATTTCCAGAAAATATTCTAACCGTGGCCATTCATATAAGAAAAGGAACTGGCGGCGGAATTTACAATGATGGAGTTTTATTTTCGCAACAGGAATTTAATTATGATAAATCACAAATTATTTATGATGAAAATTATAATTACTATCCATTTAATTGGGATACGTATGAAAGATTACCTGATGGTTCAATCAAAGACCACAACCAAAATTATTATTTAAAAAAAAATGAGAGAAATTTTGATACTCAAGTAAGACATCAAGATTTAATATGGCCAACCAGGTGCCCGCCAAACCAATTTTATATAGATCAATTAACAAAACTTTCAGATTATTTAAAAGATTGCCTTTTGCATGTTCAAATTTTTACAGATGATAAAGATCCTTTAATTTTGGTTGAAAAAATTAAAAAAAATGTAAATAAAAATAATATTACTTTTCATTATCAAGATAATAGAAATTTATCTCACAAAGAAAGAATTGCCCAAGATCTTTATAATGTGGCGCAATGTGATATTTTAATCAGATCACAATCTTTTTTTGCAAAAGTTGCAGAATTAATTGGCAATCACAAAATTATTATTTTTCCAATTGATTATAAATGGGAAAATAACAAATTAATAATGACTAAAATTGTATTTAAAACAAACATATAAAATTATTTTCAAGACAATCTTATTATACTTGCCTTAGCGCTTACTAAAGTTGATCCAATTCCCGTTGGAGCGAGCTGAACAGTTGTTGCGCTGCCGGCAAATTGAAAAACTATTGTATCATTTGCATTAGCATTAACAATCACACCACTTGTTAATAATTTAAAATCACTCGCTGCCAAAATTTCACCTGTTTGTGAACCCGCAATTTCAGTTCCATTTTGCGTAATTCTTGCTGTAATAGTGGCACTCGTTACTGCACTAGTATTATTTCCCAAAATATAATAAGTAATTAAATATTTTCCTGCTTTTTTGCATGTTAATGTATTAGTTCCATTACTTTGCCACGTATTTAAAATTGGAGCATTATTAAATGTAATATTTGTTGCAGTATTTGCACCCGTTAAAGTTTGTGTAGCTGTGCTATAAACCAAAACAGAATCTTCTCCTAAATTATCAACAACAGTAAATTCAATTTCATCACCTACTATTGTTGCGCCAGTCAAACTCAAATTTGCCAAAATTGTATTTGTACCAACTGGTAAAACACTTGTATTTCCAATATTCCAACCCGTTGTTACAGGGTCAGTTGTACCGGTCGCAAATAGAGTTCCATTTACTAAAACTGAAACAGTTGCGCCAGTTAATGAAGCGTATCCTGTTACTGCTGGAATTTTTGTGCTTATTGTGGAAGCAATACTTGAAATAACAATATAATCTGTATTATTTTTATTAAATCTAGAGACAAGACCAAATTGCTCATTTGTTGAGGGATCTTTTTCATAACCACCCACAACTGTTCTGCCATCAGAAGATTGAATTGCAATTCCATTAATTCTTGAACCATTTCCAATTGCCAAAGAAATAACTCCACCATTTCCAAAAGTTGTGTCAGAAGTTCCATTAGTGTTAAATCTTGCAATTGTTGCTTCATCTATAAAATAATTTATATAACCGCCAATAACAATTTTCCCGTCAGTTGATTGAATTGCGATATCATTTGCTCGCGAAGCGTTCCCAGCCAAACTCGTAATGTAACCAGTTGGCGAATTAAATGTGGTGTCTAGCACACCTGCTGAAGTATATCTTTCAATTACAAATTGATCAGCATTTGCAACATTTGCAAACCCTGCAACTAAAATATTTCCTGATGAATCAATCGCGATACTATTTGCAACTGATCTATTACCAATTAAACTCGTCACATAACCATTTGGAGAATTAAATGTGGTATCCAGCGCACCGGCTGAAGTGTATCGCGCCAATATTATTTGCTCACCCAATGTTGATTTATAATTACCGGCAATTAAAATGTTACCTGAAGAATCCAAAGCAGATGAAGTAATGCTTGTACCCGCTCCAACTATCGCTGTTACAACTCCACCGGTGCCAAAAGTTGAATCAATTACTCCTGCAGATGTGTATCTTGTAATTAATGCGTTAGAATATCCGCCAAACACCGCAACCCCGCTGACAATAATATTACCATTTGACTGGATCATAACCGAATTAATTAAAGAGCCTTCGCCAGCAACTGCAGTTATATAACCGTTGGGAGAATTGAATGTTGTATCCAGCGCACCAGCAGATGTATACCTTGCAATTAATGCCATACACTTTGAATTGACATCTGCAGTATACCCGGCAACAACAATATTTCCATTCGATTGAATTGCAATATTTCTAAGTTCTGTAGTTGATAAAGTTGAACCGATGTTTGCTGTTATTATTCCATTTGTTCCAAATGTTGTATCAATAGTTCCATTAGTATTATATCTTACAATAATTGCTTGAGTATTTGGGTTTTGTGTATAACCAACTGCCACAATTTTGCCATCACTTTGAATTCTTATTCTATTGATATACATACCTTGAGAATTTTGAGTTGTAACATAACCAGAGCCTTGCCCAAATGAAGAATCAACATTTTGGTTATTTTGGCCCTTAAGATTTTGGAAATTTGCACCATAAAAAAATGGAATAGAAATAAGCAGAAATATTAAAAATTTATTTTTCATCCCAATTCCTTTTTTTAAATATAATTTTTATTAAGCAACTTTTGTTATCACTACGGTAAAACTTGGCGCAGTCGCACCACCTGCTACTCCTGCCTCAGCTATAATTTCTGAATTAGTTGCATCTCCGGCAAACTGAAAAAACATTTGATTTCCAATTCCCGTAATATTAACCAAAAAATAACTTGCAACATTAAATGGAAGCCCTGCGGCAGTATCATCATTAGCTGATGTAGTTCCGGGTATTTCTACACCGGCTATTCCTGTACCGCCGGCTAATAATGCTCTTATAAAAAAATCTCCCGTTCCCACTGAAAATCCTCCTGCAACAGAATAATCAACTAAATAAATACCTGTTGCCTCTGCCTGAAAGATTGCAGTGCCAGTTCCGTTTCCTGTTGCGTGTAACCACCTATCTGAACTTTGGCCTCTTAAGACGTTAGTGTTTACAGTTATAGTTTGATAGGTATTTGCAGCCGCTTGAGTTTGTGTTGTTTGGTCATACGCGAAAACATAGTCGACACCATTAAAGTTAGATCCTGTGGTTCCTGTTGAACCGATTGTTCCCGTAGATCCTGTAGTTCCAGTCGATCCTGTTGTGCCTGTCGCACCAGTGGTCCCAGTTGTACTTATTCCGGTTGAACCCGTGGTTCCTGTAGTTCCACTAATTCCGGTCGATCCACTTGTTCCTGTTGAACCTGTAGTTCCTGTTGAACTAATTCCCGTTGATCCAGTTCTGCCACTTAGACCCGTTGAGCCCGTAAATCCTGTAAATCCTGTTGTGCCCGTTGTACTAATTCCTGTTGACCCAGTTGAGCCGGACGTTCCTGTGGTTCCAGTTGAGCCAGTTGAACCTGTTGATCCGGTTGTTCCGGTTGCACTAATTCCTGTTGATCCAGTAGTACCTGACAGGCCAGTTATTCCCGTAGAACCAGTTGCACCTGTTGTGCCAAATGTTCCAGTTGTACTAATACCAGTAGATCCTGTTTGTCCAGTTGAGCCAGTTGTTCCAGTTGATCCGGTAAAACCTGTTGTACCTGTCGTACCAATTCCAGTGCTTCCAGTAGTACCTGATAAACCAGTTGTTCCTGTTGATCCCGTCAAACCCGATGTGCCTGTTGTTCCAGTAGAACTAATTCCAGTTGATCCAGTAGTACCTGACAGGCCAGTTATTCCCGTAGAACCAGTTGCACCTGTTGTGCCAAATGTTCCAGTTGTACTAATACCAGTAGATCCTGTTGAGCCAGTTGTGCCTGTTGTTCCAGTTGATCCGGTAAAACCTGTTGTACCTGTCGTACCAATTCCAGTGCTTCCAGTAGTACCTGATAAGCCAGTTGTCCCTGTTGATCCTGTCAAACCCGAGGCGCCTGTTGTTCCAGTAGAACTAATTCCCGTTGATCCAGTAGCTCCTGTTAATCCAGTATCACCAGTTGAACCCGTTGAACCGGTCATACCTGTCGAGCCACTAGAACTTATTCCTGTATTTCCTGTTATTCCAGTTATGCCAGTATCACCTGTTGATCCAGAAAATCCTGTTGTTCCTGTAGAACTGATTCCAGTTGATCCACTCGATCCTGTTAATCCAGTATCACCGGTTGAACCCGTTGAACCGGTAATGCCGGTTGTACCCGTTGAACTAATTCCTGTTGTTCCAGTTAAACCGCTTATTCCAGTATCACCAGTTGATCCTGTTGATCCAGTTGCACCAGTTGTTCCTGTTGAACTTACTCCTGTGCTTCCTGTTATTCCAGTTATGCCAGTATCACCTGTTGATCCAGAAAACCCTGTTATTCCTGTGGAACTAATTCCGGTTGATCCACTAGTGCCAGTAGTTCCTGTTGTTCCTGTTGAACCCGTTGTTCCAGTTGATCCTGTTGTTCCAGTTGTACCGGTTACAAAATTAGGTGTTCCAGTTGATCCACTTGTACCACTTGTTCCTGTACTTCCAGTAATTCCAATGGTACCAGTGGCTCCAAGGGCACCTCCCGTTGCTCCTTGAGATCCAGTTAAACCAATTGATCCAACTGCTCCCTGCGTTCCCATTGTACCTAAGTTTCCAATTGTTCCAGTTGTTCCTGTTGCACCAGTTGTTCCGGTTGATCCAGTAATTCCTGTAAAACCCGCAATACCGGTTACACCAGCATTACCAGTTGCTCCAGTTGATCCAGCTAATGCTGTTCCAGTTGTTCCTGCTATTCCCGTAAAACTAATTGTTCCGGTTTGCCCAATGTTTCCAGTTGCTCCACTAGAACCTGTTGTTCCAGTAGCACCAATTATCCCTGTAAAACCCGTAATGCCCGATAAAGTAATCCCACTAATTCCTGTTGATCCGGTTGAACCTGTGATTCCGGTTGTTCCTGTAATTCCAATGCTGCCAGATGTTCCAGCTAATCCAGTTGAAGCAGTGAATCCTGTTGAGCCTAGAATTCCTGAAGTCCCAGTTGAACCTGTCACTCCAATTGTACCTGTTATACCAGTAAATCCAATATATCCTGTTGTGCCATTTGTACCAGTTGAACCAGTCGCTCCGGTTAATCCAGTTGAACCTGTTGGCCCAGTAAACCCTGTAGAACCGATAACTTCAGTAGTTCCAGTTGTTCCGGGAATTCCTGTTGCACCGGTTGATCCGGTTATTCCCTGAGGTCCAGTAATTCCTTGAGAACCTGTTATTCCGGAATCTCCCATTGTTCCTATAGTACCCGGTTGCCCAAACCCAGTTGTTCCGGTTGTTCCTGTAAATCCAGTTGAACCCGTAACTGTATTTATTGAAATTCCTGAAAACCCGGAGACTGTTAAAGTACCTTTTTCAATTAAATTACCACTAATTGTAACATTGCCACCAACGCACAAGTCAAAATTAATTGTTTCAAAATTAGTACGAATTGAATTTTCCACAATTAAATTTTTTAAAATCTGAACTGCAATTCCATTTCCTTTTTTGCAAGAAGAACATCCTTGCGATCTTTTACCGATCGAAATTC
>JABDEC010000003.1:53781-74901 GCA_013287265.1 Candidatus Babelota bacterium | reverse complement strand
AATATTTTGGTCCTAAATGAAATAGTTGAAATAGAATCTAAGGATCAAATATTAAAAGATTTTCTTGAAAAATTATATGTTCGTGAAATTTATAAAAATGAAAAATCTTTGTTAGGTATAATTTTAGATATAAAAAAAGTTGAAAAGGAAAGCACAATAGAAGCAAATAAAATACGAAGAGGAATTGCTTCATTGTCATTTTTAAATTTTCTTATAAATAAATTTGAAATAACATGCGATAATTTAGAATGTAGAAACGATGCGTCAAATCTTATAACAATATCCAATGAAATCGATTCCTATAAAAATGAATCAAAAAATAATATTATAAATAAATATTATAAAAATTGCGCAAATAATTTTAAAAAAAGTAAAACATGTTTTATTTTATTATTATGTATGATTTTAGTTCAAAAAAGATTGATAAATGACATCGTATTAACTTTTGATTTTAATAATTTTAATGAATGTAATGAAGAATTTTTAAAATGGGTGGATCCTTTACTAGAAGCAAAAATCTTGCATGAAATTTTAAATTGCAAAAATAAAATAATGATAGCACATTTTGGAGCAGCTCACATTAAAAGATTAGAATCTCTTTTAGATAATGTCGGTTTTAAAAAAATTGATAAGATTGGATTGAAATATGAAAGCATATGGCATTTTATATTATTATATTGCAAATTTTTAACATCATTTAGATTAGATTTATCTGATAAGCATATCAATAATTTAGATGCCGAATTATTGTTACAACAAGCACAGAAATTAAATATTTACAACTTCTTAATGAAGCATTTAGCTCCTGAAAAACAAATAAGATCGAAATTATAATTTTATTGCATATTTGCAATTTATTTGATAAATTAAACCTTATTATTTTTTTAAATCAAGGAAATTATGAATAAATTAAATCCGAAAGCAATTTGGTTATTATTTAGAGATTATCTTGTCGTTGTTTCTTTTTCATTACCGCTTTTTATTATCATTTCTATAGCAATTGCCGGTGGTCTTTTACAATTAAATTATTCATATATTTTACTTATAATTTTTTTAATCATAATTGCTTTAATTATTTTAGCTTATTTTTTAGCAAAACTTTCATATAATAATTTCTGTTACATGTTAAAAGACGAAAGTTATTATCAGGAATCAGGAATTATTTTTAAACATTATCTTTCAATTCCCTATGACCGAATTCAAAGTGTTGATATCAAACAAGGACCGATAGGTCGATTTTTGGGAATTTCATCAATTTATATTTTAACTGCAGGATCGTCCGGTTACGGTCAATATATGTCTGCCATTCAAGGAAGAATTCAGGGAATTGCTGAAAATGAAGCAGTTGAATTGAGAAATCAAATAATTAAAAAAGCTAAAGAATCAAGAAAATCCACAATTTAAATTATTATCATTTTAAAAAAATGTTATGATTTTTTATTATGATAGTTCACAATAATCCTAAATTTTCAATTTATTTTGGTGATACTAAAACAAGTCCTTTTACAATTGAGAAATTCAGAGCTTTAAAATTTGATAACAAGCAAGAGCTGGAAAATGATCTTCAAAAACAATTTCTTTCAATAAAAAATTCATTTAAAAATATTGTCTTTTTAAATCAAGTCCATGGTAATGATGGTTATATAATTGATTCAACCCAGCCTTCGCTCCAAACAATAAAAATCTTAAATGAAGGTGACTACTTAATAACAGATCAAAAAAATGTAGCAATTGGCATTTTAACTGCTGATTGTTTGCCAATTATTTATTACGACAAAGCCAAAGATATTTGCGCTATTGCACATGCAGGCTGGAAAGGCACAATAAAAAATATAGCAACAAAAGTTATTGAACAAATGAAACAAAATTTTAAATCAGAAGAAAAAGATATAGATATATTTTTCGGTCCAAATGCTAAAATTTGTTGTTATGAAGTATCTTGCGATTTTGAACAAAATATCCAAGATAAAAATTTAGCTTTAAATTCTTTAAAAAAAATTCATAGTAAAACTTATTTTGATATTCCATTATATAATCAAATTATCCTGGAAAAATCAGGAATAAAAAATATCAATTTTGGTTATAATATTTGCACAATTTGCATGCCCAATTTTTGCTCTCACAGAAAAGAAAAAGAAAAATCCGGCCTTCAGATGACAATTGTTGCTTTAAATTCTTAAAATAAGCCAAATTATTTACATTTGGCAATTAAAGCTCTAAAATTAATATAAATTAGAAAGGATCTTAAAAAGAACATGGTAACAGCTTTATTAGCTAAAGTTTTCGGTACGGCAAATGAAAGAAAATTAAAGCAATTACAACCAATAGTTGAACAAATTAATGCTTTAGAACCATCAATAAGCAAACTTACTGATGAACAATTAACTGCAAAAACAAATGAATTCAGAGAGCAATTGGCAAAAGGTAAACACATAGATGCAGTTTTACCGGAAGCTTTTGCTGTTGTCAGAGAAACTTCAAAAAGAAAATTAGGGCAACGTCACTTTGATGTCCAGTTAATGGGTGGAATTGTACTTCATCAAGGTAAAATTTCTGAAATGAAAACTGGTGAAGGAAAAACTTTAACTGCAACATTACCATTATATTTAAATGCATTGACAGGAAAAGGCGCTCACTTAGTTACCGTTAACGATTATCTTGCAAAACGCGATGCTGAATGGATGTCGCCAATTTTTAAACATCTTGGCTTGGAAGTTGGAATAATTCAGAACTCCATGAGTGATGTTGAACGCAAAAAAGCTTACAATGCAGATATTTTATACGCTACAAATAATGAACTAGGATTTGACTATCTTCGCGACAATATGAAATTCAGGCTTGAAGATTATGTTCAAAGGGATTTAAATTTTGCAATTGTTGATGAAGTTGACTCAATTTTAATTGATGAAGCAAGAACTCCTTTAATAATTTCAGGTTCTGCAAATGAAAGCAGCAGTCTTTATATTGAAGCAAATAATATTATAAAAAGATTAAAAAAAGACGAAGATTACACAATTGATGAAAAAGCAAAATCTGCTCAATTTACTGAATCCGGCGTTGATAAAGTAGAAGCTGGATTTAAAATTGATAATCTTTACGCAATTGAAAATTTACAATTATTGCATCATGCAACGCAAGCATTAAAAGCACATGCATTATTTAAAAAAGATGTTGAATATGTGGTGCGGGATAATGAAGTTTTGATTGTAGATGAATTTACCGGAAGAATTTTACCGGGAAGAAGATATAGCGATGGATTACACCAGGCAATTGAAGCAAAAGAAGGCGTAAAAATTGAACGCGAAAGCCAAACTTTAGCTGCAATCACATTACAAAATTATTTCAGATTATATAAAAAATTAGCGGGCATGACAGGTACAGCAATGACCGAAGCTGAAGAGTTTTACAAAATTTACGGCTTGGATGTTGTTTCTATTCCTACAAACATGCCAATGATTCGTGCAGATAATTCTGATTTAATATTCTTATCAAAAGCAGGAAAATACAATGCAATTGTAAAAGACATAAAAGAAAGATTTGCAAAAGGACAACCCGTATTAATCGGTACAATTGCAATTGAAACATCAGAACATATTAGCGATATTTTAAGCATAAATGGATTACCTCATCAAGTTCTTAATGCAAAGCATCATGAACGAGAAGCAGAAATTGTTGCGCATGCGGGCGAAGCTGCAAGAATAACTATTGCAACAAACATGGCAGGACGTGGAACGGATATAAAATTGACTCCTGAATCAAAAAAAGCAGGCGGACTTTATATACTTGGAACTGAAAGACATGAAAGTAGAAGAATAGACAATCAGTTGCGTGGACGTTCCGGACGACAAGGAGATCCGGGAGAATCAAGATTTTATATTTCATTAGAAGATGATTTAATACGTATTTTTGCCGGAGATTCATTAAAGAAAAATATGGCAAGATACGGAATGAAAGAAGACGAAGTAATTGAATCTAAATTTATCTCCAGAACAATAGAAAATGCTCAAGAAAAAGTTGAAAAACACAATTTTGAAATTCGTAAACATTTAATTGAATATGATGATGTTTTAAATCAGCACAGAATTGTTATTTATAAATATCGTCGTTCAATTTTAGAAAGCGAAGAAAATATTTACGATTTAGTACGTGATTTTATTTCTGAAACTGTAGAAACAATTGTTGCTGATTTTATTCCGGGAAGAAAAATTACGACTGAACAAGCAAATAAAGTTATAGAATTTTTAACTCAATTAACAAGACTTGATAAAAAAGAATTTGAAAATGCCGGAATTAATAAAAATAATGCCGATATTTTAGAAAAAGATCTGATTAATTTATTGTTAGAAAAATATGATCTTTATAGAAATCAAAAAGAAAAAAAACAAATTCAGGAAGCAGAAAAATGGTTAATGCTTGAAACAATTGATAAAGCGTGGAAACAACACATGCTCAACATTGATCATTTAAAAGAAGGAATAAATTTGCGCAGTTGGGGACAAAAAAACCCATTAATTGAATACAAGCGCGAAGCTTTTGATATGTTTAAAGAAATGCTAAAAAGCATAAAAATGGAAATTGTTCACCATATTTTCCATTTAAATCTTGAAACATTTGATATGCATGAGCTTGAAGAAAGAAGAGAAAAAGAGTTACAGGAATTAAATTTAATTTCTGCAGCCGCCCAAGAAGAAGGCGCAGCTCCTAAAACTGTACAAAAAGAATCTGACAAAATTGGCAGAAACGAACCTTGCTCATGCGGATCAGGCAAAAAAAGTAAAAAATGTTGCGGTAAATAATTTAATCTTAAAAAAAGTTAATTATTACCGAAGCAATTAAATATTCCGCCACAAGCATCAAATCCTTCAGTTTCTTGTAATATTCTATTTAAGTAATTCTGATTAACATCATTAATAACTTGCGTAATATATTGTTTAATTCGCTCATTAAAATTTACAAAAATTTGATGTTTAAAAATTTCTTCGGATGGTTTTTCTTCCAGCATTTCTTCGATTTCAGAAGTCAAATTTTTACAAAATGTTTCTACAAATATTTTTTTAAATTCTTCGTAACGCTCATCAAAATATTTCTTAACTAATTCAACAAAATCTTTTTTAATATTTTCAAGTTCCGGATAAGTTTCTACATAGTTATTAAAAAATTGAAAAACCCATTTAATAGTTGCTTTTTTTTCATATGCTTTTTCAAATAATTCTTCAGCTAATTGCTGTTTTTCAACCTGCGTTATACTTAAAGTACTTAGTCCACTCATACTACTTCTACATTTTTGCATACTAAAAATTGAATTTCCAAAAAATAATAAAAATACTAAAATAAATAACTTTTTCATGAAATCCCCTAAAAAATAGAATTTAAAGATATTTAAAATAATAGCAAATATTGATTTTATGTCAAATAGAAATTAATGAGAGTTAATGTAAGAATATACTAAAAAAAAAGAAGCCGTCTTTAAAAACGACTTCTTAAATTACTTATTAAGTTTTTAGTTTACTTATTTTTTTGCTGGTCGATTTTGAGCTTTTTTAACTTCTTCTTCTTTTGGCATATATTTCATCATAACATCTTGAGCAACTTTCATGCCGATATGAGAAGCTTCTGCCATGATTTCAGGCATTTTTTCCATTGTCTTTTTACCAACTGAGGATTTGTAGAATGCAAGAAGTTCTTCAATTTCTTTATCATTGAAATGTCTATCGTAAATGTCCATAAATTCTTTTCTTGTTTCATCAGAATTGAATTTTTGAGCCATTTCGCCAATTATTTCTTTAGTTTTTGCTTTATCAATTTTTCCCATTTGAGCTAATTGATCAACCATCATTTCCATTGCTTTAAGCATTTGGTCCTGATTAATTAATAGTGCAGTTAATTCTTGTAAATTTTCTTGTTTATTTTTATTTTTTGATCCACCACAACCTGCCAAAGAAAGTAACAGAACTAAAACAAATGCGGAAGCAAATGACTTATAATTTAAGAGTTTCATGATTTTTCCTCAATTTTTTTGTATTTAAAAAAATATTAACAGATTCATTTGATAAATCAATTAAAAAATTTCCTGAATAATTTCTTTTGATGTTTTTTTAATATAATCATTCATTGCTTTGTAAAATTCTTCATTATACTCTCTTGTTTCAATAACAACAGGCATTGCAACTGCATGACCAACCAATAAAACTTGTTTTTTACTATCAAGTGATGCAAGAATCGGTTTAAAATTATTCGCATTTGTTCCGCTTAAAACAGCTTGAATATCTTTATCATCATTTAATTGAGCAATAATTTTTGTACCAATTTGTGAAATTATTTCAGGATCAATACCTGAAGGTCTTTGGTCAACAACTAAAAGCGAAACATAATATTTTCTCATTTCACGCGCAATTGTTCCAAAAATAGTCTGTTGCGCTGCTGAACTGTTTAAAAATTTATGTGCTTCTTCAATTGTAATTAATAGTTTTTGCGGTTCATCTTCTTTTTTGCCTGAACCTAAAAATCTTTCAGTTTTTGAAATATATTCATTATGAATTCTACGCGTTATAATGTTTGCAATTAATAAATAAACAAAAGAAGAATTGTAATTTCCAAATTCAACAATTATATTTTTACCCTTAGAAATATATTCCATCATCTGATCAATAATAGAATATTTTGCTTTCTCAGGAGTAAAAAAATTTAATCTTTCAATGCGTTTTAATTTTCTGTACAACGCAGCTAAAGATTCAATATTTGCGCCAATTTCATTTGCAAATTCTTTTATATCTTCGCCCCGTGAAAGCAAGACTGAAAGCCACTCTTTTTTATATTTTGCCGAAATTAAATATGCAGATTCAATAGCAGTTGAATGCAAATTAAGTTCCATTTGCAATGACAAAATATCTTCAACATTAACATCCTGATAAGATAAATTAATCTCTACATCAGGCATTCCTCCACGCCTTCTTGTTGATTCAGGATCCAAGGAAAATATTACAATTTTATCCGGAAATAAAGTTTTTAAACCTTTAACAAAAGCCTGATTATTTCCTTCTTTTCTGGCTTGTAATCCATATTCACCATGCATATCAAAAACTAAATTAACGGCCTTTTCATTTTTAATTGTTCCAGCTAACACTAACCTTGTTAAAAAAGTTTTTCCTGTTCCTGTTTTTCCAAAAATTCCGTTTGAACGTTCAACTAATTTTTCTAAATCAAGGCATACCGGAGTTGTCATATCAATCGGATGTCCGACATTAAAATATTTTTTATGTTCTTTTTCATCTCCAAAAATTAATGCTACATCTTTATCATCAACTTCAAAAACCTGGCAAAAATGCGAAGGAATTGTTTTTACTGGCAAAACATTATTATGTTTGTCTACCATAACCATCGGCTTTAAAAGTGCAGTTGCATACATATTTTTTTTACGCAAAATTTCCATTAATAATTTTTCATTTTGCGATGGTGGGAAAAGTAAAATTTCCGGATTATTAACTTCTAATTTAAGATCAGTGATTAAAGAAAAAAATTTGTAATCATTGCTGTGAATTGAAACAAATTTTCCGGTTTTGATTTCCTGCGTATTTATTTCAGAATTAATTCTGATTAAAAAACCGTCATTTAAAGAGCCTGAAATTACGTTGCCTAAATTTTTTTTCATGAGAAAATTATAAAGATAAAATGGAATTTTATAAATAAATAAAGGTTTATATGAAAAAAATTTTAATTTTAATTATTTTTTCTTTCGCGACTTTAAATTCAGCCGATTTTAAAGAAAACCCAAAATGTAAACAATATATGATTGAATTTATTTTGAAAAAAGATTTTAAAACATTTAAAGAGAAATCAATAAAGCTAGGAACTATTAAAAACACAATAGAAGATTGGAAATTAGTTAAATTTGAATTCAATGAAGAAGTTTCCGAATCTGAAGCTATAGCCTTATTTGATAAAAATCACATTGGAAATTATAAAATCAGACCAGTTATAAAATATTATGCAGTTGGAAAGTAAAAAAAATGAAAAAAATATTAAAAGGAGAAATTTAACTTAACCGAAAGTTTATAAATAAAAATAATACGGGGAGAACGGCTATTCATGAAAAACAAGCTTATTTTATTACTGTTAATTATAATGAATCAAATTAATTCTATGCAATTAGATGAAGTTGAAATAAGAAGAAAACCAATTTTCGTTACAATAAAAATAAAATCTGAAGAAGATTTTTACTCGACTCAAAAGAAATTAAAAGAACTTAAACAGAAATCTTTTATAATAATGATAATATCAAATTTAAGATATTCTCATTCTTATAAAGAAATTCTTCTCCAATTCAAAAATACGACTCACGAAAAAGTGGAAGAGGCATTAAAGGAAATGGGCTTCCCTTTACTAACCTGATCATTAAAATATTTCATATTTGTCAATTCTGATTAAATTTATTAAATATTTCTTTACTTTTATTAATTTTCATCTATTATTTGAATAGAGTCATTTTTTCCAAAATGGAGTTAAAAATGGAATTTAAATTTAATTTATTAATTATCGCAACAATCTTGCCTATAAATTGCATAGTTAATGCTGCTGAGGTTAATTCTAAAACAAATAAATCCAATAATTCACAAATAAGATTGGAATTAAAAGAGCAAAATAAGTGGGGAAAATACACATTAAAAAATGGAAATGACGAGCTTGGTTATATTACCTTTCAAGCTTCATCAACAAAAGCTGAAGGCTATATTTCAATGTTTCATATATCTCCTGATTTTAGAAGTAAGAATTTCGATCTTATCCTCATGTGGACTGCATTAAATCGATTATTCAAAAAATATAAAGTGAAATCTGTAATACTAGCCCCTCAACCATTCGAACATAATAAACAATTAAACCCAAGACCTTTAGACGCCTTAAAAGATTATTATAAAAACAGGTTTGGCTTTGAAGAAAAAGGCGCTTTCATGAAATTAACCAGAGAAAAATATCTTAATCAGGTCAATATCAGAAGTAATTTATAATTATTTCAGTTTGTCAATTTTAGGATTTGCTAATTTTACATATTAGTATATATTGAATAAATATAACAATTAAATAGGGAATCTTAAGGGACAAAAATGCTTTTTAAAAAAATTATACTATTTTTAACAATTTTTTATGCGTTAATGAATAATTCTGATGTAAATGCAAATTCTAATTATTCCCATTATTTTTCTACTGATTTCGTAACAAATGCTGTAGATAAAATTTGCAATATTGAATATCCAACTTTAGCTGATCTTAGGAATTTTTTGGAATGGAATAAAAATTTAGTAAAGACCTACAGAAAGCTTATTAAAGAAAATGAACAGTTAATTAGAGGAAATGCACAATTCATTCCAACCAAATATAAATTAATTGGGTTTGCAGGTGGCGCAATTGCTACAGCATCAATTTTATATTTATGGAATTCTAAATCTAAGGATAAGAAATAATGAAACTTAAAAAAAATATTTTATATCTATTGTTCGGTTTATTGATTTTGCAAAATGCAAACTGTGCTAATTCGAATTTTTTTTCTCTTGGAAGAACAATAAACATCATAGATAAGATTTGCCACGACTATCCAGGTTTAGATACACAATTGTTTTTTCGCGATATCGGTATTCGTCAATTATTATTAGTTTTGCCAATAGCATTATATGCAGCGAGTCGTTTGTTTGCATCAAATCAAGGTGTGTCTAAAAAAAATAAACGCCGCATTTTACAATGCTCTACTGAAACAAGTATGACTAATGAAGCTGTCGCACGAATTCAACCAATGGCTAAAAAACACGCAGTAGACATTAGAATTATTGAAGAAGAAAGTAATTAGAATGAAAAAACAAATTAAAATTTTATTATTTGCTTATTTTTTAACAAATATTGTAACAGTACAATCAGCTGATTATCGTTCAAATTTTCAATCATTTGTTGAACAAAATAAAGTTATTGATTTAGCAATAAGATCAAAAGATTTTTTACCAAAATTCTTAAGAAGAAATGCAGTTGAATTCGCCGTTGCTGCGACATTTGCAGCAATTTTTGCTTATAATAAAATTTTTAAAAATTCACAAAAAGTAGTGGAATTAGAAAAGCAAGAAATTCAATCAGATAAAATTGAAGATTTACCTACTTATTTAACAAAAAAATATCCAGCTTATCGCGCTACTCGATCTGGTGAAGTTAAGCCAATTAAAACATTATTGGAAGATAATAATATTACTCATAGATGCATATTTTTAAATGAATATACTGGAAAAACTTGTCCTTTATATATAAAAATTGGTTACAAAGATTTGGATCGCAATATAAATAAAAGTTTAACTTTTTACGGCGCATATTAAATGGAGTTTACAAATGAAAAAACAAACTAAAATTTTACTTTTATTTTTAACTTATTTTTTAGCAAATATTTCATTTACAAAAGCTGTTGTTGATTATAAAGCTGTCACAAATTATTCAGCATTTCAATCATTTGTTGCTCAAAAGCAAATTATTGATTTGGCAATAAAATCAAAAGATTTTTGGCCAAAATTGTTAAAAAGAAATGCAGTTGAGTGTGCAGTTGCTGCAACATTTGTAGCAATTTTTGCTTACAATAAAATATTTAAAACACATTCAATAAAATTTACCGGAAGAATTGGACAAATATTACGTACGGTTAACAATCAACAAATTATTCACACCATTTTATATGGAATCAATGACAATATAATGCATTTTCATGTTATTGATCAGGGATTGCATTCAAACTCAGATTATATTTATGAATTTGAATTGGAAAAAATTAAATCGAACACAGATGTATTACCAGATGTTCAGAAGGTAAAAGTTAAAAAAATTAAACAAGTTCGTTATCAACCGGAACCAATGGTTTTAAAATAAATGGAGTTCACAATGAAAAAACAAATTAAAATTTTATTTTTATTAACTTATTTTTTAACAAATATTGCAACAGTACCAACAGCTGATTATCGTTCAAATTTTCAATCATTTGTTGAACAAAATAAAGTTATTGATTTAGCAATAAGATCAAAAGATTTTTTACCAAAATTGTTAAAAAGAAATGCAGTTGAGTGTGCAGTTGCTGCAACTTTTTTAAGTAAATTTGTTTATGACAAATTTTTTAAAAATGATAATCAAAAAAAACCAACAAAAGAACAATTTTATTTAATTCAATTTTTTTACTACTTAGAATATTTTCAGTTTTCTGGGCAAAAAACAAAAAATCCAAATCAAATTTCAACTATTGGCCAAATTGTTCATAGCAATCTTGAAGGAATACGTTTAATAATTAAAACTGATGACGGTAAAGAATATTTGCCTGTAAATATTAAAGATTTTCCTGCATTAAAAGAAAATATGATTTGTGATTTTGACTTAGAAAAAGTTGAAAAACCACAAGTTGGAATTTTAATTCCTTATGAAAATGTAAAAATTGTTAATTATTTACCGGTTCAAAGAATAAAAATCGAAATACCTGAAATATGTAATGTAGTTGCTTTTAAATATAAAGCGATGGATACAATTTATCCGGTATTAATTGAAAGCATTTTTAATGCAAGATACATTTGCACATTTCCTTTCAAATATGATGCAGTTGTTTATTATCAATTAAATAAAAGTTTAACTGCACAAGAAATAACAGATTTGGTCAAAAAACATAATTTGGATTTATATTTAGCATATTAAATGGAGTTTTTAATGAAAAAAATATTATTTCTATCATTAATTTTCAGTTTTATTTCAATAAATTGTTTTGAAGCAGAATTAAAACAAAATACTGAGCAGGATAATGGTTCAATCGGAAGTTTATTAAATTCAATTAGTGTAAAACGTAAACTTGAAAATAATGATGAAGATGGTCAATCACCCCTAAAAAAAGCAAGAACGGTAGATGAATCAACGAATCAAGAAAATACAATTCCCGATGCTGCACAAACAAAAAGGAAATTTCTAAAACCATCATTTGTTCCTGAACATCGCAAAGAGGATGCAGCAAGCCCATTTGGCGTCGAAGTGCATGAATATAAAATTTATTTAAAAACATTTAAAAATAAAGAAAAATATAAAAATAAATACGAACAATTAAATAAATTAATAGATGGATTAGCTTTGAAAATTTCGCCTTATCCTAAAAACATTATCTTTAGTTCAATTTACGGATTGGTGACATTAAAATTAGCAACCGCAGATAATCCTTTATTCAAAAAAATAATCAAAAAAATTGAAGAACTTTAAACAAAACAATTAATAAACATATGAAGAAAAATTTACTTTTTTTAACCTTAATTTTTTCAATTTCTAATGTTTCTAGAGGCTCTGTCTTAACTTTGCCTTTCAATAATTATGAAACTTTTCAGTCGTCACATGAAGCAATAAAGTTAATAGATAAAATTTGTAATGTAAATTTCTTAAAAAATACCTCTTTTTTAACAAAATATGGAATTGAATTGGCGGTCTTTGCAGGTTTTATTGGAGCAATAATTTATAAAAAAGTTTTTACAAAAGTCGAAGATGCAAATAAATATTCAACTTATATAATAGTATTCAAATCAAAAGAAGAATTGCAAAATTTAATTAAAGATTCATTTTATGAAAAAATTGCATCAATTGGAAATCTTGTAAAAATTTATTTTGATAGAATTAAGATTGAACTTGCAAAACCTACTTGCAGAAAAGAATTGGCAACTAATTTGAAATTAATTGGAATTGAATATTCAGATTTTTTTCCTGTTACAGAAGTTGACATAGATATCTTTGACCTTTTACCAGATGTTGAAGATGTATTAATGAATATGCCTGAAAATGCAAAAATGGTTGGCGCTATGCAGCCACCAATTTCTCAAGAAGTTACAGCTCCTAATGTTGCCGGCTCAACTAATGCAGCTGAACAAAATACAAAAATATTTGCTTTTGACCATTTATTTGAAGATAATTCTGTCAAAATTAAAAATCAAAACAAATTCAAAAGGTTAACAGTAGATTTTGCCGCGAGACATGAAATGTTTGATTTTAAAGATACGCTTGAAAATTTAAACTTAGGAAAAGTTGAACTTGTTGATTGCAATGAAAGATATTTTGCATTTCTAGAATTAAATAAAGAAATGGACAATAAAGAAATTTACGAACTATTTATAAAAAATAAAATAAAATTCATTCAATTTAAAGCAGAATTTTCAAAAGAAAATTCAACTGAAATTAGATATAAAAGAATTGCTTTTTTAATAAAAGATTTTCACCAAGGAATGCATTATAGTGCAATTGTTCAAAAAATATCGTCGGAATTTAATGCAACATATGTTGGCACATCAAGTAATTTGCAACCACCATATAGAACAATGGAATCAAATTGTGTTCTTTATTTTGATTTAAATGAAAATGGTTTAACAATTCAGGAAATAAATAAATTAATTAAAGAAAAAGGTTTCCAGGAGCACATTAAATTGTATAATGAAGTTTTATTTTTAAATTGGAATTAATATGAAAAAAAATATTTTAATTTTACTTTTTCTTTTTAATATTACAAATTCTCATGGTTTTGAATATTTAACGAATTTAAAAAATTACATTCAAAATTATGATTACAATTCTTTATTAGAAAAAGCAAAAATTGGCAAAGATAAATTAAATGAATTCTGCAAATTTCATAAACCTGAACTTCAAAAAGCAGGAATGGTAAGCGCTGCATTATTAAGTTGTTATTTAGGTTATAAAATTTATAAAAAAATAAATGGAAATCAAAAAGTCGCAACTGTTCCAAAAAAAGTTGATGTTCCGGAAATTATGTCGCCAGCGCAACCAATTATTGTTGTAGTTCCTTCAAATCCTGAGTCCAAACTAGAATCAAAAAGATCACGCGAATTAACTGAAGAAGAACGATTGAAATTACAAGGTTCAAATAGATCACTAATATCTAGACAATCTAATAAAGCAAAACAATGGGGATTTAGATATTATAATTTTGTAGGAGCATTTAAAAATTTAAAGAATGTTGAAAATGCTTTTAATTTAAAATCTGAACATGAATTTAGAAATAAGTTTGAAGAATTTTTATCAAACAATAATCTTAATTATCAGAATGTCTATCCACTTAAAATTGTCTATGAAGAATACGATCATGTTTCTCAATTAAAAAAAGTTACTATTTGTTATCAAAAAGTTAATGGAAATTTTGTAACTTATCAGAAACCTTGGTATGTATTTGAAATAATTAAATTAAATGATCACGAAATTGAAATTAATAAAGAACTTGGTAAAGATGATATTGAACGTATTCAAGATTTATTAACAAGAAATCCACAATTATTATATTAATTTCATTCATTCAATAATAAAGTAACAGATTCTCTGGTAACATGCGCAATACCTTGTTTTACAGCAACTGATTCTTGCGCTCCATTTTCTAAAGCAAAAGTCACAAAACTATCAGGTTTTAATGCAATAATCATTGGCGCATGTTCAGGTTGAATAACAAAACTACCAACAGGAGTTTGTAAATCTATCCAAAGAATATTAATTAACTTTTTTTCTGTCGGTCTTGCTATTTGTAATTGCATAAAAATTTTGCTCATTATCCTTCGACAAGCTCAGGATGAACGGGAAAGATTATTTTAAACCGCTCGTGGTGAGCCTATCGAACCATTCGAGCATATTTTAAAATTTAGCTTCTTAATTTTTCAGCTTTCTTCTTAACATCTTCTAATGTGCCAACCATATAAAATGCTTGCTCAGGTAAATTGTCACAATGCCCTTCAACAATCTGCTCAAAATCTTCAACACATTTTTCTCTCGAGACATATGCGCCAGGAATTCCACTGAATTTTTCTGCAGTGAAAAATGGTTGTGTTAAAAATTTCTGTATTTTTTTTGCTCTTTCAACAATTAATTTATCCTGGTCAGAAAGTTCGTCTATTCCTAAAATTGCAATAATGTCCTGAAGTTCTTTGTATCTTTGTAAAATTGATTGTACTTTTCTTGCAACTGAATAATGTTTTTTGCCCACAATATCGGGTGATAAACCTTTTGAATTTGATTCAAGCGGATCAACTGCAGGATATAATCCCAATTCAACTAATTTTCTTGATAAAACGGTACTTGCATCAAGATGCATAAATGTAGTTGCCGGAGCCGGGTCTGTGATATCATCAGCCGGTACATAAACCGCCTGAACAGATGTGATTGCACCATTTACAGTGTTTGTAATTCTTTCTTCAAATGCTCCTAATTCTGATGCCAAAGTTGGCTGGTAACCAACTGCTGAAGGCATGCGTCCTATTAATGCAGAAACTTCAGAACCTGCCTGCACAAATCGAAAAATGTTATCAACAAATAAAAGGACGTCTTTTTTTTCTTTGTCTCTAAAATATTCTGCCATAGTAAGACCTGCAAGGCCAACTCTTAATCTTGCGCCAGGAACTTCTCCCATCTGGCCAAAAACTAATGCAGTTTTGTCTAAAACTCCGGATTCTTTCATTTCTATCCAAAGTTCATTGCCTTCCCTTGTGCGTTCACCAATTCCTGTAAAAACAGAAACGCCTCCATGCTCTTTTGCAATATTACCAATTAATTCAGTTACTAAAACAGTTTTACCAACGCCTGCGCCTCCAAAAAGACCAATTTTTGAACCCTTTATGTACGGGCACATTAAATCGATTACTTTAATTCCGGTTTCCTGAATTTCATTTTCAATTTTTTGTTCAATAAACGATGGAGTTTTTCTGTAAATCGACCATTCTTCAGACGCTTTTACTTGACCTTTTGCATCAATTGGGTGGCCTAAAGTATTAAATATTCTTCCTAAAACTGCATCGCCTACAGGAACTTTTATAGGCCCACCTGTGTCATGAACAAGTAATCCACGAGAAATTCCTTCAATATTTTCAATGGCAATACATCTGACAATACCATCTCCAAGTTGTTGGGCAACTTCAAGAGCAACTTTTTTCCTGTCAGAAAGATGAACGTAAAGTAGATTTGATATTTGCGGAACCAGATCTTGCGGGAATTGTATATCAATAACTGTTCCACTTACTTGAATCACTGAGCCATGATTTTTATTTTCTTTTGTTGATTCGGCAATCATGAATTCCTTGCAATACTATTTGAAATAGTTATATCAAATAAGTTATCCGACTAATTTTGAATTGTAAAGAAAGGCATTTACTCGCAAATTACCTCAAGTTTATGAGTATTTTAAAATAAATTTACTTTTTTAATTAAAAGGATTTTCTGATTCCAGCTTTAGTTTGAAACATTCCCGTTAATTGCTGAATTATAAAACCGTCAATATTAAATAATTTATTTTCAATTTTTGCTTCAGTAAAATCGTTAATAGTTTCTGCATCTTCTTTTGGTAATTCTAAAATATCAAATTTGTCCGGTAATTTAGCACTCAATTTGCTAAACTTTATAATTAGTTGAATTTCTTCATCGCTTACTTGAAAGTTATTGAGCGCGCTTAAAAATATATTTATCAAATTTTCTCGGTTTAGAATATCTTCGGCAAGTTTTTCTACATTTTCACGATGTTCAATCTGAGTACTTACATGTTCAATCAATAACTTTTTAGCTTTTTGATTAAATTTTATTTTCACTAATGATTCTACCAATTTCTTTCTAGCAGGCTTTTCTGGCAATTCTGCACAAATAAAGAATGATCTTTTTTTTCTTGGTGGCCGATCGGGTGAAAAAACCATTTGTGAATCAAAAGAATAAGATTTAAATACGCTAATAAATAGTAGACTTAAAATTAAAAAATTATTTCTTAATTTCATAAGAATCCCCGTTGTAAAATTATGTTGTTTTTAAAATTCTTTAATAAAAAAAGTTTTGCGATAATAATCTAATTCTGCAATTGATTCCCTGACATCATGCATAGCTCTGTGAACTTCTTTTTTCTGAAATTCTTTTAATGCATTGGGATACCAGCGTTTTATAATTTCCTTGATTGATGATACATCAATTATTCTATAATTAAAAAAATTGTCTAATTCCGGCATATATTTTCTTAAAAATCTTCTATCTTGCCAGATAGAATTACCACATAATGGAGAAACCCCAATGAAACAAAACTCCTCAAAAAATGAAATTGTCTTCATCTCAGCTTCTTTTAAAGCAATTTTTGAAACAGGAATTTCATTTATGAGTCCTGAAGATGTATGAATTTTAGTAACAATTTCATTCATTTCTTTTAATTTTTCCTGAGATTGGTTAACAACAAAAGTTGGCCCTTCAGCTAAAATATTTAAATCTTTATCTGTTACAATTGAAGCTATTTCAACAATAACATCTTTTTCAGGATTTAAACCGGTCATTTCTAAATCGAGCCATGCCAAATTTAATAATTTTTTCATAAATCAATTCATGTTTCACGGAGAAATATAATTATTAAAATCTTAATACACAAAATGTTAACAACTTATTAATTTTTTTTCAAGAAAGATAACTTTTAAAAAAATATCGATTCAATCGTAATTTAAAAAAAAGTTTTTTTTAAAACCAATTAATTAAAACTATTTTCAAATATAAAATGAGAAAATATTGTCTTTAAAGCTTAATAACTTTTAAACTTAATAATAACTTAAAAAAGGGGGAGCGTTATGGACACATTTTCAAAAAGAAATTCGCAGGAGGTAATTTCACAAGTTCCAATAATCCCTACGATGGACGTAGTGGTTTTTCCTCATATGATTGTTCCTCTATTAGTTGTTGATGAAAGAATAATTAAAGGAATTAATAGTTCACTTGAGGAATCTAAATTAGTTTTACTTCTGGCTTCAAAAAAACAATCTACTGACCCGCAGGATTCAATTGGAACTAAAGATCTTTTTTCAATTGGAACTTTAGCTTCAATAATGAGAATCGTGAAAATTCCTGATGGCGGAATAAAAATTTTAGTTCAGGGGATTTGTAAGGCAAGAGCCGCTGAAATAATGGCTGACGATGAAATTCTCTCGGCTAAAGTTGAAAAATTAGAAATGAAAAGCGGAAACGAAGATGAAATAACTGCCCATGTAAAAAATATAAAAGAATTAACTGAAAAAATGATTTCTAACGGTCAATCTTTCAGTCCCGATTTTCATATTATTTTATCAAAAATGCAGGACCCTGAAAAAATAGCTGATTTTATTGTTTCACATCTTAATTTAACGGTTGAACAATCACAGGATTTACTTGAAAAAGAAACAAAATCTGAATTAATTTCAGGAATTTATAATTTACTAAGCAAGGAATTAGAAATTTCACAGGTCCAGGAAAAAATCAGAAATAATGCAAGAGATTCAATGAATAAATCTCAAAAAGAGTTTTATCTAAGAGAGCAATTAAAAGCAATAAAAAAAGAACTCGGTGAAGACGATTCTGAAGAAATAGATGTATTGCGAGAAAAGTTAAACCTTTTACAAGTTAACGATGAAATTTTCGCGGAAATAAATAAACAAATTAACAGACTCGAAAGAACAGCTCCTGACTCAATGGAAGCAACTGTAATAAGAAATTATTTAGACCTGGTTTTAGGATTACCTTGGGGCAGAGAAACTAAGGATAATTTAGATATTCAACATGCAAAAAAAGTATTAGATCAGAACCATTATGGGATGAATGACATTAAAGATAGGATTTTAGATTTTATATCAATAAGAAAATTAAAAGAAGATGGACACACACCAATCTTGTGTTTCATCGGACCACCTGGAACAGGAAAAACGTCTTTAGGTAAATCAATTGCAGAAAGTTTAGGAAGAGCACATTTTAGAATTTCACTCGGCGGTGTAAAAGATGAAGCAGAAATTAGAGGACACAGAAGAACATATGTTGGAGCAATGCCGGGCCGAATAATACAGGGGATTAGAAAATCAGGAACATGCAACCCGGTTATAATTATCGACGAGCTTGATAAAATCGGTTCAGATTTCCGTGGCGATCCATCTGCTGCAATGCTTGAAGTTTTAGATCCGCACCAAAACAAAACCTTTTATGATAATTATTTAGGTCTTCATTTTGATCTTTCAAAAGTAATATTTATTGCAACTGCTAACAGTTTAGATTCAATTTCTGAACCTTTAAGAGATAGGATGGAAGTAATACAACTTTCAGGCTATACGCAGGAAGAAAAATTAATTATTGCAAAAAAACATATTTTAAAAAAGGCAATAGATGAAGCAGGCTTAGAAAATAAAGTAATTAATATTGAAGATGATATTTTAAAAGAAATAATTGCATCTTATACAAGAGAATCGGGCGTACGTGAGCTTGAAAGATTAGTAAGAAAAATGTGTTCAAAATTGGCCCGACATTTTGTAGAAAATAATCAAATTCCAAAATTCAATAAAAATAACGTTGATAAATATTTAGGTCCAAAAAGATTTATTAATGATTTTATTAATAAAGAAAATCAAATTGGCATTTGCAATGGGCTTGCATGGACTTCATATGGCGGTGAAATGATAAAAATAGAAGCTGTTTTAATGCCAGGAAAAGGCAGATTGCTTTTAACAGGTCAACTTGGCGATGTTATGAAAGAATCTGCACGAGCTGCACTAAGTTATGCAAAATCTCATGCAAAAGAGTTTGGAATTCCGTATAAATTATTTACGGAACATGATTTACATATTCACGTTCCTGCAGGAGCTGTTCCAAAAGATGGCCCCTCTGCAGGAATTACAATGCTATCTTCAATTCTTTCAGTTTTAACAGATAGACCAATAAATTCAGATTATGCAATGACAGGCGAATTGAATTTACAAGGCGATGTTATGCCAATCGGCGGAGTTAAAGAAAAAATTTTAGCAGCAAAACGCAATGGCGTTAACCATGTAATTTTGCCAAAGAAAAATAAAAATGATGTTATTGGCATTGAAGATATATTGAAAGATATTGATGTTATTTGGGTAGATAGCGCAAATGAAGTAATTAATTGCGTTTTATTACCAAATAAAACAATGAGAAAAACTGTAAACCAAAAGTAAAATAACTTAAGGCAGAAATGGTAAAATATTTCTGCCTTTTAATTTTTGCCAATTTCATCAAAATATCATATTCTAAAAATATCTTTAAATAAATAATTGTAATTAATTTTATTATAAATTCATGTCACTAAAAATTTTAACAATTGGTAATGCATGCGTAGATATAATCTTAGAAAATCAGAATAATCAGATAATTCCTTTAAAAAAAGATAATGAAATTAAAGATTATCTATTGTTAGAAGACGGCAGCAAAATAGAAGTACAAAATTTATCTTATTTCACAGGTGGTGGCGCTACAAATTCCGCATGCTGTTTTAAAAAATTGGGTTTTGATGTCTCAATTTTCTGCAAAATTGCCAACGATAACAATGGAAAATTTATATTAAAAGAATTAAAAAAAAATAAAATTAATATAAATAATATTGTTTATTCAAAAAAAACTAAAACTGCCACTTCAATTATCTTCCCGACATCTACAAATGACAGAATTATTTTTACCTACAGAGGCGCGAATATTGACTTAACAATAAATGAAATTCCTACACAGGAAATTCAAAATTCTAACTTGTTGTACATAACCTCACTAGCTGCACAAAATATTTTATTACCAATTTTAAAAATCGCTAATGAAAATAAAATTCCTGTAGCAATAAATCCAGGAAAGTCCCAACTTAAGTCAAAAGAATTTATTCAGAATTTAAAATTTATAAATTTCATGATTTTAAATAAATCTGAAGCTCAGGAATTATTTAATACAATTTTAACAGTTGATAACAAAGCAGAAAAAATTAATTTAAAAATTAATAAAAATAGTCCTGAATTAATGCAAAAATTCTTTGAATATAAAAATCAAAACTTATCAATTGCCCATTTTTTTAACGAAGTTGCAGAATATGGACCAAAAATTATTGCAGTTACCAACGGATTAGATGGGGTTTACGTTTGCAATGGAAATTCTATTTATTTTCATGAAAGCATGAAACCCAAAAAAATAGTAAATACTTTAGGGGCGGGTGATGCTTTTGGTTCAACCTTTGTAGCCAGTTTAATTCAAGAAAAAACAATAGAAAAAGCCATTTTTTATGCCATTTTAAATGCAAGTTCAGTTGCATGCTTTCAAGATGCCAAAAGTGGCCTTTTAACCTGGAAA
>JABDEC010000003.1:0-53681 GCA_013287265.1 Candidatus Babelota bacterium | reverse complement strand
AAAAAACAATAGAAAAAGCCATTTTTTATGCCATTTTAAATGCAAGTTCAGTTGCATGCTTTCAAGATGCCAAAAGTGGCCTTTTAACCTGGAAAAAATTGGAAAAATTAGATATAAAGAATCAAAAAAAAGGTATTTCGGATATTAAAAAATTGAAAATTTAACAAAACTATTGCTTTTTAATCTATTTTTATGATAATTTTATAATAGAAATTAATTATGTGTAATTTTATGGAGGTTTTATGAAATTCAAATTTTTATTATTTTTAACTGTTATTTTAAGTAATTTATCTATTTTAAGCTTAGAAACATATCAATCAGGAGATCTTACAGCAGTATTTTACAAACCAACGAACACCATCATGTATAGCCAGGACGGAATTGATTGGTATGAAATTCCGCCCAAAACCATGTACAGTGAAGATGGAATCCATTGGTATGAAGCGCCCACAACTACTCCTCTAATTCCTACCGATTTTCCTCAAAAAAATAACATTATGTACAGCAAAGATGGAATTAAATGGTTTCCAATTCAAACAGATACACCAGATTATAAATCTGTAATCAACCTTTTTACAGAATTTATGGATTCACAAAAAAAACAATAGAAAAAGCCATTTTTTATGCCATTTTAAATGCAAGTTCAGTTGCATGCTTTCAAGATGCCAAAAGTGGCCTTTTAACCTGGAAAAAATTGGAAAAATTAGATATAAAGAATCAAAAAAAAGGTATTTCGGATATTCAAAAATTGAAAATTTAACAAAACTATTGCTTTTTAATCTATTTTTATGATAATTTTATAATAGAAATTATTTTAGAGAGAATTTTTATGAAATTTAAAGTTTTATTATTGTTAACAATTATTTCTGGTAATTTGTCGATTTTTGCATCTGATTATGAATCTCAAGGGGAAGGTGACTCAGAAAATGAAAATATAATCGAGGGATATGAAACTGAATCTGACGTTTTACAAGAAATGCTTCCTCCGCTAGATTTCCCTACAAATATAAATCCTATTAGCAGAGATGTTCCATTTATATTTATTAAACCTGCATTAACTAAAGAAGAGTCGGAAAAATTTTTTGAAATTGCCGCTTCCGGATTCAAAAATAAAAAAGATGGTCAAAAATTTAAAAAATTGGCACAAAAAGCTGAACCCTTTGAACTTTCAGACGGTTTAATGATCGCAGTAGAAAATAACAGACCCGAAGTTGTTAAATATTTATTGAAAGAAGGAGCACTACCAGGGCTTGAAAATGAATTAGGTTATGATGCGTTAACGAAGGCGATTTTGCTTAAAAATATTGAAGTAATAGAAATAATTTTTAATACTTTAAGAAAAGAAGGTCATGCACAAATATTAATTCCATTATTAACAAAAAAAGATAAACATTTTAATCGGTCGCCATATCAATTTGCAGTTTATCTTGGCCGCGAAGTATCACCGGAATTAGTATATGATGCTGAAAGTGGAAAAAAGATTATTGTGAATATTTATCAGGAAATTGCAAAATTTTTACTTGAAGAAGCTAAATCATTATTAACAAAACAGGAAATTGAAGAAATGACAACTGGTAAAACCAAAAGTTAAAATTTCTGTACTTCTTCAGAATAATTTTTATCTTTATAAATAATATTTTCAAAATGCAAGGCAGATTTTAAAATATTTTCTAAATCAGAATATTTCGGTTTCCAATTTAAAATTTCATTTGCCTTTGATGAATCAGCAACTAAAATTGCAGGATCACCCTCTCTTCTTTTTTCAACTTTAATTTTTATTTTTGTTGTTAGAATTTTTTCAACCGCTGCAACAATTTCTTTAACAGAAAATCCGTTGCCAGTTCCCAAATTAAAAAAATCTGAACATTCATTTTTGTTTAAATATTCAAGAGCTAAAACATGCGCTTGCGCAATATCTGAAACATGAACAAAATCGCGCACACAACTGCCATCTTTTGTTTTATAACCATCACCAAAAATCGTAAAAGTTTTATTTTTTTTTGCTGCTCTTAAAAGTAATGGAATTAAATGAGTTTCATTTAAATGTCGTTCGCCAAGATTTTCCCCAAATAAAGAACCAGCTGCATTAAAATATCGCAGAGAAACAAACTTTAAATTATGAGAATTATATAAATCTTTTAAAGTCTCTTCTATAATTAATTTACATTTTCCGTATGGATTTATCGGATTTTTCGGATGATTTTCATCTAATGGCAAATATTGCGGAATTCCATAAATAGCACAACTTGATGAAAAAATAAATTTTTTAACATCATGTTTTAACATTACTTCAAGCAAATCTAATGTTTTTACAACATTATTTTGATAATATTTTAAAGGATTTTTAACTGATTCACCAACTTCAATAAAAGCTGCAAAATGCATAACTGCGTCAATTTGATTTTCTTTAAAAATTTTTTCAAGAATTTTTTTATCAGCAAAATCTCCTTTGATTACCTGTGCCCAATTATGATTGAAAGATTGATTTTGCCAGAAATTATCTAAAATAATTACTTTGTAACCTTTTTTGTACATTAAAAATGCTGTGTGCGAGCCAATGTACCCAGCCCCGCCTGTTATAAGAATTGTCGGCGAATTAAAAGAAAATTGTGTATTCATAAAGCAAATCATTAAAATAAGTTTTATTCTTTGCATATTTTAACTAAAAAGAAAGTCCAAATCTAGCCCATGCCATCCATCTTTGTGTAGCTGCATTATTTGATGAAAATTCATAAGAACCGCCAACGCCAAAAAATTTAGGATGTCTACCACATTGATCCCAATGACCAGAAAGCGCTACATAAATTGTATGAGCAATTAATGCTGGATGCGATGCGGATTCCATGTCAAAATCTGATTCTTGTAATTCTCTAAAAACAAAATTTCCATTAATTGTGTCATTGTCAATTCCAGTATATTGTTTTATTGTTGCATTGTCTCGCGTTTGTCCGCCTGAAATAAATTCATTTGCGCTATTGTAAATCGCAGCAATTCCCGGGCCTTCCTGCCATGGTTTTGCAAATTTAACTTCTTCAGCTTGTCGCGAATAAAAGTGATATCCGCCTTCCGCCTGAAAATCACCGTCACGATAAATTAACGCAGTATTTAAATCTCTGGCAGTTCCTGGCTGCACGTTAAGATTTTTTGTAAAAACATTTATTCCGGGAGAAGTTGTTGTCGTTGTGCTGTCAAGATAAACCCACATATATCTGCTCCATGATTTATCTTTTATATCAAATGAACGAATTTGATTGTTTGAAAAAAATAAAGTTCCGCAAGTATCTAATTCCATATATATAGATTTATCGCAACGTGACCAGACCTTAAAGCCAATAGAGGTTGCTCCAAAAAGTGTAGCATGTTTATTTTGCCCAACAATTGGCTCAAATAAGAATTCACCTGTCACCTGATTTCCTGTTGGAAAACTTAAACCAGCGTAACTTCTTAAAAAGTAATTTTCTTCTTTTAATGTTAAATAGCCAATTTTAAAATATAAATCAGCAACTCCTGTCGCCGATTGAGGTCCATTTATCTTTCCAAATCTCCAAGTAGATTGCCTGAATGCCGCAGTCATGTTTGGAACAAATCCTGGCGGTATTGTTGGATTATTACCATTTGGTCCTCCTGCAGTTGTAATTTCTTCTGTCATCCCAATCGTATTTGTAACAGTTTCGATTGGAACTACAAGTTCAAACCAAAAACCTTTATCCAAATATCTTGATAGATGTTGTTTATAAGTTAATGTTACACCTGCAAAAGTTTGTCTTGGTGCAAATTTTACTTTACTTTGAAATGTATAATTATTAAATGTTCCATTGACCGGTGAACCGATGGTATAAAAATTCGAAGTTAAAACACCAAAGTAATTGGCAATTACATCAACATCACCTTGCATTACAGCTTTTGATCCTAATTCTCCAGCAATAATTTCTTTTTTTTGAAAAGGTAAAAAATATTTTGCTAAATCATCTTCATTAAAAGTTGTTCCACCAAATGCTGTTGCATCAAAAGAAAACCTTTTCTCTTCTTCATACAATCTTATTTGATCATGTTTTATTGAAACGCATTCCGGAGTTGTCGGGCCAAATATTCTTTGAACCGAAAAAAATGACCTGCTTGAAAAATCATCTGCTTTAATTTGAAAAGATAAATTTATAAGAAAAGAAAAAAAACAAAATAACAAAAATATTATTTTTTTTTTCATACTGCTTCCTTTTAAATGTTAGATTGTAAATTAGTATAGCTTCTTAAACGACATAATCAATAAAGAAAAAATTGTCTTACTTTTATTAAAATGATAAAATTAATATGTTCAAATAAATGTTTAGCTTTGCAAGGAGTAAGATGAACAGCTCCAATATTGAACATGAAAATATACAAATAAATAATCAGATTAATATTAATAATGAAGTAAGAATTGCTTCAGAATTAATTGAATTACTAAAAAGAGAAATTTCAAAAACAGTTATTGGAAATAATGAAGTAATTAATTTCATTGTTATTGCAATTTTATGCAATGGACATATTTTATTAGAAGGTGTTCCAGGAGTTGCAAAAACAACGCTTATCAAAACAATCTCAAATTCATTGGGACTAGCTTTTAAAAGAATTCAATTCACGCCGGATTTATTGCCAGCAGATTTAATAGGAACCTTAATTTATAATCAAAAAACCCAGGAATTTGAAACAAAAAAAGGTCCGATTTTTGCAAACATTATTCTTGCAGATGAGATAAATCGCGCGCCTGCAAAAGTACAATCAGCACTTCTTGAAGCAATGCAGGAACATCAGGTAACAATTGGTTCAACAACATTTAAAATAGATGAACCTTTTTTTGTATTTGCTACTCAAAACCCTATCGAGCAGGAAGGAACATATCAATTGCCAGAAGCGCAACTCGATAGGTTTATGTTTAAACTTTTAGTAAATTATCCATCAAAAGATGAAGAGAAAGAAGTTTTAAAAAAATCAATGTTTCAAAATGAGACAAAAAAGATTATTCAGAAAGAAGAGATCTTAAAACTTCAAGAATTAATACAAACTATTTATGTAGATGAAAAAATTATTGAATACATAGTCAATATTGTAGCAGCTACAAGAAAGCCGGAAACATTCAAAGGTTCAGATTTAAAAACATTTATAGAATATGGCGCATCGCCACGCGCTACTCTTTCTATTTATAACGCAGCCAAAGGCCATGCTTTATTAAAAAAAAGACATTTTGTAATTCCAGATGATGTAAAAATTGTTTCCTATCCAATTTTACGTCATAGAATTGCATTAACTTATGAAGCTCAATCGGAAGGAATAACACCTGATTTTATAACTAAAAAAATATTAGATTTAATTCCTACGCCGTAAAATTTTTAAATTTAATATTAGGAATTTAAAAATAAATTGAGCTTGACAAAATTTAAATTGCAGGGGTATTGTTTGAGCATAAATATTATAAGGAACTCTTGCATGAAACAACCTTTTTGGATATCAAACTTAGCGTTATTATTCATTTTTTTTATTGTTTTATGGTTCGTTTTTTTTATGCGAGTCAAAGTTACTGCAAGAAGAAGTATCGAGCCTGATTATAATCTGGATGTAGAAAAAAAAGAAACAAGAAAAATAGATATTTCTACAATTTATCAAAATGATTTGTTTAATACCCTTCAACCTGAAGTTAAACCGATTGAAACTCCTGAAACTTCTAATCAAATGCCATCTGCTCCAGAACCTTTAATCACAATGGCTCCTGAAAATCCTGAACCTCAATTTTTAGAACCATTGCCATTGACATTAACAGGAATTATTGTCAATACAGATGAAACAAAAAATATAGCTATAATTCAGGATAACCGATCATCTAAACAAAATAATTATAAAGTTAATGATGAAATTGAAGATGCTCAAATTATCAGAATATTTAAAAACAAAGTCATTTTAGTGAGATCAAATGGACAGCAAGAAATTCTTTTTGTTCGACAAGCTGACATTAAAGATGAGAATAAAAAAATTCCATTGAATCAAATTGTTAAAAAAATTACTGAAAATGTTTATCAGATTGATCCAATAAAATTTGCAAATTATGTAAATAATTTAGGCGAGTTTATAGAATCATTAGATTTAATTACTGCTTACAAACAGGGAGTGATGGTCGGAAGCAGAATTGGTAAATTAGAACCTGATTCACTTGGTATTGCAATGGGATTAATGCCAGGAGATATTATTAAAAGTATTAATGGGATTCTGGCAGATAATACAAATAACAGATATGAAATTTTTAAAAACATATCTTCGTTAGATGAAAATGATGATGTAAATGTTGAAATTTCAAGAAATGATAACTCAATAAATCTGACATATAAAATTAAAAAAATTACACTTAAAAAACCAAGATACGAAATGAACGAAGAAACAAAACAAAATGAAATTGTCAGTCAAAAAATAATCAGCCCACAGGAAGAAAAAGAAAAAATTTTACAGGAAAAATATAAATTTGCTCCCACATTAAAAGAAATTAGATTAAGAGAAAAACAAAATATGTTGAAACAAAAAAATTTACTTCAACAATCAGTAATAAATGAGTAGTGTAACTGATATGATTAAAAAGAAATTAAGTTTTTTAACAATTTTATCATTCATATTTTTTACAATTTGTGAAAATCAAAAAGATTCAAAACAACTTGAATCGAGCAAAATATTATCATCCATAAAAGAAAATGAAATAAAAGAAACAAAAGAAAAAGAATCTCAGGAAATAGTCAAAGAAGCTCAACTCAAAAATCCCATTAAAAAAGAAAAAAAAGAAGATAAGTTAAAAGATAGATTCGAATTAAATTTTGAAAACGCTGCTTTAAGAAATGTGCTCGATTATATTTCTGATCTTTTTGACGTTAATTTCTTACCAGATGATGCAATTACTGATGAAAAAAAATTAAAAGGGATAAATGACGTAAGAGTAACATTTAAAACTCATAAATCATTTACTCAAAAACAAGTCTGGAATTTCCTAGATTCTATTTTAGAAATAGCAGGACTTTCAAGAATCCAATTACCAGGAATGCCTGGCAATTTTTATAGAATAACTGCAAATACAATTGCAAATAAATCTAATTTATCAACTTTTTTTGGAATAGAACCGGATACTTTACCACAATACGAACGTATCAGATACGTTTATTTTTTGTTAAACAAACAAGTTGCCCAAATACGGGAGGTTATCGCTAAATTCTTAAGTAAGAATGCTCAAATTGAAATGTTCCAGGAATTAAATGCTTTAATTTTAACTGATGTTGGTTACAACATAAAAGCAATGATGCAAATTGTAAAAGCATTAGACGCGACTGAACTTCCAGAAATTTTATCAGTTTTAAAACTCAAAAATGCTGATGCTACAGATGTTGCCAAATTATATGAATCGTTAAAAGGCAAAGAAGATCTGTTTAATCCTTTTGGTGAAACTAAAAAAGGATTAAAAATTACACAAGATACTCGTGTTATCGCTGAACCAAGAACAAATTCTTTGATAATTATGGGCCCAAAAGATGCAGTTCAAAGACTTGAAAAATTTGTAACGGAACATGTTGATAAAACATTAAAAAACCAACCAAGCAAACTTCATTCACACAAATTACATTATGTTCCTGCAGAACAGATTGCAACTATTTTAAATGAAGTAACCAAATTTGGCGCGGAATCTGACGCGGGAAAATTCGGCGGAATAAGAGAAGGTGAAAAATATTTAAACAGAATGCATTTTGGTGCCGATAAAGATGGAAATAATTTAATTATCCGGGGTGATAAAGAAGATTATGAAACAATTAAAGATGTCATTAATCAACTTGATCAAATGCAGGAGCAAGTCGCAGTTGAAGTATTGGTAGTTGCAATTAATTTAACTAAATCTAAAGGAACAGGTTCTCAAATAAGAAACAAAAATCCAGGAAAACTCAATTTTCAAACTTCCGGTTTTGGTTTACCTCCCTTAGGAACTGGTGCTCAACCAATACAAGTAAATCCTACTGCAAATACAATTGCTGCTAATTTGATCAACTTAGCTCAGGTTGCAAGTTCAGGGACTGCTTTACTTACTTTAGGAAAAGTTGATGTTTGGGCAATTTTAGGTTTAATAAGTGAAACTCAGGAAATTGATATTATCGCAAATCCTTTTTTAGTTGTAACTAATAAATATACGTCAGTTGTTTCTGTTGGTGAAAGCAGGCGTGTTCCAATAGGAACTGTCCAGGGAGGAACATCACCTACCACAAATGAATTTGGTGACATTGAAGCTAATTTAAAAGTTACTGTTACACCACAAATAAGCCGCTATAACATAATAAATTTAGATGTTGATGTTGTGTTTGATAACTTTGACACACCTCTTGCAACAGCAAATGCAAGTCCAAACAGTTTAAGTAATGCTGATAAAACTGAAAGAAGATTACATACAAACTCTAATTTAGGTGATAGAGAAGTTTTAGCAATTGGTGGAATAATTAGAACAGATGATACAATTGTTGAAACAAAAGTTCCAATTTTAAGTAGTATTCCAATAATTGGTACAATTTTTAAAAATAAAAGTGTCGTGGGTATTAAACAAAATTTACTTGTATTTATTTCACCAAGAAAAATAAAAGCTCACCGTGAAAATATTACCGCATATACAAAAAATAAAGCATCTATTGTATCTGAGCAATTGTATGATATCAATAAAACATATAACCAACGTGATCCAATTAATAGATGGTTCTTTAAAGAACAGGAATTCACTGATAGAAACATAGATGTTGTAAGTGAATTTGTTCCAATAAAAGAGCAAATGGAAGCTCAAAATGGAACTGAAATTAAAAAAACAAAACCTAAAACATGTAATTCGGTATTGATGAATAGTGTTAAAAAGGGTTGCCAATGATAAAAGACATTCTTATTCCTGAAAAAATTGGCAATTATTATCTCATTGCGCAAAGAATTATTGGTTTTGAAATTACAAAAAATAAAATAAGCGCAACTCAAATTTATGTTACGGGTAAATTACAGACATCAATAGAAAAATATATTGAAGAATATTTTTCAAATGAAAATGATATTGCCGCTTCAATAAAAAATATTTTGAATAAAACTGATAAATTTAATCAAATTAAAGTTGCATTTCCAAGCTATCTGACAATTTATAAAGAATTAACATTTCCGTTTACGGATATTGATAAAATTAAAAGCGTATTGGAATTTGAAATTGAATCTGCATTGCCATTTCCCATTGAAGAATCCGTTTCAGATTTTATAATTTTAAATAAAGATTCCAAAAATAAACAAACAACCGTTTTAGTTGCAATTGCCCGCAAAAAGGACGTTCAGGATTTATTAAAACATTTTCAAAATGCTGGAGTTAATGTTGATTCAGTTATTGTTGATATTTTAGGAATTTATGGTCTTTATAAAGCAATTCATAAATTTCAAAATTATAAACAAGGAACAATTTTACTAAACATTGAATTCAATTTGATCAACATTGCATATTTACAAAATGGACAACTTAAATTAATAAGATCTTTGAATCACGGAATTTATAATGTGGCAAAAAAAATTTCTGATGAAATAAAAATGGGTGTTGATGAAACTACTGAACTTATTTTCCGGTATGGATTAGAACATACAAAAGAAAACAGCAATTATAATAATGCCATAACCAAGGCAATTTCTGATTTATTGTCAGAAATTCAATTTACTCTTAATTCATTTCAAACACTGTTGCCGGATTTTCAGGAAATTAAAAAAATTATCTTAATTGGACACGTAGTAGATATTAAAGATCTTTGTAAATTAATAAATAATAAATTGAACACAGATTGTGAGATTTTAAATATAAATTCTGTTATTGAATCCAAAAATTTCAAAATTAAAAAAAGAAATTTTCCTAATGCATGCATAACAAGTCTTGCAATTGCTTATCCATCTGCAATTGCTGAAAATTTTAATTTATTGCAAAAAGAATTAGCATTAACTAATTCTTCTTTACTAAAAAAACAATTATTAGTTTCATTAGTTTTATTTCTTTCAGTATTTATAATTTTAATTTCATTCAGCATAAATCAGATAAAAAAATTAAGAAATGAAGTCAATTCTTCTAAAAATGAAATATTGACCGTGTTAAAAAAAACATTTGAGATATCTAATCCTTCAACATTAAAAAATTTGCAATTAACAATTCAGGAAGCCAGCACAAAGATAAATGAAGAACAAGCAATTTGGTTTGCTTTTTCTCAAACGGCAAGATTCTCATTTTTAAAATATTTGCAGGAACTCAGTTCATTAATTGATAGTAAGGCAATTGGTCTTGATTTAAAAAAACTTACTATTACTCCTGATATAATTACATTGGAAGGTGAAGTAAAAGATTTTAAAGGACTTGAAATATTAGAAAATTCATTAAGTGAATCAAAACTATTCAGCCATATTTCTGTGCCTCAGGAAACTAAATTTACAATAAAAATAACATTAAATAAAAATAATGAGGAAGCCTTATGAACATATTAAATAAGGTTCAGGAATTTGTTTCATCATTAAATGAAAAACAATTTTTAAAATATGTTTATATTTTATTAACTGTAACTATATTATTTTTTGCATTAATAATTTACAGACATTTTTCAAAAATTTCTTCATTAAAAAAAGAGTTACAAAGAATTAATTATCAAAGACAGGAAGCGCAGGCAATATTAACAAAAGATATTCAGGTAAAAAAACAAAAAGCAATTGTTGACGAAATATTAAATGAAAATAAATCATTTAAACTTTTAGCATATTTTGATTCAATAACATCTAAATTGGCAATTGATAAAAATGTTAAATCCGCAACTACTTCGGAAAATACTTTAGAAATATTAAACACAAAAGGATATAAAGAGGTCAGAGTCAATGCAACGTTAGCCGATTTAAACACCAGACAACTTGCTGAGTTGCTTGACGAATTTGAAAAAAACGCAAGAATTTATACAAAGAATTTAGAAATTACAAAATCAGCCAAAACTCCAACAATTGATGTGGAAATAGTTATTGCTACATTGCAACCCGAAACCGAAGAATTGACGGAGTAAATTAAATGAAAAAATTTTTTCTTTTATTTTTATTAATAACATTTAATTGTATTTCGCAAGATTCCAATAAAAATATTATTTCTGAAAGTATTCAGGCAACATTAAAAAATGAAAAACTAAAAAATCCTACAGATTTAAAAGAAATAATTAAAATGGAAGAAGAGTTTGAAGCTAAACCTTCAACACTTCCTGAAAAAGAAAAAAAAGAGCAGTGTAAAATAATACATTTAAATTTTGAAAATGAAGATTTAACGGATGTAATTAACCAGATTGCAGGTCTTAAATGTATAAATATCATATTCCCTCAACCTCCTTCAAAATTTAACGTAAAATTTAATTTTACCACTTCCGAAGAAGTTACAATTGATAAAGCATGGAATTTAATTCAAACAGTTATTGATTTAGCCGGATTCAGTATTGTAAAAAAAGGTTCGGTTTATCACATTGTACCAACATCTTCTTCAAATAAAGAACCTGTAATAAGAGAAACTCTACCCATTTACGTTGATGTAGTTGAACAAATCCCTAATACAGATGAAAAAATAAGGTTCATTTATTTTTTTGATAACATTAGTCTTCAAGCGCGCGGCAATAATAAAAATCTTGAAAATTTAGAACAAATTTTAAAAGATATGTTAATTAATGAGCCCGAACCAAGTTATGTTTTTGACCAATCTTCAAATAGTGTAATTATTTCTGCTAAAGCAAGCGTAATTAAAGGTATAATGCGGATAATTGAGGAATTAGACAAAACAGGTTTCCGCGAAGCTATTGAAGTAATTCCAATATTGCACACAAAAGCAAGTTTTATAACAGAAATTTTATCAAAATTAATGCCTGCAGAAACAGAACAATATAGATTTGGTTATCCAAGATTACCAAGAGTTGGCGCACAATATTTTTCCGAAGCAACAAAAGTGGTGCCCATAGAAAGAACAAATTCAGTTGCTATTTTAGGCTCACAAGAATCTGTTACAAAAGTAAGAGATTTTATAACAAAAAATCTTGATGTCGCTATTGAAACAGGAAAATCAATTATTCATGTAAAAAGAGTAGAATATTTAAATGCAAAAGAATTAGCACCCGTAATTCAGGCTCTTGTAAAAGAAAAAACGGACCAATCCGAGTCTGAAATAAAAGACGGACTTGCTAATGCAATTATTGTAGCAGAAGAACAAGTTACAGCGCCTGCATTAACACCAACTGCAGCTCCCGGAACGCGTGAACCAAGTTCTAATGCTCCTACAACAGGAGCTATAATGGGTTCGAATAATTTAATTGTTGCCGCGCGTTCATCTGATTATCATTTTATAAGAGATTTAATTGATTCTATTGATAAACCCCAAATGCAAATTGGTCTTGATGTTTTAATTACAGAAATAAGAATTGATGATGAAAAAGCTTTAGCTGCACAGACAAGAAATATTACTAATCCTGATAATAATAACCTTAAATTTCAAACCGCTAATCTTGGACAGGCAGCGGCAGCGGCTGGACAAGTTGGTTCAGTGCCTTGGTTAAATTTTATATCAACAGGAGCCAATACTTTTGCAATAAATAACGCAACCGGAATAGCTGCTGATTTAGGTCAACCATATTTGACGAGAGACTCAAATGGTAACGTATTAAAATCTTATCTGGCAGCTCTTCCACCACCAGGTGAAACACTTTTTACTTTTAAAGATGGTAATGGTGTTTCTCATATGTTAAGAATTTTAGATAGAAACATTTTTACCGGCACAATTCTTGCACATCCATATGTTGTTACAAAAAACAATAAACAGGCAAATGTAGCAGTCAACTCGAGTCACTTTGTTCCTGGAGCAGTTAATGCAGCTAGTACTGGTGGTCCTGTCACTATTAACAATACGTTTATTAACGCTGCATTATCAATAAATATTTTGCCAAGAGTTACTGCTAAAGCAGATACAGCAAAAGGTGAAGTTAATTTAGAAATTTCTGTGACTTCAAATAATTTTGCTAATGTAGTTTCTTCTTTGCAGGCAAGATTTACACGAAAAATTAATACAAATGCAAATGTTAATAATAATGAAGTTTTAGTAATTGGAGGTTTGGTCAGAACTGATGTTGTGGATACTCAATTTGAAACTCCACCTTTGTCAAAAATTCCAATTATCGGATGGTTATTTAAAGGCAGAGACAGAACAATACTCAGAACAATGTTAATGATTTTTATTAAACCGACAATTATTAAACCAAGACTTGAAGGCGCATTAAGTGATTATTCAAAAGATAAAATAGATTTTATGAAAGCAGATTTAAGAGATTCTGAAGAAGCAATCGTCGGCAAAAATTTTGAAAATTTAAAAGACCCTATAACGAGATTCTTTTTTGCTCCTATGACAGAATCAAGAGACAAAGCGTTTGATTATTATGCGCAACAAGCAGTTTATTCGCTTGATGCTGCGCAACAGGATTTGCCGGTAAAACCGATAGAGCCTAAAAAAAATGAACCAAAAATTTTAAAAAAACAAACCAAAAATCTAAAAGAAATAATTAAAGATGAAAAAAATCCTTTAATTACTCATTAAGAACTAAGTTTGTTAATGTATTTTCAATATCTAATAATCTGTTATATTTTGATATTCTTTCACCGCGTGAAAGTCCGCCACAATTAATATAATTTGAGCTTGCACCGACAGCCATATCGACAATAAATGAATCGCAAGTTTCACACGATCTGCTCGAAACTATTGTTGATAATCCATTTTCTTTACAAACTTGGATTGATTGCAAAGTTTCTGTTACTGTTCCAATTTGTCCTGGTTTAATAACAACAGTATTTGCAATATTATATTCAACTCCTTTTAAAATTCTTTCAGGATTTGTAGCAAATAATTCATCAGCGCAAATATGCATATTTTGTCCCAAAGCATCATTTAACTTTATCCATCCTGGTAAATCTTCTAAAGCTAAAGGATCTTCAATCAGATATAAATTGTATTTTTCAAATAATATTGAATACCATTCAACCATTTGTTCAGTTGTTTTTTTTAAACCGGCAATATTATAAGTTTCTTTTTTTGGATCAAAAAATTTATAAGCAGAAACATCAATTCCTATAGAAAATAAATCTGAATTAAAATTTAATTTTGACATGGTTTCATTTAATAATTCAAAAGGCTGGTCAATTGATGAATAATTGGATGCAAAGGCTCCTGAACTTGAAGTTAAAGTAATCATATTTTTTTTAATTAAAATTTCTTTGAATGTCTGAAATAATTGAATGGATTTGTCCAATGCTGATTTCAAATTCTGCGCGCCGTACGGAATTAAAAGATATTGATCAAAAACATTTTCATCACCGCTTGCGAAATTAATAATTGGAAGCGGAATAGAAACAGTGTCAGAACCTGAAACAATTGCAATAAAATCATACAATTCAGATTCAGCAATATACGCATTTGCCCGATACATTGCCATGCTAACTGCAAGAATAGAATTGGCGCCGAATTTAGATTTATTTTGCGTACCATCCATTTGAATCATATCTAAATCCATCTGAATAGCATTTGGTTCTTTTCCTAAAAATTGCGGAGCTATTTCATTATTAATTATGTCAATTGCTTTTGTCACACCTTTGCCAAAAAATTTTTTTCCACCATCTCTTAATTCACATGCTTGATATTTATTATTTGATTTTCCGGCAGGAACATTCGATTGAAAAACTGCTCCATTTTCTAAATGAATTTCGCAACCAATTGTGGGCATTCCACAAGAATCCAGAATTTCTTTGCCAATAATATTAACAATTTTCATAATACTTTCCTTATTTTCATAATCTTAAAATCTGGTAATTTTATAAAGCATACAGAAATTTACAAAATTAATGGAAATGATTTATGAAAAATGATTTTAAAAAAGTATTCATAAGATTTTTTTTGATCTTTTTTTTGATTTTTAATCTATCTCACAAAATAAATTCTTTTGAACCTTTAATTCCTTACAAAACTCAAATTTTTATGATTGTGACAGCCGGAGCTGCAGAATTTTTAAATTTAAAAAATGAATTTGCAAATTTAATGCTTGCTGGATCGTATCTTGGCTTAACGTGGCTTGGTTACAAAATATTTTTAAAAAGAAAAAATAGATTCGAAAAAGAATCCTAAAAAATAAATTATTCTTAAAAAAGAATATGATCTATGTGCAAGAGTTTCTGTATTATTTTTCAACTTTTTTAACGCTTGGTAAAAAAGTTAATCCATAATCTTTTAATTTCTTTTCATCGATTGGTGATGGAGCTTCCATCATAGGTTCAGAGCCTCGCGCAGTTTTTGGAAATGCAATTACTTCTCTGATTGATTCCCCGCCTGATAGCAGCATTACAAATCTGTCAAGCCCTAATGCAATTCCACCATGGGGTGGAAATCCTAGTTCTTGTGCTTCAAGTAAAAAACCGAATTCTTGTTGAGCAACTTTTTTATCAATTCCGATAATTTCAAAAACTTTTTCTTGCAATTCTTTTTTATAAATTCTTATAGAACCGCCACCCAATTCAATTCCATTTAAAACAATATCATATGCTCTGGCTTTAACATCAGATAAATTTAATTTTTCCCAACCTTCTTGTGGGCTTGTAAATGGGTGATGCATAGCATTCCATTTTTTATCTTGCTTATCATATTCAAACATCGGGAAATCAGTTACCCAAAGGAATTTTAATTCATCTTTTTTAATGAGATTTAAATCATGTCCAAGTTGTAATCTTAATCGGCCTAACAATGGCCAAGCTTCATCATATTGTCCAGCAATTAAAAATAGAGAATCCGAGTGTGTAATTTTAGGATTATATTTTTTAAGTTGTTCAAAAAAATCTGATGGCAAAAATTTTGCAATTGGAGATTCTGGTTGACCGTTTTCAGTAAATTTAATCCACAATAAACCTTTAGCGCCAAACCCAACAGCTTTTTCAACTAGCGCATCTAATTCAGAACGTGTAAATTGTTTATCATTAACAATTAAACCGCCAATTTTTCCATTTTGATCTAAAACTGATTTTAAAAATTTAACTTCAGTATTTTTAAATAATGATGAAAAATCTTTAATTTTTAATTCAAAACGCAAGTCAGGTTTATCAACTCCATATTCTTCAAAAGCTTGTTTATATTGCATTCTTTGTAATGGTAAGTTGAGCGTCACATTGAAGATTTTCTTAAATATATGTTGCAATAATCTTTCAATAATAGACTGAATATCATTTTCATTAATAAATGACATTTCAATGTCCAATTGAGTAAATTCAGGTTGTCTGTCTGCACGCAAATCTTCATCTCTAAAGCATCTGGCAACTTGGAAGTATTTTTCAAAACCAGCTGCCATTAATATTTGTTTATAAAGTTGTGGAGATTGAGGTAGGGAATAAAAGGAACCAAGATGAATTCTTGAAGGAACAATAAATTCTCTTGCACCTTCACGCGTATTTTTAGTCAAAATTGGTGTTTCAACTTCGTAAAAACCTTCAGTTTGCAAGAGTTCACGCATTGCAAAAATAATCTTATTTCTTAAATCAAATTTTTCTCTAACATTTTCGCGTCTTAAATCAAGGTAACGATATTTTAATCTTAATTCTTCTTCAACTTTATCAGCCTCTTCTAAAGTGAATGGTAAATTTTTTGTCACCTTGTTTAATATTTCAATTTTATTTACTTGAATTTCAAAGTTTCCTGTAGCAATTTCTTTATTGATAGTACCAGAGGATCTTTCAACCACAACTCCTTCAACAGAAATTACATCTTCAGAACGTAACGAATGAGCCAAATTTAATGCATCTTGCGAAATTGCAGGATTAAAAACTAGTTGAACTAAACCACTACGATCTCGCAGATCAATAAAAATCAATCCACCATGATCTCTTCGCTTATTAACCCAACCGCATAAATTTATAGATTTATTTAAAAAATCTTGCGTTACTAAACCACAACTGATAGTTCTTTTAAACCCTTGCATTTTTGCCTCGTTTAAAATTGATATTCAAAACCCCAGTTTAATGACCAAGCTGTATTTGTTCCAAGAATAGGATCACTATTGTCATTATTTTCACCGGTACTATCTAAGTCATCTAAAATTTCTCGTTGATCTGCATTTAAAGGCTTACCTCTAACATCCTTGTAATGTTGCCCAGGAACAAACATGCCTCCAACAAAAAAGCCTTTTAAATTTTTTAATAATTTAACGTCTAAAAATAGATTCAGTTCGGTTCCCAGATATTTATTAGCAAATTGGTTAATAGTCATTTTTTGTGCGATAGAGAATTTCTTTGTTGGACTTTCTTGCCAATATGCTAAAAGATTCGGACGTAAAGTAAATTCTTTTTTGCATCCGCATGTAGTCCATTCAAGACCCACACCGCCATAAACTAAATTAGTAAAACCACTGGCATTTGAAGCAAATAAATCTTCATCAGGAACTTCATTTGATGGGAAAGATAATGGTCGAGGAATTCTATTTGGTCCAATTACAAAAACTGATTGGACGCGTTTACCGTTATAAATTTCTTGTAATCCGATAAAGCCTGAATAAACACCATCAACATCACTATCATTAGGATCATCCACATCCTGATTTGGATCTTCATCTCCGGAAGCCATACCTATTGTAGCCGCAACTTTAAAATCATCATTGAACCAATATGCAGCATCTGCAACGATCATAAAACCGGCGTATTTATTTATATAAGCTTTTCTGAATCTTGTAATGCTATTATATAATCCAGTTGAATCAATTTGCTTTCCATTATCATTTGGATTTTGTGGCGAATTATTTACAATATCCTTATTTTTACTACTTTCTAAAGCTTTAGGTGGATTTGTAACAACATTTGGGTCTTTTGTTACCACATGACTATAATCAAAAATTGCCGTTCCATCGCTTGCTCTATCTAAAAGAACTTTATTTCTATCCCATGCCCTAACGCTTTGATGTCCGATATTCATTGCATATTCTACGCCGAATTCAAATTTATCATTTTCATAATCAACATATAAACCGGGTGTTGCTAATTTACTGCTTGCATCTGATGGAAAATCAATTTTTTGCTCCGGATTCAAATTAAAAAGAATATACGGCTCAACGGTCAAATTACCTACATCGCAAGGATGCAAAATCCAATCTAATTTGCTTGCAAAAAGAAAGTTTATGTGACCAAATCCTCTTTCCGGATTATCCCTGCGACCAATTTCCATAGCATAAACTTTATCATTAACATTATTAAAACTGTCAGATTGATTTTCAAGAATTGCACCATAAATATCATAGCTGAGTTTATCTTTTACAAAATCACCATGATAAAGAATGCCAAAAGCGTATTGATCAATTACGTTATTTGAATAGAACCCCAATAAACCTGCTGAAACTGCATAAGCTTCGCCAAGAGAGATTCCTCTACCAAGTTTAAAAGGAAAAGCTCCTACTTTTAAATAATGTCTATTTTGAGCTTGAATATTAAATGCATCATTTAATAACAGTTCAACCCAACCTTCTCTCATCCAGAAAAATAATTTGCCTAAAGCATGTTTATGCTTACCAGTAACAGCATCTTTTAATTTAACTTCATTCTCAGTAACATGATTGATTGAGTTAATATTTCCCCAACGTGCTTTATTACGTAATACTATGTCTGATCTTAAACATTTTCCAACAGAAGTTGAAAATTTAAGATCCCATGTCGATTGCCAATATAAAACTTGATCTAATGTGCTACGGCTAAATAATTCAAGACTTCTTCCATAAAATGCTTCAGCTCTGTTCTTAAAAGAGAGCTTAAATTTGTAACTATCTTTTTCTAGTTCTAAAATTGTTCTTTCATCTGAACCTAATTTTTTTTCTAATTCTTCAATTCTTTTTTCTAACTCACTTTTCTCTAAATCAATTTTCTCTTCTAAATTATCTTTCTTTTTTTCATAAAGTTTTTCCGAAAATAAAAAACTGGAATTTAAACCAAATAGAATTATTAATTGAGCTAAAAAAAAATTATTTATTTTCATTTTTTTTAATTTCGCAAAAAAGATTAAAATGGATTTTTAAAGCCGAAACATTCTTGTAGCCATTACGTAGATTAAAAACATAAGGATAGAAAGCTTGTTTTGACCAGCAATAAAATTATATTATTTTATATTTTTTTGTCAAACTAATATAGATTAAAATACCTTATAAATAAGAACAATTTGCTAATTAATGAGGATTAAATGAACCTGCATAATTCGACTTTATTATTAGGAGCACACGTTTCAGTTTCAGGAGGCTTAGATCAGAGCATATACCGGGGAGAGTCTATTGGCTGTACCGCAATTCAGATATTCACAAAAAGCAATAGGCAGTGGCATTCAAAAAACATTACAGACGAACAAGCAAATATTTTTAAGGAAACTTTAAAAAAATCTTCAATTAAAGAAGTCGTTGTTCATGCAAGTTATTTGATTAATATAGGCGCAGCAAATAAGGAAATTAATGATAAATCATTTGAATCTTTAAAAGAAGAGCTGGAAAGATGCGAAAAATTAGGTTTAAAATATTTAGTTCTACATCCGGGAAATTATCAAAAAAATTCAGAAATTGATTGCCTAAAAAAAATTGCAGAAAATTTAAATAATATTTTTATACAAGTGCCAGGAAATACAACAATTTTGTTAGAAAATATGGCTGGAATGGGAACAAGCATAGGATATAAATTTGAAAATTTAGCCAATATAATTGCACAAATTAAAGATAAAAAAAGAATCGGCATATGTTTTGATACGTGCCATGCATTTGCAGCTGGTTATAACTTTAATAATAGATCGGCATACGATTCTTTATGGAATGAAATAAAATCAATACTCGATTTAAAACTAATAAAAGTCATGCATATTAATGATTCTAAAAATGAAATTGGTTCAAGATTAGATAGACATGAATTTATTGGTAAAGGCAAGATAGGCATAAACAGTTTTGAATTACTATTTAATGACGAAAGATTTTTTGATATTCCCAAAATACTTGAAACTCCAGTTGACACCTTGGAAGATTATAAAAAAGATTTACAATTGATTGTTAATTTGCTTGAAGATAAAAATAAATATTTAATAAAAAATAATTTGCTGGAACAATATCTAATAAAAAAGGGAATTGATGATTCAATTCCCTTTTAAGCAGTGAGTCTAACCACTTTCCCTCAGTTAAATTTAAACTAGGAATAGCGAATTAAGACAAATTATTTTCACAATAATTAATATAACTTTGTAAGATATTTAAAAAAAAACAAAGAAATAATAATTAATTAAATTGCAACAACAAACAAAACTGATTTTAAAGGAAATTTATAACAAATCTGACTTAATTTGTTGCAAAAACACAAAAAAGCAACAAGATTTTTTAAAAAGACTAAATAATGAGTTATTTATGAGTTATTTATATATATTAATTATCCAGGAAATAATAAATGTTCCAAAAAATATTAATAACCACAATTCATGAAACAAAATAGATATTGCAGAAACTAACAGAAACAAATTTCCCAAAACCACATAATATAAAATTTTTTGCTTTGACCAATTTTTATTTTGAAGAATAATAGAGAAATGATCGGGACTTCCTAAATAAAATGGTATTCCTTTATATGATCTAATCATAATTAATGAAACTAATTCAAAAATAGGAATAAACAAAATTAGAAATGCTATCAAAAAATAATGAAAATCAGTCATAACATTCGGATTAAATAATAAAAATGGAATAACTGAAAAAAAACCACCTAAAAATAATGAACCAGAATCACCCAAATAAATTTGAGCAATAGGTCTATTAAACATTAAAAAAGCTAATAATGAACCCAATAATTGAACCATAAATAATCCTAGATTCAAATTATTCATAAATAATGAAAAAATAATAAAAGAACTGCAACAAGAAATTGATAAAGTAGTAGCTAATCCATCCATAACATCAACTAAATTAAAGGCATTCATAATAGTTAAATACCAAAAAATAGATAAAAAAATATTAAAGCATTGGATTGAAAAAAGATTAAAAACAAATCCGGATAAAATAAAAAAAATTGCAACAATTGTTTGTCCAAAGATTTTATGTATTGGTTTTAAAACATAAATATCATCTATTAATCCCAATACTAACAAAAGGAAAATACCAATTAAAAATAAAAAAAATGGAAGATGCAATTGAAACATCTTAAATTGCAAAGCAATGAATGATGTAATAGTCAAGCCTAAAAAAATTGAAATTCCACCAAGATAAGGAGTTATTTTCTTATGTTTTTTTAAATTACCATCAGGTTTGTCAACTATATTGAATTTAAAAGCAATATTAATAAAAAATGGGATTATTAGGAAAGTAACTAAAAACGAAATAAAAAATAGTAAAATTAAATTCTGTTTAAATAAATCCATTATCATGGATAAATTCTATTGATTAATTGGCGTCTCAATAAAACAGTCAACTTTATCTTCTACATTCCAGTCAGTATAACCATCAATTAGAAATGCACCTTCAAATCCAGCAGCAATTTCTTTCATGACTTTTTTATCTCTTTGTAAACTTTTAATTTGACCTTCACCAATTTTTCTATTATTTCTCCATATTTGAGCTTGGGCGCCACGTAAAATCTTTCCCTCTTTAACGTAAATACCGGCAATAACGCCTATGCCTTTTATATCAAAAACTTTTCTTACAACAGCTTCCCCTACTTTTTCTTTTTTATATTCTATATCTTGTCTGCTTTTAATTAATTCTTGTATATCATCAAGCAATTTATAAATAATATCGAATAAACGAATAGAAATTGAAAATTGCGAAGCTAAATTATTAACATTCGAATCTGCCTTAACTCCAAAGCCATAAATAACAGAAAGGGTATTTGAAGCTAAAATTACATCATTTTCTGAAATATTCCCTACGCCCGAATTAATAACATAAATTTCTTTTTTATTCTTTTTTTTATTTTGTAAAATTGCACCCAAAATAGCTTCTTTTGATGATTCATTATCAGTTTTAATAATAATATTAATTGCTTCTTGAGGAATTGATTTTAAATTATAATTTTTTCTTTCTTCGGGCTTATTTTTTGCTTTTTTATATTCCTCCTCGGAAACAACTTGTAAAAATTCTCCAACTTGAGGCAGATCCATAAATCCAGAAATTTGTACAGGTAAAGACGGCCCAGCTTGTTTAAGGCGGTTCCCAAATGAATCAATTAAAACTGTAACTTTACCTAATGTATTTCCACAAACAAAAAAATCTCCTACTTTTAAAATTCCATGCTGAGAAATGAATGTAGCTACAGGACCTAAGCCTTTTTCAATTTTGGATTCTAAAACATATCCACACGCATTAATTGTCTCGTCTGCCGCTAAATCCATAACTTCAGATTGCAAAGCTATCATTTCTAATAATTGATCTATTCCCTGACCTAGTTTTGCTGAAATTGGAACGCAGATAGTTTGTCCACCCCAATCTTCAGATAATAAATTATGCTTAGCAAGCTGCGATTTCACCTCTTCAATTCTTGAAGAGTCTACTTTATCAGCTTTATTTATAGCCACTAATATTGGTATATTTTTTGATTGTGTAATTTTGATAACTTCAACAGTTTGAGGCATTATTCCATCATCAGCAGCTACAACCAAAATAACTAAATCAGCAACTCTAACTCCCCTCATTCTCATCATCGAAAAAGCTTCATGACCTGGCGTATCTAAAAATACCATGTCTCCTTGACTTGATCTAACCTGATAAGCCCCTAAATGTTGCGTAATGCCGCCTTTTTCTTTCGCAGCAACTCTAGTTTTTCTAATAAAATCCAATAAGGTGGTTTTTCCATGATCAACATGACCCATTACAACCACGATTGGCAATCTTTTTTTTAATTTTTTTCCAACTTTTATTTCAAATGATTTTAAAACAGTAATTTCTTTTTCTTTTTGCTTGATTCCTTCAGCGCCAAACTCTCTTATCAATGACTCTACCAACTCGATAGGCAAGATTTGATTTTTATTATAAATTAATTTTTTCTTTAGAAGATTTAAAATAATTTCAGAAACCGGTTTTTTTAATTTCTCAGAAAGTTCCCCAAGAGACATTGCTTTGATTGGAATAATTATTTTTTCCAATTCATTTTCTAGAGTTTCTTCTTCAACTATTTCTTCTTCTTTTGGTTTTTCAATTTTTGGCTTTGGAGCTTGCACGGGAGAGACATTAATTTTTTTTTCTTCTGCTGATTTTTTTTCTCCAATTTTTTGTTTTGAAGGAGTATCAGTTTTTTTTTGTTCTTCTTGAGAACCTTTTTTAATTTTTTTTTCTAAAAAATTTATGCTTTCCTGAGTCAATACAGACATGTGATTATTTATTTTAAAACCACCTTCTTGTAATATCTTTAAGAGTTCTTTATTTGGAATTCCATATTGCTTTGAATACTCATAGACTCGCATAATTTTTTTCAATTCTTAATTTTATAAGATTATTCTTCGTATACTTGTTCCTGCTCTTCAGATTCCATTTCCTTTTTTTTATTATTAGCTTTTTCTACTAATTGAATCTCATAACCACTAAGCTGAGAAGCTAAACTAATATTTTGACCCATCTTTCCAATAGCAAGAGATCTTTGATCTTCATCAAGCCAAACTTTGGCAACCCTATCTTCTATCTCAACTCTTTCAATTTGAGCCGGCTTAAGAGCATCTTTAATCAAAGCGGCAGGATTGTCACTCCAATGAATAACATCGATCCTCTCTCCGCCAATTTCTTTCAAAATTGGCTTAATTCTTGCTCCACCCACACCTATGCACGTTCCTACAGGATCAATATTAGGATCGTTTGATGTAACTATGACTTTTGATTTATATCCCGCGCTTCTAACTATTTTTTTTACTTCGACTAATTTTTCAAATACTTCTGGAATTTCAAGTTCAAAAAGCTCTTTTAAAAATTCTGGAGATTTTCTATCAAGAATCAACTGACTTTCATTTCTTGGCTCTTTTAAAACTTCTTTAAGTAAAGCTCTTATTGGATAACCTACAATACATTTTTCGCCGGGAATAGATAATGAATTAGGCAAAAAAGCAAGCGCATCTTGTATTTTAATTAATGCTCCTCCCTTTTCACATCTGTTAATCGTTCCCTGAATTATAGTATTTTCTCTATCTTTAAATGCTTTATAAACAATTTCGGATTCAATCGATCTTATTTTATCAGCGATTACCTGTTTAGCCTTAAGTATTTCTATTCGACCAATGCTTCCTTCAAAAGGCACCCATATTTCATTGCCCGCTTCCGCCTTTGAATCTATATTTTTAGCTTTTCTTAAGCTTATTTCTCTGTCTTCATCATCAACAGAAGAAACAACGATCTTTTTTATTTTGGTCTCTAAATCGCCTGTTTTTTTATCATAATCAACTCTTAAATCAAAATCTGGAAATTTTTTCTTATAAGCAGCAAGCATACCTTCGCAAATAATTGCATTCAACAAATTGCGATCTAATCCTTTTTCTTCAACTAATTGATTAATTACGTCATTTAAATTCACAGTATTACCCCAAAAACACAAAAATATGCTTGTAATATAAGTTATATTAGATCTTTTTAAAGCTTATCAGAATTAAAAAAAAATAAAAGGACCAACTTCGATATTTTTTTGAGTTATCCACATAGCTTATTAATATTATTCTTATAATAATATTATATATATTAATAATAATAGGCGAAGCCATTTTTTGTGGATAACTTACATTTTTTTGGCTGGATTTGACGACCAAATCGATTTATTAATTGGCGAATTTTATGTGGATAACCTGTGGATAAAATGTGGACAACTTTTTCCTGACCCTTAATAATCAGATTGGGTCAGTATTTTCAAGGTCGATATTTTAATTAATGCTACAAATCATTACTTCGAAATATCTATCCACAAAAATTTTAACTTATCCACATAGTTATCCACATAGTTATCCACATAAAATTTATTTATTATTTGAATTATTTTAATTATTTGGGTTAATATTTTTTTAAATTTTGATAATTTTTACAAGGCGACATAATGTAATAAAAAATTTATCCATTGATTTGTTTGGGCAAATTCTGTTTTGTGGTAAGAAGTGTGTATTCTTTTTTCAGGAAAATATATAGATAATCCTTTGGAGTAACTCACATTGTTGCCAGCCACATTTTCAATAATGGTTTCCGAAATTATTTTTAATCCTTCTTCAATTAAAGTTTGTAAAGTATTTTTTAATTTTTCAGAGTCTGCATTTTTCATTGTAAATTTATTCATATTGTTATTTAAATTGATATATAAACTGGCAAGATCTACATAGCTCGGTTCTTCAAATGCAATGTTTGATTTGCATTTTTTTATGACGTTTTTTGCTGAATTATCTTTTTGATTTTGTAAAATTTCAATCAATGTCGCTGCTATTTGGTTTACATTTTTTTCTAATTTATCCATTACATCTAGATTTAATGCAGAGAGTGTATATTCATTAGTAATTCCTGAATAAGTTTCCTCGTATGATTTTACGATGTGTTTAGCAAAAGCTTTAGGGTCAAGATTGTGTTCTTCCAGTGGTTTTAAAATTTTGACATATTCCCATCCAGGTCCAAGTTCAACTTCTGTAGAAGCCACTAAAATTTTTGCATACTTTTTTGCGATATTTGCAATTTCTATCATTTGCATTAAGCATGCATCCATACCGAAAATATGAAACTTAAAGTCTTTTTCATTTAAAAATGAAGAAATTTCTTTACAGGTGACATTTAATGCATAGTCTAATTTTTGATTTGTTAAATACGATTGATAAGTTTCATCAAAGCAAACGCCTCTTGGGTCCTGGAATTGATTTTCAAGAATTATGCATTTTCCATTTTTATTTTTCGGACATCTGCAATCGCCGGTTTTATGTAACCAATTTTTATATTGTCTCAATTCTAAATATTCCAAAAACTCAATACTTCTATCCAGTTCAAGCATTAAATTAGATGGATTAAGTACAAATAGTTCTGAAGGATTTATCAATCTAGCTAGTCCTCGGTCTATAACTCCGCTTCCATGATTTGAAAGATCCAACATGTAATTATCGGCCGGAAAATGTTTGATCGACCAAATGCAAAAATCAATTAATGTTTTTGGGTCACCGCTGTCCAATTTTTGTTGATTTTCTTTATTTAACAAGAGTGCTTTATTTTTTTCAATTAAATATCTTTGAGTTTTTTTGTTTTTTCCGGGTTCATGTAATTGAACAATAATGTATACATTTTCATTAGCGCCTGTAGCTAATTGTTTAATATTATTCCATGCAAAATAATGTAAATCGTTATCTGCCGCAGCATACAACAAAATTGTCCATTTTCTTTTTGCCTGTCTTTTAAGCAAATTTATATCAAAGTTATGTTCAATTCCATTATGGTTTTTTAAATTTGAAAGTATTGCTTCTAGATTTAGTTGCTCATTAGCTTTAATAAAACAAAAAAAAGAAAAAATGAAAATTTTGAGAGTTAACTTCATTTATTTTTCCTTTTATTAACAATATTTGAATCAATAATAAAAAAGAAAAATTTTGCAATGCAATAGTTTTTTTATTTTTGCAGTTTGTTTCTTAATGTCGCATAAGAAAGCCAAATTAAACCATAAGTTATTCCGAAGCTTAGTTGGAAATCTAATGAAAAAAGTTGAATTGGATTAAAAAATAAAATTGTAAAAATCGTTATATTTAAAAGATGCAAAGCATTAATTTGTAAATCGAATAAAATGCATATTTTATAGAGAATAAACATAAATAATGATCTTACAAAAGGAATGCTAGGCCAGGTTAAAAAATGATAAATTAAAATTAAAATAAAAGTAGCAAAATGCATAATTTTAAAGGAAAATCTAAATAACGACATGAGTGCATGCCAAATTGCTATAATTATTGTTAAATGCAATCCTGCTCTGGCTAAATAATGAGAAAGTCCCCAAATTTGGAATTTATCTTTAGGCTCATGCATTAATTCTTTTATTAAATTTTTATTTCCAAGAAAAATTGATGAAAATAATGCAAATGTTTCGGGATTCATTTTGTCTTTTAATTTATAAAATAAATTATTTTTTGTTCTATGAATAAATCTTCTTATTGAAAAAAAAGGACGATAATATTTTTTGAATGAAAAATTATACAAAAATAATGAGGCAACTAAGTTTTCTTTCATTAAATAATTTTGAAAATCTTCATTTTCATTGCATTTAAATTGAACATCATTAACTTTTATTACGTCATCAACAGTCAAACCTGTAGCCTTATTAACGTAAATTGTAATTGATTGATCACAATATTTCCATTCAGTTGAATTTTTATTTTTTATTTTTTCGATTTTTAAAGTTAAACAATTTTTTAGATTCAAATGTTCAATTCTTGATTTATCAATGACTGAACCAATTAAATCAAAAGAATTGTTTTTGGTTTCATGATAGAATTTGTTGAAATTGTTTTTTTGACGATTGATTAATAAACCTCCAATGAAGAAAATTAAAATGATTAAAAAATTTTCTACGTTTTTATTATTTTCTGTTTTTTTCCAGAGAGAATGAAAAATTAAGCAAAGATATAAAAGAGGCAAAATGATTAAAAAATAAAAATTATGATAAAAGCAAATAATTCCTAAAATCAAAGAAAAAGTTAATTTTTGAAAAAAATGTATTTTTATCGGAATAAAGCCAAGCTGTGTAAAAATATTTTGCATTTAAAAAAAAATTTAATTCACATTAATAATTATATAATAATTTATTTTTAAAAATTTTTAAATTATGCAAATATTTTTATTGATTAGTTTTTTATTGTTTTTTAATCTATTTAAATTAGATTTTATGAAATAAGGAAACCATTTAATGATAAAATTTGATTCTTTAGGACCGGAAAAAGTTTTAGAAGTTTATAATCCAAAAGTTGGCCTTAAAGGATTTTTGGTAATAGATAACACAGCGCTTGGGCCTGGTAAGGGCGGAATAAGATTTACACCAACAGTTTCACTTTCAGAAGTTGCTAGTTTGGCACGGGCAATGACTTACAAATGTGCGCTTGCTGATTTGCCATTTGGTGGTGCAAAATCTGGAATTTTAACAGATGCGAGATTAATTACAAAAGAACACAAATATGAATTAATAAAGGAATTTGCAAATGCTATAAAAAATTTTGTTCCTGATTCATATGTTGCTGGTCCTGATATTTCAACAACAATGATTGAAATGCAAATTTTTGCGCAAACAATTGGAGATATGAAAGCGTGCACAGGAAAACCAAAAGAAATTGGCGGGATTCCGCATGAAATTGGTTCAACCGGATATGGAGTTTATTTAGCAACTAAACAAGCTTGCGAATTTTTAGCAATGGATTTAAAAGGCAAAAGAGTTGCAATTGAAGGTTTTGGAAATGTAGGTTCTTTTGCGGGAAAATATTTAACTCAGGCCGGTGCAATTTTGACAGATGTCTCAGATTTTTCCGGAATGGTGCATAAAGATGAAGGTTTGCAATATTCAAAATTGATTGAATCAATTGAGCAAACTGGTTCAGTAATTAATTATCCAAATGCAAAAATTTTATCAAACGAAGCAATTTTAGATGCTAATGTTGATATTTTAATCACGGCAGCAATACCTGACAGAATTAAAGAAAAAGATATTTATCGCATAAAAGCAAAATTAATTGTTGAAGGTTCAAATATTCCTGCATCATTAGAAGTTGAAAAATTATTACACAAAAGAGGAATTTGGATTGTGCCAGATTTTGTTGCAAATGCAGGTGGTGTAATAAGTTCTTATATTGAATATATTAATGGATCTGAAAAAGATGTTTATGAAAGAATTGAAAAAACAATTCCTAAAAATACATTAAAGGTTTTAGAACTTTCAAATGCACAAAATAAAATTCCGCGTGAAATTGCGCTTGAATTGGCTACAAAAAAAGTTCTGGAAAAATGTAAAACTTGTAAAATCTAAAGTTTCTATTTGTAATTTTATATTATTTCTATTATTTATTAATTGACTTATTTTTAGAATAATTTATTATCAAGTTTATAATCATTTTATTAATGGAAGGTTACTTATGAAAAATAAAATATTTGGTTTAATACTTGCAGCAAATTTTCTGGTTCCAGTTTTAAGCTATTCAGCTGATGTTGATCAACAAGTTGAAAAAGAAATATGTCAATTTGTTGAAAAATATCAAAATGCTTCAAAAGATATTAAAAGTGAATTTGGTAATTATCTAGTTTATTTGAATGCTGGATATTATGAGCGATATTACAGACTTTATATACTAAATAGACATTTAAAAGGATTCATAACTTTTGATAAATTTTTTTCAGAAATGAAAAATGTTCCTTCAGTAGGTGATCTGGGGTTTGGATTAGGTTACGTTTTTGAAAATAAATTATCTCAGGAAGAATTAATTAAATTTAACGAAATGGTTAATGAATTTAATGAATTTATAAAAAAATATTATGTTAGGCCAAATCCTAAGCTATTTGAAGAAGGATTATTGTTAGATCAAAAACAAATTATTGAACTAATTAAAATATTTGAAAAAATATTAAAAATGATTCGTGATGACAGAATGGAAATATTTCCAATTCCGGCAAAATATTTTCAAACGCATATAAGAAGTAATTTATAAAATTTAAATGGAAGGTTACTTATGAAAAATAGAAGAATATTTGGTTTAATTTTTGCAGCAACTTTTTTGATCCCATCTTTAAATTTTTCCGCTGAAATAAATAAGGAAATTGACCAAAAAAAAGCACTTGAGGAATTTGAAGCAGCTATCGATATCGCTGATGAAGAATGTAAATCGAAAATTAAGCAAATAGAAAAAGAATATAATTCAGGTTTAAAAAATCTTGTTATAGCCCAACTCGAAGTGTGCGATTTATATAATAAAAAAAATGCAGCTGTAAGAGAAGCTGTTAAAAAATATAGATCAAAACTATCTGGTAAAATAAAAAGCTCGTTATAATACAATAAAATCAGCCTGGTTTTTTGCCAGGCTTTTTTATTGTATTTTTGCCACATTTTTTTAACAAAATCAGGTTTAAATTGAAATAAAAATTACTACTTGAAATTTTTTTATAATAGTTTATTATAATAGTTTATACTGTTTATTATAGTTAATTTTTATATTATTGGAGGTTATTTATGAAATTTTTAAGATTACTTATGCTTTTTTCAGTGTTAAATTTGTTTAATTTTAAAATTCAAGCTATGGATTTAAGGGAAGCTTCAGATAAACATATCGAGAAATTTATTTCTGATTTATATAAGACACATGAAATTTATAAAAAAAGAGGCAAAGAGGAAGAGTTTTACAAAATGCTTGATAACGCATCAAAAGATCTTGTGGAATATTATAAAGAAAAAACTAAATTAGCAAGAGCTGAAGCTGAAATCAGAAATGCTAAATTTGAAAAGTTAATTGCTGATTCAATTGGTGATTCAGCTTATTTAAAAGAATTAACTGCTGCACTCCAAAAATCATCTATTAGAAGTTCATTATAAATTTAATTTTAAATTAAAGCCTGGTTTTGCCAGGCTTTTTTTATTGCCTTTTTTGCCTATTTTTTCAATTTGTATTATCCTATAAATAATCAATTTTTATCAGATCAGATCAGTAGGATAGTATGAATTTAGAAACCCAAAGAGTAATCAAAAAAACCTTAAAAAATGGCCTTACAATTTTAGTAAGACCAACTAGTCATGTGCCAAAAGTATCACTTCAGCTTTGGTATAATGTCGGCTCAAAAGACGAAAAATCTAATGAAAAAGGAATAGCTCACTTTATTGAACATATGATTTTTAAGGGCACAAAAGACCTTTCCGAATCTGATATAAACTTAATCACCCATAAGCTTTCCGGTTATTGTAATGCTTTTACTTCTTATGATTATACAGGCTATCTTTTTGATTTCCCTAATCATCACTGGCAAGAAGCTCTGCCAATAATGGCTGATTGCATGCAAAATTGCACATTTAAGCAAGAATTATTAAATTCTGAGCTAAAAGCCGTAATTCAAGAGCTCAAGATGTATAACGATAATTATGCATCAACTTTGGTTGAAGACTTAATAGCTTCTATTTTTGTGGGTCACCCTTATCAGCATCCAATAATCGGCTATAAACATGATTTATGGAACTTAAACAGAGAAAATTTAGTTAACTTTTATAAAAAACATTATGTTCCAAATAATGCAACTTTGGTGGTTGTTGGCAGTGTAAACCCGGATGAGGTTTTTGAGCTTGCGCAAAAGCATTTTGGCTCAATACCTTCTAACCAAAATTATAAAAAAGATGAGTATCCTGTTGTAAAAGAATTTGCATCAAAAAGTGTAACTCTTTATCGTGATATTCAACAACCAATAGCTTTGGTAGCTTTTACAATTCCCGGAGCAAAAGAAAAAATTGATTTTGCAATAGACGTAATTTCTTGGTTAATTGGCGCTGGAAGAAGTTCAAGATTATATAAAAAATTGGTTGATGAGCTTCAGTTAGTAACCGACTTACAATCTTTTTCTTACGATCTTTTTGATCAAGGACTTTTTTTAATTGAATTTAATCCAAAAGATGCAAATAAAATTGATGAAATTATTGAAATTATTAAACAAGAAATTTCTGACTTAGCTAAAAATGGTCCCACAGAACAAGAATTAAAAAGAGCTATTAAAAAAGTTGAAACAGATTTTTTATCATTGCTTGAAAGTAATCAAAAACAGGCATATACAATTGGAAAATTTTATTTAGCAACAGGAAATGAAAATTATATTTTTGATTATTTAAAAGATAATGATTCGAATTTAAAAAATAAAATTCAGGAAATTTTTAAAACTTATTTTAGATCTTCTTTAATGCATTCTGGGAAAGTGCTCCCATTAAAAGAAGAAGATAAAAAATATTGGCTTTCAATGCAGGAATCAACTGATAAACATGATGCAAAAATTTTAAATGAAAAAGCTCGTGAGATTAAGGTTGAAGAAGGAGTTAAAGTACATGACATTAAAATCAAACCTTCTGAAAAATTTAATTTTCCAAAATATGAAACAATCAAATTAAAAAATGGCTTAGAAGTATTATTTTACAATAATAAAAATTTGCCAAAAATTGATCTGATTCTTGAATTAAAAACAAAGCATTATCACGACCCTATTGAAAAAGAAGGTTTAGGTAACTTTGCAAGCATTATGCTTTTGGAAGGAACAAAAAAATATAAAGATTCGATTGCATTATCAGATGAAATAGAAAGCAATGGAATGTCGCTTGATTCTGCTCCGGGCTATGTTTCAATGAGTATGTTAAGTTCTGATTTTAAAAAAGGTTTAGAAATTTTAACTGAAATTCTTTCTGAATCTACATTTAATCAGGATGCAATTGAAAAAGTGAGAGAACAAATTATTTCTGACATTAAAGATTATTGGGATAATCCTTCTCAATTTGCAAGTTTATTAATTAGAAAACAAATTTATGGTGAACATCCATATAAAAAAGCAGTTTTAGGAACAAATGAAACTATTTCTGCTGTTACAAGAAAAGACTTATTGGAATTTTATAAAAAATATATTTCTCCAAAAGGTTCAAGATTAGCAATTGTTGGTGATTTATCAAAAATTGATTTGAATGAATTATTAGAAAATACTATTGGAAAATGGGAAGGTCCTGAAATAAATGATGTTTATTATCCTGCAATTAACTCAATAAAAAAAGGGGAAGTAAATCATTATATAAATCGTGATCAGGTTGTTTTATGCTTTGGAGGTCTTTCAATAAAAAGAAAAGATCCTGATTATGATAAATTATTTCTTTTTGACCAAATTTTTTGTGGAGGCGTTCTGGGTTCAATGAGTTCAAGATTATTCCAATTAAGAGAGCAGTCAGGACTTTTTTATACCATTGGTGGATCACTATTAGCGCGTTCTGATGATCAACCAGGAATATTTTTTATAAAAACAATTGTTTCCATGGATAGATTGAAAGAAGCTGAAAAAGCTATTGAAAATGTGATAAATATAGCTTCAGAAAATATTTCTCAGGAAGAATTCACTCAGGCAAAAAATGCTTTAATAAATTCACTTGTAGATAATTTTGAAACTAATAAACAAATAACAAATGCATTCTTATTTTTAAGACGCTACAATTTTGATAAAGATTTTTTTGACAACAGATCTGCTGAACTGGCAAAAATTACAATAAAAGATGTCCAGGAAGCTGTTAAAAAAGTTTTGAAAACTGATTCGATGATCAAACTAAGAATTGGCAGAATAAATAATTAAAAATTAAAATCAGCTGTTTCAAGTTTTACTAAAGTTAAATAAATATTTAGTTTGAGAGATTCTTCTGTGCTTAATTGATTATTTTTATAATTAATTTCAAATAAATTGCGAATAATAGATTCAGCTGCTTGAGTATCATGCTCACCAAAATTTAAGATAAAAGTTTTATTATTACACAAGATTTTTGAAAATTTCTGAATTATTTGATCTTTTTCTTTGACATCTTCATTGTCAAAATATGGAAGAAAATCAAAAATAAATTTATTTTTATCAAAAAGTTGATAAAATTCTTCAGCCATATCGGAACATTTTTTTAAAATTAAATGATCAGCTTTTATAATTTTTGGAACATGTCTAAATTCTGCACAAAACAAAATTGAATTTAAAAAAAATAATAAATAAAAATTAAAAACTTTCATAAAATGTCTGATTCAATTTTTCTAACATTAATTTAATTATGCTATTTTCTAATGTTTTTAAGTTTGCAGCTTCATTTTTGCGAAAAAGTTTTGCCTGGTTTTCTAAAATTGTTGTAATAATACTATTAACATCCTCACCTTGTCCAAATATAAATTTAAATTCATCAATCTCTTTAATCTGGCCAGTTAGAAATTCTGCATATGTTTTATTTATTACTTCACCAATATGCTTTTGTTTTATATTACTTTTTGTTTTTATTTTTCCTGTATTTAAAAATTTTTTTGCTTTTTCTTTTCCAAAATAATTAATTAACACTGTTACGTAAAAACTATTGCCCTTGTGATTTTCTTGTAAAATTTTTTCAATTTTTAAAGATAATGGTTTAATAGAATTTTGTAGACGTTCTTTATATGTTTCAATCGATGGTTTTGAAAAACCACTTCCGCCGAATAAATTAAAAACATTGGAAATAAATAAAGATAAAAAAAGTAGATTTTTATTAAGATTTTGCATAAATTTTTTGTCCCCTAAAAAAAGATATACTAAAATTATATATTCTTTTTTTTGTTTGTATATTTTTAAAAATTATATTTAAGGAGAAAATGATGAAAAAATATTTAATTGCTGGAATTTTATTTTATTGTTTTACAAAAATCAATTGTGTAGATGAATCAAAAAATAAATTGGAAGAAAATAAATTAAATATTCCTGACTATAAAGTTAAAGAATATTTAAAGCCAAAAAATTTAATTGATATTTCACAAGAGCAAATTGAACAACATTGGAAACTATACAAAGGTTATGTTGATCAAGTTAACAAGTTAAATTCAGAATTAGTTAAATTAAGGCAAGAAGGAAAAGGTAATACACTAGATTACTCAGACAGACGACGAAGATTTGGTTTTGAATACAATGGAATGGTTTTACATGAATATTATTTTGAAAATCTAGATAATTCAAAAGAAAAACCAAGTAAAGAGTTAATAGAGGCTATAGAAAATTCTTTTGGATCATATAAAAATTGGCAAGATGATTTTATTCAAGCAGGAAAAACCCGCGGGATTGGTTGGGTTGTTTTATATTTAGATCCTGAAACAAAATTGTTGATAAATGTTTTTGTGCAAGATCACGAAGTTGGAAATATTGCCGGTTTTGAAATAATTTTAGCAATGGATGTTTGGGAACATGCTTATATGGTTGATTATCAAGCTACTCAAAGACCGGATTACATTGACGCATTTATGAAAAACATTAATTGGAAAGTAGTAAACAAGCGCTTTCAAGAAGAATCTGAAAGCGCTTGAAATTTTTATAATATTATAAAATTACACAAGGACAACTATTGTCTTGTTCTTGTTTCATTAAACAAGCTAATTTATAATATTCTTTATTAAAAATTCTTTGTTCATCGCTACTGAACAATAGACTTGCAATAAATAATGATTGTATTTGCTGAGTCGTGATTTGTTCAATAAGTTGACCATTTTCATCATATTTAAAAATTAATTCGAATATATTGTTATTTGAGTTCTTTAGATAATTTAAATTTCTTATCCAATTATTTTTTAATTGATTTCTCAATAATTGAAGATTTTCTGGATTAATATTTTTTGGTATTTCTAAATCCCAATTACCACAATGTTGAAGATAAATAAATTTTATTGCATCTATTTCGTGAATAGCGCTCGTGTCTTTTTCGCCTGGATCCCAACTTTCCGGCAATTGATTTAATCCTAGACCATTTCTACGAATTATATGTTGTTCCAAATCTGTTTGCCATTCATTTAGATTTATTTCAGTAAGATCTCGATTTCTATCAATACCATGATCTATATATTTGTCATGATTAAATCCATTTGGATATTTAGATGGTGCAGTAGCTAATCTTCTTTTAGGTAATCTATGTTTTTTATTTAATTCATCACCGGGTGAAGATGGAGGTGTAGAATTTGTTCTTTGCGCCGGAATTTTTTTTGGTGTTGGTGATCGTAATTGCGATTGACCGGATGAAGGGGTAGGAGTCTCAGTATTTGTTGATGCAGTAGAACGGTGAGAAGAAAGTTGTTGTTCATAAGCAGCAGCTTTTGCCTCTGGATCAATAGTAAGAGTCTCACTTCCAAAAACATTATTTTGAACTGATATTATCAGTAAAGAAAAGCTTAACAATTTTATTTTCACGAACGTCCCTCTTGTTGTTTAATTTAGATTTTTGAAATCTATTAAAAATAATTTAATTATAATATTTTTTTATTATTTTAAAAGTATTTGAAATATTTAAAATAGATTTTAATAATTGAGAGGGTATAAATGAGATAACAAAAGAAGAAATTAATTATAAAATTACACAAGAGCAAAAATGTGAATCGTCATCTTTTAATTGTTTTGCAATATTAAAATAAGTTTTATTAAATTTTTTATTTTTGAATAATAAAGTATGTTTCTGTAATAAGTTTAATTCTTCATTAGTAATTACACTTATTAAATTTCCATTTTCATCATATTTAAAAATCAAATTAAATATTTTTGAAAGATTATTTTTAAGAAATTTTAATTGGTTGTGATATTCTGATTTGATAATATCTTTAAGTTGTGAGATGAGTTTATCGGGTTCCTGAGAATGATTTTTAAAATCCCAATCGCCAAACTTTAGAGGTTCGTCAGCATTGAATCCCTTGTCTTGGCAAGCTAAAGCAACATACTTTGCTGCTGTGCGAAATATTAATTGTTCTTTTTCTTTTGCAGTTAATGGAGTTGTAATATTTCTTTGAGGTTGAAGACGATCTTCCACATTCAATTGTGGTCCTGGTGCTGAAGCAGATCGTTGTGCTTCAAGAACTTGAATTCTTTTTTCCATTGTCATGGAATTTTGAACGATAAATAATACAACAAAAATTTTTAAAAACTTATACATAAAATCTCATTATTTTTAAGTAGTTATTTAATACAAGAATAACAAATTATAAAATTATTACAAGTCGTTATTTTCAGGCTGAAATTATTGAAAATACAGATGTAAACAGGGGAAATTATGATATAATGATCTGGTCATTTTTCAGGCCAATATTGATATCTTTAATCTCTGGATTTTTGATTATAAATTGAGAAATTGGGGTTAAAATTTCTTTTTGGATAACCCTTTTTAATGGTCTTGCTCCAAATTCTGGAACATAACCTTCTTTTGCCACTTTTTCTATAACCTTATCAGAAATTGTAACTTTTATACCTTTTTCTAAAATTCTATTTTTTAATTCATTAATTTGTATTTCTGCAATTTTTTCAACGTCTTTTTCTGTTAAATTTTTAAAAAATATTATCGAATCAATTCTATTTAAAAATTCGGGCTTAAAAGTTTTCTGCAGTATTTTTTCAATTTCATTTTTTACTTTTTCAGTTAATTTGCCAGCTTCTAAAATTAATTGCGCTCCAATATTTGATGTCATTATAATGATGCAATTTTTAAAAGAAACATGTTTTCCTTGTCCATCAGTTAACATGCCTTCATCAAGAATTTGTAGAAATATATTAAAGACATCCGGATGAGCTTTTTCAATTTCATCAAATAAAACAGCGCTATAAGGTTTTCGTCTTACGGCTTCAGTTAATTGTCCACCTTCTTCGTAGCCAACATAACCCGGTGGCGCCCCAATTAATCTTGCAACTGCATGTTTTTCCATATACTCGGACATATCAATTCGAATTAAATCCTGTGGATCATTAAATAAAAAATCTGCTAAAGTTTTTGCTACTTCTGTTTTTCCAACACCTGTTGGTCCTAAAAATAAAAATGAACCGATTGGTTTATTTGCAGCTGTTAAACCTGCTCTGTGAATTTGAATTGCATGAGTAATTTGTTCTATTGCATCATCCTGACCAATAACTCTTTCTTTTAAAATATTGGCCATATTTAATAATTTTTCTTTTTCACTTTCTTTTAATTTTTCAACTGGAATTTTTGTCCAACGAGAAAGAACAATTGCAATATCATTTTCATCAACTTCTTCTTTAATAATATTTGTTTTTAAAGATTTTAATTTTTCTTGTTCTTTTTTAAGTTCTGTTTCTAATTTTACTGATGTACCATATTTAATTTCAGAAGCTTTTGCAAAATCACCTTCACGCACTGCTTGTTGATATTTATAATTTGCATTTTCAATTTGTTCTTTTAATTTATTAATTTTTTCTAAGGGTGCTTTTTCAGCTTTCCATCTGCTGATTAAAATTTGATATTGCTCTTTTAAATTTGCTAATTCTTTTTCAAGCTCTTTTAATCTTTCTTTTGCTCCATTTTCTTTTTCTTTTGATAATGCAACTTTTTCAATTTCTAATTGATTGATCTTTCTTTCTAATTTATCAATGTCTTCGGGTTTTGAACTTATTGCCATTTTTACCATTGCAGCTGCTTCATCAACTAAATCAATTGCTTTATCGGGTAAAAATCGGTCGTGAATATATTGTGCAGCAGATTTTGCTGCAAAAACTAATGCCTGATCTTTAATTCTAATTCCATGATGCAATTCGTAACGTTCTTTTAATCCACGCAAGATTGAAATTGTATCTTCAACTGTTGGTTCTTCAACTAAGACTTTTTGGAATCTACGTTCAAGCGCTGCATCTTTTTCTATATATTTTTTAAATTCTGCTAACGTTGTTGCGCCAATGCAATGCAAATCTCCTCTTGCAAGTGCAGGTTTTAATAAATTAGATGCATCCATTCCACCGCCAGCTGCTCCAGCACCGACAAGCATGTGAAGTTCATCAATAAATAAAATTATTGGATTTTCTGATTCTTCGATAGCTTTTAAAACACCTTTTAATCTATCTTCAAATTCACCTTGATACTTTGCTCCAGCAATCAAGAGGCCTAAATCTAATGACAGAATTTTGCTTTTTTGTAAATTTTCAGGAACATCTTTATTTATAATTCTTTGTGCAATCCCTTCTACAATTGCAGTTTTACCAACGCCGGGGTCACCAATTAAAACAGGATTATTTTTTGTTCGTCGTGACAAAATTTGAATTACACGTCTTATTTCTTCATCTCTTCCAATTACCGGGTCTAATTTGCCTTGTTCAGCAAGTTTTGTTAAATCGCGCGTATATTTTTCTAAAATTTGATATTTTGATTCAGCGCCTTTTTCTTTCACAGTTTTGCCTTTTCTAATATTTTGAATGTAGCTGAGAACTTTTTCTTTTGTAAAATTAAATCTGTTAAAAAATTGCTTAATCGAATTGGGTAAATTATAAGTTGACGCCCAGCCAATTATAAAATGCTCAAGACTTATATAAGAGTCATTTAAAGAATCAGCTTCTTTTTGCAAATTAGTTAAAAATTCTTGCATGGAAAAATCCATTGCAATCTGAGCACCCTGAACTTTTGGTAATCTCTGAATTTCATCTTGAGTTATTAAAGCTAGTTGATCAATTGGAATTGATAATGCCTGAAAAATAGTTGCGCAAAATTCATTTTCTAATCCCGCAAATAAAGTATGTAAAGGCAATAATGCTGGATTTTTATATTCCATTGCAATATTAACGCTTTTATTTAGTAATTCCTGGCTGGCATTAGTAAAATTTTCCGGATTCATGATTCCCTCCAATTACTAGTATAGCCTAATTGATTGGGGATTTTGAAGAATTTTTATTGGATTTTATCTTGCTTATTCGAGTTTTTCTCTCCATTTTAATTAATCCACTCTTAATGTGCAACTACATGGATTTTGACCACAATTTTGGTCCACTAAATTAATGTTATATCTTAGTTGTTTTCTTGGATCCCACCACCCTGTTGATACTTGAGGACAATTCTTCAGCGATAAATTTATGCTTTTAATTTCTTTTTCACCAGTCCCTAAAGTTGAAAAACTAGGATGCCTGTCGATACTGCGAATATTTCCGGACGAATCTTTCCATTCAAGTTTAACCGTCATCTTAGTTAAATTATCAAACTGAATTCTATTATATATTGCACTAATCTTAAAACTTACTGATAAAATTGCCAATACTAAAAATAATTTCTTCATAAATAGCTCCATTAATTATTAGGACCTAAATCTACATGCACAATGTAAATCGGCTATTGTATTACATTGACCAACCCAGTCTGGAATTCCAAAACAGGAATCAACTGCACCTTGTTGTTTGCAGATTCTTTCACAATGTGTTGAGTCAGGCTTGTGACAACCAAACCCACTCGTCCAAATACCGGGATAATCTGGACAATTAGGATATTGATATGCTTTTGAAACTAAATAATTTGATGAAATAAAAATTGAAAGTATTAAAAAAATTAATTTCTTCATAAATCCCCTTTTTTTATTACTTCTAAAATATTAATCTACACCAACATTTTTCAATGTCAGACGGTTTGCATTCAGAAATATTTATAACAAATTCATTCTGATTAACTGGTAAAAACGGAGCTACAGGAAAAGAATATAAGCAATTATCTGTATCTCGATTTATTTTATTTACATCCGTAAATAGGAAATAATTATCATTTTCACGCAAATTAATTTCAGATTCACCCACAGGCAATGTTTGATAATGATAATATGATCCAGCATTATTCTGTTGTGTAAACACAAAACTGAGTGCAATTTTAGCATTATTTTTTATTTTAATTTTTCTGCCTTGACAGTCGATTTTTAAACTTACTGATAAAATTGCTAAAACTAAAAATAATTTCTTCATATTTTCTCCATTCTTATTTTTCTATTCATAGTAAAGTGAGTGCGCAGAAGTTTTCAATCCAATCACAACCAATTTCATAAGAATCTTTTTTTGGATTATTAATAACTATTTTTCCAAAATCTGGATTTGAGTCATTAACAATTAGCAATTGAACAATATTTGAATCATATGGAGCGCAAACTGTTCTGGCTGTGCCTTGATCTATATTAATTTTATCGCGTTTTACCATGACCGAAATCGAAAATTTTTTTGTTGAATTGCGTATATTACAACAATTAACAGAAAGTATTTGTTTTGTTGTAAATATAATTATAAAAAATATTATTTTCTTCATGTTTTCTCCTTTTCTTAAAAAGTTTATGTGATTGTTAATTTACAAAGTAAACATCGCGATGAATCACAATCTTCCTTAATTTCATTTATATCTAAAATATCTTCATTATTATAAGTCAGCGCAACACCATTCGTATGAACACATTCTTTAGGGGGTTGTTCAGGATAAAAAATAGCAAGTTCTGAAATGTTGTCAGGAATTTGAATAGATGTTGAAGGCCCATTAATTTTAAAATATGTATAAAATTCAGAAATGTCAGTTGAAAATGCACCACTCAAATTTTTGAATCTTGTATTATTATTGAACGTAATAATCTTACTATTCGTTTCTAAACTTACTGATAAAAATGTTAAAATTAAAAATAATTTTTTCATATTTTCTCCAATTTATGGTCTCGGTTCAAGTCTAAAAAAACAAGTACATCCACCCGGAGCCATTGATTCAATACATTTATCTAGTCTAATAATATATCTATTTGATTCAGTAAATTGAAAACGTTGGCCTTCAGATGTATAAGTACATGTTTTTGCTGGAATTTCATCGGGTTTTAAATTTTCATTATCCGTTGTGATAAATATTTGTGCGTAAGACCCGATATTTATATTTGAAGTTTGTTTTGCAGGAATTAAATTATAATTTCTGCCATCAACAACAAGTTGAATTCTTCCATTAAATGGATTAAAGACATTAACTGTTCTTGAGAACATTTTTGAACTTATCGACAAAATTGCTAAAACTAATAATAACTTCTTCATAAATTCTCTCCATTTTTAATTACGATCTTTCTAGAGTCATCGGGCAATTACAATAACCAGTAGAACCCACGCCAAAGCATTCAAAAGCATTTAAAACGAATCTTTCATGATTAATTGGAAGTTCAGTTCCTCCATATGTACCTATATTATAATTACATGTGTCACTGGTAATTTCAGGTTTTTCTGGACTCAGATTTGGTCCTTGAGGCGCAGCGTCAATTCGAGTTTGTACCCAATAATTTGTATTTTCTTTTAAATTAATTTCAGATTCAAGACCCACAGGAATCCTTCTTGATAATTCAATAGGCCTACCAAAAGATGGACTAAAATGTAATTCGATAAAGGCTCTTGTATTGTTTTTAATTCTGACTTTACGACCTTCTGTTTGAGCACTAATTTTTAAACTTATTGATAAAATTCCTAAAACCAAAATTAATTTTTTCATATTTTCTCCATTTTTACATAATTATCGAATGCTTATTCTACATGCACATGGATAATCAGCCAAATTAGTAACAGGTACACAGTCTAAAAGATTAATAGTATACGTCATTACTAAAGGATTATTATTGTTTGGATTGAAAAAACTTGATGAACCGTTAATATAACATTTACCGAGTTCTGGATGTTGATAATCGCCTGCTATTAAAAATCCATAAAATCCTGGGGGAACATTTATTGTTTGTTCCCCTGGATTTATGGTGAAAAATAGTATATCTTTACTATGCCACCACTGACCATTAAATGTTATTGATGTATTATTAATGAATTTAATTTTTTCCGGATTTTGAGCATCAATATTTAAACTTATTGATAAAATTGCTAAAACTAATATTAATTTCTTCATATTTTTCTCCACTTATCTTAAAACTACATACCAATCGAAACATCTATTTGGTTCTCTCATATTTTTTGTTAGTCTTGCAGTATAAAAATTTTTGTCAGGATTATAAGTTTGTTGGCCTCTGTATATTCCGCAAGGTTGATGACCTGAAATAACTGAATACATACCAACGCTAATAATATCCGGTCCATTTGTATTTATTTCTATCGTTTCGCCATTCGCAACCGAAAAATCGTTGTTATTTGAACCTCTAGTAAAATATAAACCTCTTGCATCAAAACCTGTTTCATTTCGAATTTTTAAAGACGAAACAGGTTTAATACCTGAATAAATCGATAAAATTGCTAAAATTAAAATTAATTTCTTCATATTGCTCCTATTTTTTATAATAGTAACATAGTCAAAATATGAAAAACAATGGTTTTATTAAGATTTTGTTGAAATTTATTCAGATAGAATTAGTAAAAATGGCTTAAATTACGACGTTTTTAAGCTGTCTTTGTCTATGATAACTTATAGCAAAATGATGGGCATAGTCGCGAAGAGCGATCAATAATTTGCCTTCTTCAGTTTTAATATCCAAAGGAATTCCATCTTTAAATTCATTGCTAAAAAGAATCTCTTCTTTTTTTGCAATACTTATAAATGGAATGTTTAGGAACAATGTTTTTACCGAGTTTAATTGCCCTTTTCCTCCATCAATTAAAATTAAATCAGGAAGTTCATTAGTATTTTTATATCTTCTTTGGACAATTTCTTGTAAAGCAGCGTAATCATTTTGAGTTTCTAAACTTTTAATTTTAAATCTTCTGAATTTATTTTTTTCAGGAATTCCATTTGTAAATCTGATGCAAGAACCGACAATAAATCTGCTTTGAAAATGTGAAATATCAAAACAATCAATTGTAATTGGTTCTTTTTCAATTTTTAAAAATTCTTTTAATTGTTTACCAATATAAGTTGCAGGAATTTTTTGTTTAGACATTTCAGATGAAACATATGCAACTTCTTTTATAAATTTATTTTCAGTAAAATGCGTTTTCATTACTTCTATAACTTTTGTCATGCTGTAAAGATAATCATGTAATTTTTTTGATCTTTCAAATTGAAGAGTTAAATTACATTTTAGAATTTCATCTTTAATTATTTGAGTTAATTTGTTGTAATTTCCTTTCAAAAGTTCTTTTACTAGATTTAATCTGAAAATGTAGTCTTGTAAATTAAAATCATCTTTGCAACTACCGCAACATAAATTTAAGTGATAATCCATGCATCCATTTTGCATTTTTTTGCCACAAATTATTAATTGAAAGTTGCGCACTAAAAATTCATGAACTTTTCTTGCTTCCTGTTTTCTAATAAATGGACCAAAATATGTTCCTTTTTCTTTTTTGTTTCTAACAATTTTTAATTCTGGGATTTTATCTCTCTTAATATCAAATTCTGTAAAAAGAAAATAAATAAAAGGTTGACCATCCTTTAAAAGTACATTAAATTTTGGTTTTTTTTCCTGAATTATTTGAGCTTCAAGAAGTGATGCCTCATCTTCTGATTTTGTAACTATATATTCAAGATCATCAATTTCTTCAAGAAGTAATTTTACTTTCCAATCTTTATCGTTATCAAGAAAATAACTACTTACACGGTCGCGCAAAGATTTGGCTTTACCGATATAAATTATATTATTTTCTTTATCTTTAAACAGATAAATCCCGGGCAATTTTGGCAATGTTTTTATTTTTTCTTTATCCATATTAAAATTCTAATTGAAATTAAAAAATTAATCAAATCTGATTTTGTATGAATCTGAACTTTTTGATTTACGGATCTATGAAAAAAATCTATATTTTAATGCAGGTTTAACAAATATTTAAAGTCAAAATTACGTTAATTTTTGACCTTTTTGAATCTATAACGGAACAAATAAAATAGAATTTTACGGAGAAAATAATGATCATAAGACCTAAAACAATTATTGTGCCAATCTTATTTTTGCTTTGTTTTTGGATAGGTTGGACTGCTTATAGTTACCTGTTTGATTTGAGTGTTCCTGAATTAGCAGTCTATGGACTTGAAGAAAATGGATATTATGAGGGTGATTGTCAGTGCATAATAAAAGGTAGTGATTCCTACAAAGTTTCAGACATATCTATTTGGTTAGATAATAAATTAATAGTTAATAAATTTAAAATTAACAGAAAAGAATTTGAACATCCTTTACCTTTACCAACAAAATCACTTCCAAATGGAAAACATGTGTTAAAAGTTGAAGCAGTTGATGGTTCAATAAGCAAAAATAAAACTCAACAACAAATTGCTTTTTATGTTGATAATACTCCTTTGCAAGCTGCATTTGTAAGACCAGCTGCGGACTATAAAGTATTTCAGGGAAGAACATTGCATATACAATTTCAGGTAAACAAAGAAATTAAGGAAGCTAAAATAAAATTACTTTCAAAGTCATATGATTGTTATCAGGAATCAAAATCTTCTTCAATTTTTGAATGTTTTGTTCCGGTTGATTGTGAAGAATCACCTCTTGAATATCCATTTACTATTGAAGTTATTGATAAGACTGGAAATACTGTAAAACTGGCAGGCAAATTTCAAATAATTCCATATCCCTTTAAAAAACACGTATTAAATGTTAATGCAGAAAAAGTGAAAGCAGAAGCAGATGCAGGAGTAAAACAGGACGAATTAGAAGTTCAAATGGAAAGTCTATATAGAAAATCTCCAAAGCAAAAATTATGGCAGGGTGAATTTTACATTCCGATGGAAATGACAAAAGTTACATGCGATTTTGGAATGAAGCGAATAACTCAGGAAAAAGGTTTCTATATGCATAAAGCGGTGGACATTATCGGAAATTCTGTAGTTTGGGCTCCTCAAGATGGAATTGTTGTAATTAAAGACAGATTTGCACGAAGCGGAAATACAGTTGTTATAGATCATGGTTTGGGAATCTTTACTCTATTATTTCATTTGGATAAATTTGCTAATATAAATATTGGCGACAAAATAAAACGAGGAAACCCAGTAGGACCAATGGGAGCAACTGGATATACAACGGGAAGACATTTACATTGGGAAATGAGAATTTTTGACGGAGAAAAAGGAGTTCAGGTAGATCCATTACAATGGACTAAATGTGATTTTTAAATAATTTAAAAAAGGAGAGTAGTTGAGTTTTTCATTTCGCAAAAAATTTTCATTTTATTCATCATTTTACAACTCAAATCCTTTTTTAAGATATTTATTCACTTTTTTTATTATTCTAATAATTGGTACCTATTGGTTTATAAATTTTTATACAAAATTTGACTCGATTGAATTGAACATAAAAAATGAGATTTTTCTTTTGCAGGAGAAAAAAAATAATCTTGAAAGAATTAAAAGTGAAATACAAGAATTTGAATTAACGATTGATTTTTTGAGCAAACAAATAAGTGAAATAATTGATAAGGATAATAAACAAGACAATTTAGATATGATTATAAAGAGCGCAAGTAATGCAAAAATATTGCTTGCTTTTTGTAAAAATAAAGAAATTACAAATAAACCATTTTATAAAAAAGATTTAGTGTCATTTAATTTAAGAGGAAGTTTTTATCAATTACTTGAATTTTTAAAACAAATTTCTTTATTAAAAAAATTAAGTTTTTGTAAAAAATTTAATGTAACCAGAATTAATGAAGATGAATTGTTAATAGAATGTTTATACAAATTTTATAACAGAAATCTGGAGACAAAATGTTCAGAAAATTATTTTGTTTCATGATTATTATGCAGGCCAAATTAATTTTTTGTGAATTAAATTATATCAGAAATCCATTTAATATTGCTCGCAAAATTAAAACTGATGAAATTGTTCTTAAGGGTGTGATAAGCTGCCCAAATGAAACAATTGTTTCCATTAATATAAATGATGAAACATATGCAGTAAAAATGAATGAGTCTTTTAAAAACTGGAAATTAATTGAAATAAATGTAACGGATAAGTACATAAAAATAGAAAATTTAGAAACTATGGAGCAAAAAAAAATTACTTATAATTTATAAATTTCTTTTAAGGGGAGAGATTTAGGGTGAAAAAATTATTTTTTGTTCATTTGTTTATTTTTTATGTTTACACAAATGACATAAAATTGAGTGATTTTAGTGTCAAAACTGATGTTTTATCAAATAAAAATTCGACTCAGTTTCCAATAAAGATAAAATCATCTCAAGAAAAAAAAGAAGAAGAAATAAAAACTGATATCAAAGAAATTTCGGAAATTAAAGCTTATGAAAATGTAAGTGAAGAAATTATTTCCGAAGCCTCACCATATTTATCGCAAATTTTTAGAGATCCGAAATTAAACACAAAAAAAATATCTATTCAATCCGGAGCATCAAAAATCCAAGACATAATTGAATTAATAGGTAAAATTGCTGATCTTGATTTTATCATTGATCAGGATGTAAAAGGGAATGTAGGAAAATTAAATTTTAAAGATGTAACACCGGGATATATTTTGAATTTTATTTTATCCAGAAATGAACCTCCACTTGCATTAGTCAAAGATATGAATTTCTGGAGAATCTTGTTGCGCAATAAAGCCGAAGAATTTGTTAAATCAAATAATAAATTAAAGCCGAATTTTGTTTCGAATGTTTTTCAAATTAATCATATTATCATAAATGATAAGCTAAAAGATTTAATAGAAAAAACGTGGAACAATATTGTTGCGGAAAAAAAATCCTTGTCAAATATTTATATAGATATTGACCGGAAAAAAATATTTTGTCGGGCTGATGTCGCTCATATCGAAGAATTTAAAAATTTTTTAAAAGAAATTGATAAATCTATAACTCAGATAAGAATTGATGCAATTATTGTTTTCTGTCAAAAAAATTATAATTTTGATTTTGGGATAAACTGGTCGGGTATTTATAACAGGTTAAGTACAATACAATTAAAAAAGACTCCATTTGGTTTTGTAGGATTAGGAGGAAGATTGGATGATTTTCCGACACCAACCGAACCAATTAGCCATAAAGATGGTAATTTATTTGTGAATCCTGAAAATTTTGCAATAAATTTATTTACCAGAGTATTTAGATCTCCAAATGTTCCTGATCCATTTCAAATAAGTAATACTGTTTTAACTTTACCATTGGTTTTTGGCGGGCCAGATTTAAATCTAAGAAGGTTAAATTTATTATTAAATGCTGCAGAAAGCGAATCCAAAGTAAAAATTATTTCACGACCTTCAATTATAACAAGCGACAATGAAGTTGCAAAAATTTTAATTGGTTCAACAATTCCAATTCAAGCTACGACAAGTGATATTATTGCGGTTGCTGTGCAGAATGTTACTTCAATAAATTATAAAGACGTAGGAATTGCCTTGGAAGTTCACCCGACAGTTAGTCCGGATAAAAAAAATATCAGACTTGAAATTTTCATAGAAGAATCCGAAGTAATTGGTGGAACAACCAGGACAAATGATAAAGGGATTATGCAAGATCCGCCAATAATAGATATAATAAAAGTACATAATAAAGTTAATTTAAAAAATGGACAAACCTGCATAATTGGCGGTTTATCAACCTGTGATGAACGAAAAGGCGTTAATAAAGTGCCATTTTTAAATCAATTACCTTTGGTTGGAAAATTATTTACATCATCAATTGAATTTAAAAAAGAATTTGAGCAATACATTTTTATTACTCCAACCATAGTTGAAAATTGTTAAAAAAAAATAATCCCTCCAACTTAGAACAAGCTGAAGGGATAGGGGGGTGAACAATACAAAGTATTGTTCGTTTAGGGACGTTCAAAATTTAAGATACGGCTTGATGTTAGCAAGTAGTTTTTTTTATGTCAAGAAAGTTTTATAAAGAAAAAAAATTCTAAAAAAAGCTTTTTATTTTCTTTCAAAAATTGTTTCCAGATGATAAAATTTAATAATTATTCAAAGCCAATTTATTCTATGCTTATTTTTCAAAAAAAAATTTTCTTTCTAACTTCTTTTTTATTATTATTTTCTGGTTGTTATAAACAAAATAAAACGAGAAAAATAATCAATAATGTTTTTGAATTTGTTATCACTGGTATTGAATGCGAAACATGCAAAAAAAAAATTATTAGTGAAGTAGATTTAATTGAGAATATAGAACAAAGTGATTTTCATAAATTGCAGGATGAAAAATTTCTTTTAAAAATAATTTTAAAAAATAATGTGGAAAATGCTGATTTAAACCAAATAATTAATATCATTCAAAAAAATAACTTTTTTGTTGAATCTGTTAAGGGGATATTTTCAGGTAAAATAATGAAAATTAATTCTGATTTCTTTTTTCAATTATTGGGTTTTAAAGATTTATTCAAAATCAGAATGAACGAGAAAGGTAAGGCTGAATTAAATATACCGATCAAGATTCAAGGAATATTAAAATGGAATTACAATAATAATGAATATTTATTAATTCAATCAATTTGAGAATTTACAAAATAAAAAATTTGGGCATTATAAAAAAATCTAATCGATGAAAACCATTACATGAAATTTGTTTAGTATATCTACAATTTCTTGATTCAGAATCGGTTCCCTAGGAATAAACTCTAAAAAATAAATATTTCACTTTATTAAATACAATTCACCTTTCAGTAATTGCGATTTAATTGAAAGAAAAAAAATTAATTGTTTTATTTTTATTGGTTTTCCCATGGTATAATCAAATCCGTAGAGGCTGCAATAAATGAAAATTTAATTTTTTTTGTTTTTAGAATGTAAGCAAAGAAACCAACCATTTTTGCATCATAATCCTTTGAAAATATAAAATCTGCAAAAAAGATATTTTTCCCATTGCGTATTATCTTTAGCCTTGGTCCCATTTGGCCCCATGATTTTAATAGTGGATTGATTTTAAAAGAAATTTGTATATTTTCAGAGTCAAAAAAAATTGTAACTTGCTTATAACCAAATAAATTTAAATTAAAAAGTATAATTCCTGTAAAAAATATTTTTTTCATATATTTAATTAACTGGATTTGGAACAAAGTTTATCTTACTTTTATAATGTTTTTTTTCAATTTTATTAAATATCTTTACTATATCATTAATATTTTTACTCTTGATAAAAATTTTTCTGATAAATATATTTTTTACTTTTTCAACAATGGGTTTTGAAGGTCCTAAGATTTGCAAATCTACAAAATTTTGTTTTTGAAGCTCAATCGCAAATTCATTCGATTCTGTATCGATAATGGTTTCATTTGAATGTTTAAACTCAATTTCTACTAATCGCGAAATGGGAGGATAAAAAATTTCTCTTCTTTTTTCTATTTCACTCTTATAAAATTTTAAATAATCTGTTTCATTTAAAAAATTGAATATTTCATGATAATTCATTGTTTGGACAATAACATTACTATCTATATTTTGCCTTCCGGCTCTTCCGGCAACTTGAATTAATTGCTGCAATGCAATTTCGCTAGCATTGTAAATTGGAAAATTTAAATTTAAATCACCCCATAGAATTCCGACAAGTGTGACATTTGGAAAATGGTAGCCCTTAGTTATTGTTTGAGTTCCTACAAGAATATCAATTTTATTTTCTTTAAAATCTTTTATTATTTGTTGCCATTTCTTTTTTTTAACAGAGACATCCATATCTGCACGCTCTATTTTAGCTTGAGGAAATAAACTTTGAAGAATAGAAACAGTTTGTTCAGTTCCAATTCCTTTCTTTAAAAATTGATCTTCTTTGCAAATTTTACAAATTTTTGGCATTTGCATTCTTAAATTACAATAATGACAATAGAGCCAGTTATCTTTGTGTAATGTTAAACTTACCGAGCAATTCAGACATTTAAAAATAAAATTACAATTTTTACATTGAACAAAGAAACTAAAACCGCGTCTATTAATAAAAATAATTGATTGTTCATTTTTTTCTAATTTTTCTTTAATGGCTAATTCTAATTTATTGCTGATCCAAAAATTTTTACGCTGTTTTTTATCATTCAATTCAATAATTTCAATTTTTGGAAAAGCCCCTTGAAAACGATTTTTTAATTGAAAAAAATTCCAGTATTTATTTTTAACATTAAATAATGAATTGATTGATGGTGTAGCAGAACCTAATAAAATTGGTATTTTATTTATTTTCGCTTTTAAAATAGCCGCTTCTTTGCTGTTAATTTTTGGATGTTTTTTTTCTTGATAACCTGTGTCATGCTCTTCATCAACAATAATCAGACCTAAATTTGAAATTGGCAATAATATGGGTAAATGAACTCCGATTAACAAAATTGGATTTTTTTTAATTAAAAAATTCCACAAGTTTTTTTTTTCAGCTTGATTGACACCCGAATGAAAGCTACAAATTTTTATTTCTTTTAAGGATTCTAAAAATATCTTTTCAAATTGTTGAGCTAAAGTTACTTCAGGCAATAAAAGTAAAATTGATTTATTTTCTAATATCGTATGTTCAATTAATTTTTTATAAATTTCCGTTTTGCCTGAACCCGTAACGCCATGTAATAATGTGGGACAATAACTATTTTTTGTTATTTTATCTGTGAGAAAATTAGTAATGTTTTGTTGTTCTTCTGTTAAGGTTATATTTTTGTGATTATTGTTTGAAATGTTTTGTAAAATTTTATTTTTATTGGGTTTATTTTCTTTAAAAAACTGTTTAATTCTTTTAATAAAATATAAAGAATCTATTTGATAATAATTTGAAAGTTCATTAATAAATTCATTATAGTTCTTATCTTCAGGAAAATTTTCTATTGAAATGGCTTCTTTAATTTTAAAAGATACGCCTTGTGCATCAGTCTGTATTTTTTCAATAATTGCAAAATCAATTTTATTTCTTATAGGCACTTTTACAATAGATCCTATAAGATATTCATTTTTCCAGTGTTCGGGGATTTTATAAAGAAGTGGTTCCGAATAACCTCTTAGAAGTCGCACTTGAATAAACATAATAAATAGTTTACGAACTATTTTAGTTTTAGTACAACAGATAAATATAAAAATGCACAAATTTAATATACAAATTGTAAAAAAATAGGTATAATTATTTTAAAATAAAAATAAATATGAAAAAAAATTTTGATCCACAAAAAACAATATATTTAATTGACGGTTCGACTTTTTTATACCGTGCATATTACAGCATGAAACCTCTATATTCATCAAAAGGCATTCCTGTTCAGGCAGTTTATGTTTTTTGCAGGATGATAAAGAAATTAATTGATACTTTCGATCCTCATAGAATTATTTTAGTTTGGGATTCTGTTTCATCCTCAAAAGAACGTCGTGAAATTTATTCAGGTTATAAAGCTGGTCGGCAAGCGCCACCAAGTGATCTCTTTGAACAAAGAAAAATAATTATTGAATTTGCAAGCATGATAGGTTTGCCACAAATTGAAGTTCCAAATGCGGAAGCTGATGACATTATTAATTCACTTGTACAGGATTACAAAGATAGGTATTCAATGGTTGTGATTGCATCTGATAAAGACCTTTATCAGCTTCTTGATAATAACGTATTTATTTATGATCCATTTAAAGATGTTATAACTGATACATCTGCCTACGAAGAAAAAATGGGTTTTGCAATTAATAAATTACCATTTTATTTTGCACTGTTGGGTGACACTTCAGATAATATTCCGGGCGTAAAGGGAATAGGAAAAGTTGGAGCAACAGAACTGGTAAAAAAATTTGAAAACATTGAAGATCTTTACAGAAACTTAGATAAAGTTCATAAAGAAAGAATTAGAATAGCTCTGCAGGAAAATAAAGATAATGCCTTTATAAGTTATTTTCTTTTTTTACTCAAATATTTTAAAACAGATATTACAACTGATACGATGATCTTTGATCCAAATAATTGGATTAAAGCAAAGCCATTATTTCAGGACTTGGAATTTAATTCACTTTTAAAAAATATAGAATCAGTTCATGAGCAAAAAAATGATTTAAGGCCATTTTTTGCCCAAGAAAAAGGTTATGCTTTTAAATCAGTAACTTTGCAAAATGAATTGGATGATTTAATTAATTATTTAAAAGCTAAAAAAAATTTTGCAATTGATACTGAAACAAATGGTTTAGATCCGCTAAAAGATTCTTGTATAGGAATTTCAATCTCTGCGGAAAAAGGAATAGCATATTATATTCCGTTTGGGCATAAAAATTTTGAACAAATTTCTAAAGAGCAAATAATTAATAAATTAAAACCCATTTTTGAAAGCAATGAATATAAAAAATATTTGCACAATGCAAAATTTGATCAATTAGTTTTATATAGTTTAGGAATTAATTTAAAAGGAATTGCATTTGATACTATGATTGCTGCAAATGTAATTATGGAAGATGACCAAAGAATAGGATTAAAATATCTTTCTAATTTTTTCCTGAATGAAAAAATGCTGACTTTTGAAGATGTTGTTAAAGATAAAAAATTAAAAGATTTTTCTTATGTAGATTTACAAGACGCCACAAATTATGCAGCTGCAGATGCGCACCAAACTTTTATTTTAACGCAGATTCTAAAAGATAAACTTAATGAAATGAATTTAAAAAAAGTTTATGAAGAAATTGAATTTCCTCTTTCTGAGATTTTATATCAGATGGAATTAGATGGCATAAAAATTGACATTGAAGTTTTAAAACAAATCAGTATTAAAATAAATGAAGAAATAAAAAGAATTGACAATGAAATTCAATCATTTTTGAATTTCATTGTCCCTATTAATCTCAATTCTCCAAAACAAGTGGAAGATTTATTGTTTAATAAATTAAATTTGCCAAGGCAAAAAAAGAGCGCAAAAGGCACAAGTTTTTCAACTGATCAAAAAGTTTTGGAAGAATTAGCTGCATTACATGAAATTCCAAAATTAATTTTAAAATATCGTGAACTATTTAAATTAAAAAGTACTTATGTAGATGCATTGCCCGAATACATAAATTCCAAAACGGGAAAAATCCATACAACTTTTAGTCAGGTTTCTACTTCAACTGGGAGATTATCTAGTTTTGAGCCGAATTTACAAAATATTCCCGTTGATGGCTATGGAATTAGATCTGCATTTAAACCTGATGAAAATTATATTTTTTTATCTGCGGATTATTCCCAAATTGAATTAAGAATTCTAGGGTATTTTTCGCAGGAAGAAAACTTAATTAATGCTTTTTTAAAAAATGAAGATGTACATACCAAAACGGCTTCATATTTATTCGATATCTCGATTGACAAAATTACTA
>JABDEC010000002.1:3604-77057 GCA_013287265.1 Candidatus Babelota bacterium | reverse complement strand
AGAACCAATGAAATATGCCACACAAGGAACTGTATTTGGAGCTCAACTTGCTTTAGAAAAAGGTTGGGCAATTAATTTATCTGGCGGGTATCACCATGCTAAAGCAAATTCAGGCGAAGGATTTTGTTTCTTTGCTGATATTCCATTAGCCGCGTATAAATTGTGGCAGCAACCTAAATATAAAAATTTAAAAATTTTAGTCGTGGATTTAGATGCGCATCAGGGAAATGGACATGAATCTATTTTTAAAGATAATCCAAAAGTTGCGGTTTTAGATGTTTACAATAGACAAATTTTCCCGAATGACAGAGATGCAAGAAAATATATTAAATATGATTATCCTGTTATTTCTAGTATCAAAGACAAAGATTATTTAGAAATGGTAAGAAATGGCCTGGAAAAGGCTATTAATACTGAAAAACCTGAATTGATTATCTATAATGCGGGCACTGACATATTTGAAAGAGATCCACTAGGAAAGATGAAAATCTCAAAAAAAGGCATTATTGAACGCGATTTTATTGTCTTTAAAATGGCTGTTGAAAGAAAAATACCTATTTTAATGCTTTTATCGGGTGGTTATACCTTGGAAAGCGCTCAGATCATTAGCGAATCTATAGGGAATATTATTGAAGAGATTCTTAAGAAAAATAACCTTTTTTAAGGTCTAGACCATTTTGTGTCGACAAATTGTTCATTTTTGCTACAATATTTAATATACTTTTCCCTTTATAAATTCATTTTTATTGAGATAAACAACTTCCTGCTGTTAAAATTATTATATAATTAAAAGTAGGGGTTCTATAAAGAATTATTAGATAGGAACATATGAGATCAAAATTTAACAAAAAAGCTAAACAGACACTTAATCCAGGCGGGCCGAAAAATATAGTTTTTGCTGTAGTTTTCTTTGTTTTATGCCTTGGATTATTAACAAAATTAACAGATTATTCACGTAAAGTAGCCAATATTCCTTATTCTGCATTCTTACAAAAGGTGGAAGAAGGTGCTGTAAAAGCAGTAAATATATCTGGCCAAGACGTTTATGGTGAATTTAAAGATGGCAATAAGTTTGAAACAGTTATAGGCGATTATACTAAAAATTGGGATCTTTTAAGAACTCATGGAGTTGAGTTTTCTATAGCAAATCCGTCTAGCAGCTTAAGCTTCTGGCATATTTTATTACTAGTTTCATTCTTAATGACTCCTTTAGCTATATGGTATTTCATAAAACAGGCAAAAGGTTCAGGCGGAAGTGGTGGCAGTGGCGGTGGAATCTTTAATATGGGTAAAAGCAGGGCAAAATTATTTATGCCTTCAACCATAAAAGAAAATTTTAATTCTGTTGCGGGCGCTACCGAGGCTAAAGAAGAGTTAAAAGATGTGGTAGATTTCCTTAAAAACCCTGAAAAATATAAGCGTTTAGGCGCAAAAATAACCCGTGGCGTATTATTAATAGGTGAGCCAGGTAACGGAAAAACATTATTGGCTAGGGCTGTTGCAGGTGAAGCTAATTGTCCATTTTTCAGTGTAAGTGGTTCAGATTTTATAGAAGTTTTTGTAGGTATAGGTGCTGCAAGGGTAAGAGATTTATTTGCTCAGGCAAGAAAAGCTGCTCCAAGTATCATTTTTATTGACGAAATTGATGCAGTTGGGCGTCATAGAGGAAGCGGTTTAGGTGGTGGGCATGATGAACGTGAACAAACTTTAAACCAGCTTTTAACTGAAATGGATGGTTTTGAAACAACAAATGAACCTGTAATTGTCTTAGCTGCAACAAATAGACCTGATGTTCTTGATAAAGCATTATTGCGTCCAGGAAGATTTGATAGACGTGTTGATGTTCCATATCCTGATTTAGTAAGCAGAGAACAAATTTTAAATGTTCACATTAAAAATATAAAAATGGATCCTACTGTTGATATTAAAAAGATAGCAAGAGGTACACCGGGTTTTTCGGGTGCTGATTTGGCAAATCTTGTAAATGAAGCTGCAATAAATGCATCAAAACAACATGACAGATCCGATGTTAATATTAATGATTTTGAAGAAGCGCGTGACAAGATTCTTTTAGGTAAAGAATTAAAAACAATTATGTTAACGGAAGAAGATAAAAAAGTTACGGCGTATCATGAAGCTGGACATGCTTTAGTTAGATTATTACAACCAATTGATACTGATCCATTATATAAAGTGACTATTATTCCTAGAGGAAAAGCTTTAGGCGTTACTCATTCTCTTCCTGAAAGAGAAAAATATACTTCTTCAAAAGAAGAAATGATTCATGAAATTCAGATGTGTTTAGGCGGCCGAGCTGCAGAACAATTGATTTTTAATAAATTAATGACTGGTGCTTACAGTGATTTTAAAGCTGCAACTGAAATAGCCAGAAAAATGGTTTGTTTTTATGGTATGACAGATAATTTAGGGCCAGTTGTTTATTCACAAAATCAGGGAGAATTTGTTTATTCCCAAAAAACAGCTGAAAAAATTGATACAGAAGTTCAGAATATTCTTGAAGATTGTTATAAAAAAACTTATCAATTAATAATTGATAATAAAGAAAAACTTGAAAAATTAGCAAATGCATTGTTAGAAAAAGAAACAATGTATGCTTCTGAAATTTATGAATTGTTGGGAATAACTCCAAGACAAGATTTTAAATTAAATTAAAATCTTTAGATGAAAATTTGTTCATGGATTCGATGCGTTTTGTTTCACAAAACACTCACCACGAACGGGATTTAAAAATTAATTTAGATTGAAAAATAGGTAATTTAAGATATACTGTTACTAAATATTAAAGGCAAATAAAAGGTTAAACAATGGCAAGAATTTGTGATATATGCGATAAAAGGCCAACTGTTGGGAATTTAGTAAGTAACGCAAATAATAGAGTAAAACGTTGGATTTATCCGAACGTACAAAAAATGCGTTATACTGTATCAGCCTCTAATTCTAATAAAGTTAAAAGAGGTTCAGTGTGCGCTAAATGTTTAAAAGCTGGTAAAGTTAAGAAAGTAATTTAATTTAAGGTATTAAAAAAAATGGCAAATACAAAATCTGCAAAGAAAAAAGTACGTCAAAGTAATGCAAGATACAAAATTAATTTGGCTCGTAGAACTGCTGTTAAAACTGCTGTAAAAAAAGTTTTGACTGCTATATCAAATGGCGAAAATATTGAAACTGTTAAAGATTTAATGAGAAATGCTGAATCTCAAATAAGCAGATCAAAAAATAAATTACTTCATAAAAATGCAGTAGCTAGAAAAATTAGCAGATTATCAAAAAAAGTTTCAAGCTATCAAAAAAGCAAATAAATTTATCATTTAATTTTTTATATTTTCATTTTCTCTGCACAATTTTCTGTATTCTAAAAGCAGATTGCGTGCTGTGGCAATCGGGATGCTTGATGTTCCAGCATGTTCAATAATAATAACCATGATATATGGTTTTTGATTTTTATATGCAAAATTGCTTACAAACCAGGCATGTGCAATATATTTTTGCTCTGACTCTCCTTTTGACAATGCGCATGTTTGCGCCGTACCAGTTTTTGCATAAATTATAATATCTTTTATTTTGCTGACTATATGACCAGTTCCAGTTGTGACAACAGTTTTCATAGATTGTTTTAAAAATTCTAGTGTTTCGTGTTTTATATCTAAAGGAACTTTTTTAATTTCTTCTTCCTCCAGAAGTCTTGGTTTCACCAAATAACCTGTAAAAATCGAACATATAAATCTTGCGATTTGAATTGGAGTTACCAACAGATAACTCTGACCTATCACTACAGATAAAGTTTCACCTGGCCACCAGTGTTCTTTAAATGTTTGATATTTCCATAATGGAGTTGGAACAAGTCCATTTTTTTCAGCAAAAATTATCCCTGTTTTTTCTCCTAAGCCAAATTTATTTGCATATGCAGCCAGATCATCGATATGTAATCTTTTAGCAATATTGTAAAAAAATGTATTACAAGATTTGGCAACTGCTTCTTGCGTTGTTATTAGTCCATGATTATGTTGTTTCGAGCAAAAATAATTTCTATTTCCAAAATTCATAAAACCCTGGCAAAACCATTTTGAATCCTGATGTGTAATTCCCAACTCTAAAGCTGCACTCGTAGTAATTAATTTAAAAATTGAAGCTGGTGGATAACATGCATTAAATGCGCGATTTAAAAATGGTTGTTTTTCTTGTATTTCGTTCCATTCTTCATCAGTTAATTGATTTAAAAATGTTGCAGGATTAAATGTAGGTCGGGATAAAATTGTTTTTATTGCTCCATTTTCTGGATCCATTATTATTAATGCACCTTTATAATTTTCAGGAAAAACGGCTTCAGCAATTTTTTGAAGATGTATATCTATTGTTGTAATTATATTTTTCCCCGGCTTTGGCTGTTTTATTTCTTCCCTTGATAAATTTTTTCCTACAGAATTAATTGTATTTAAAATTTCTCCGGCTTGACCTTTTAATTGATCTTCAAATAGTTTTTCCAAGCCCATTTTGCCAATTGTTTCAGAATTCATATGACTCAAATAACCAACAATGTGGCACGCTATTGATTCATGTGGGTAAAATCTTTTGAAATTTGTTTCAATATATATATTGTTAGAATGTGATGTTTGTTCCAGGATTTTACTTAGTTGTTCAAATGTTATATCAGTTTGAATCTGCAATATTTTGGAATATTTTTCAGTAGATTTTATTTTTAATAAATCTTCATTTAAAAATTCTTTGCCAATTATTTTTTCAATTTTTTTTAATAATAAGAATTGATTTTCATTTAAATTTTTGTTACCTGTTCCTTGCCAAAAAATATTATATACTGGCCGATTAGTAACTAAAATATGGTTATTTGCGTCAACTATATTTCCTCGGGGCAATAAAATTTTTTTGATTCTGATAAAATTTTTCTTACTTTTTGAGCATAAGAGATCTGTATTATAAATTTGAAGGTAGAATAATCTAATAATAATAATAAATATTAAGACTAAAATTCCAATAAATAATTGTCTGATTTTTTGATCTAGATAATTTATTAACATTTATTATTTTTTGATTTTAATCATATTGTTAAATGGATGAAGTTTATCACATAATTGTGCTAATTCCAAGGTTGTAACATGTGTATATTTCTCAGTGCTTGATAATGTTTTGTGGCCTAATAATTCCTGAACAACCCTTAAATCAACTCCCTGATTAAGCATATGCGTAGCAAATGAATGTCTTAATTTATGTGGAGTAATTTTTCTTTCGACTTTTAAAAATTTTCTAAACATTGCAATTATTCGTTGAATTGATCTTGAACTAAATGATTCATTCCTAAAACTTAAAAATAATTTTTCTTCTAAATTTTTGCTAATTAATCTTTCTTCATTTATGTATTGAATAATTTTTTCTTTAGCTTTTTCTCCAAAAAGAACTAATCTTTCTTTTTTACCTTTTCCCATAACTTTGATTATTTTATTTTCAAAATCTATATCGGCTAGTTTGATGTTTATAAGTTCTGAGCATCTGATTCCTGTTGCGTAAAGTAATTCAAAAATTGCTTTGTCTCGACGGGGATATTTTGTGGGTAAATCATTGTCATTAATATTGTCTAATAAGTTGAAAATTTCATCTATGGTTAAGAAAATTGGTAATTTTTTATCAATTTTAGGTCGGATGAGATTTAAATTTGTTTTAATGCCATGAGTATATAAAAATTTTTCGAACGATTTAAAGCATGATACTTTTCTTGCTATGGAGCTTTTGTCTATTTTTTTATGATACATAAAAATTAGATATTTGCTTATTGCAGATTTTAATGAAATTTGTTCTTTTTCTTCGCTGGCAATCTTATCCCAGAATTTTATAAATTGATCAATATCATTCTTATATGCGCGTTGTGTATGTTCTGAGAGATTTTTTTCGACGTCTATATAAATAAGAAATTCACCCGTTTTTTCTTGAAATTCATTTATAAACATACCATCCCTTTTTTAATCCAATTTACTCGATATTATATTCTTTGCATCTTCTATGAACTGATGATCTATTTACTCCAAGGAATGTCGCGATTTTATTTTGATTTTTGAATTTATCCCATAATAATGCAACTAATTTTGGATCTTTTAAAGCATGCTTACCTAATCTTGCTGCTTCAATTAGTTTTGGATCGGTAATATTATAAGCCGGATCAAATTGTGTTTCCTGGAATACATGATTCTTTTTGGATTTTTCTGTTAATATTTGCTGAACCTTTGTTTTAAATTCCTGAAGACTTACAGGTCGTTTATTTATAAGGTTTATTTTTTCTTTATCTGTGAACTCTAATAAATTTTTAAACTCATTAGTTTGGATAGCCTGATCAGAGAAACCTTGTGCTAGATTTTTTAATTCTTCTTCCGATAATGTTAATAAAGAAGGCATACTTAATGATGTTTTTCTCAGTTCATCATATAGAGATTTTGAAAATTTTCCTTCCTGTACTAAATTATTAAGATTTAAATTTGTCGAACAAATTATTCTTACATCACTAACAATTTTTTGATCGCTTTTAAAAATTTTAAAGAAATTATATTTAATAAAATCTGCCAAATATCCTTGTGTTTCAGGATCAAGAAAATGAATATTTTGTATAAATAAAGTTCCAGTACCATCCAATTTTTGCAATAATGGTTTATTTTCCATTTTTCCAAAAATGGGATTAATACCAAATAATTTAATGGCTACGTCAAAATTTTTAGAAAATGATTGCAATTTAAGAATATGTAAATTCTCTCTTAAACTAATATGATGAATTATTTCAACTGTAGGTGCCAAATCTTCTTCAGGCATCTCTAACAAAATTGCTTTTTTAGTTAGAGCAATTTTTAAAAGATTGATTTTAAAATTTAATAAAGATTCGCCAGAACCGGGGATTAATTGATCAATTAATTGACCAGATCTTGTTGTTTCTAAATAAAGTAAGTAATCCCATTTTGATGGATCTTTCAGAAAATCTAATTGCTGTTTTATAACGTCAGAAATATCAGGATAGAAAACTGTAATAATTACATTATTAGATTCCAAATTCGGAATACCTGTTAAAACCAGCCTATTTCCATTTGGATCTTTTGAATAGACGGTTTGTGACGATTTATAATCTTCAACTTGTTTTGCGACTTGTCTTAGATCTTTTGATAAAGAATGACCTTCCTGGCTATTTATATTAATTGGAATTATTTCTTTTGCATCCTGATTTCCATAAATAAATTTTCTGTTTTTATAAAATAGAATTCCTATTTTTTTATACTGTGATTTTTTTAAAAAAGATCTTATGCTTTCTTTATATTGATCAATTTCCTGATGTTTATGATAAAGCTCTTCTTTTAATTCCTTTTCCTGTTGAATAATTGATTCTAGATTTCTATTTTGTAATAAATTGATGATGTTAGAAAGATAACTTGAAAAAACTACCATTTCATCGCGTTCCAGGTTTGTATAAAGCTCATTACTTCTTATATCTCTTTCAACTATTATGGAAGCGATAATAGTATTTTTTTTATAAATAGGAATAAAAACGTCAGCATTAATTTGATTTAAAAATTTTAAAATATTCGTTCTGGTGTCGTTTTCTTCATAAAAATTACTAAAATCAATTTCGTCGTAGATTAATACTTTGGATTGTTTTAATAGATTGTTAGTTTCAGAATTGTCTATTGAATTTATAAAATTTTCAATAATTTCTATTTTTGCTTCATGGATTTTATTGGCATTATCCCCATTTTGAATTATTTGTGCATCATTATTTTTAGCAGAATCAAGTTTGCGAATGTACAATGAAGTCCGACCGGTTGAAATATGTAATGAATCCTTAAAAAATGTTTTTGTTATATGAATTAATTCATTTAAGCTTGTTGATTGCCCAAGCTGCTCTAGTATATCTTTAAAGTTATTAATAAAATTATATTTCTTCTTGGATTGAACATGCGCAATAAAATTAAATAATCTTAATAACATTAACTTTTTTGTTGTATAAAATGCAGCAAAAGCTATTAAGAGAGTTGAGATTGTTACTACTGCATAATTACTTGCAATGTATCCTGGAATAATATTGAATGGATAGACTTGAATAAAATCTAAAATAATCCATGGACAAATTAATCCCAAGATTAATATTTTTAGTTGTTTTTTTAATATTTTTGGAAGTTCAGACTTGAACAACTTATAAGAAGCAATAAATATGCTGGGGAGTACTAATAAAAATAAATAATATGTTGCATACTTTAAAATTAAAAATTCAATTTCGGGTCTATCTTGGATTGAAAATGTTGAATGTGTTTTAAAGATTGTTAAATATAAAAAAATTAATGCAATCGAGCTACTTATTGATAAAAATATTTTTTGTCTGATATTTAATCTTGATTTTCTTTCAATAAGATTTTCAATAAAAAGCGCTAATGATTGATATTGAACTATTGCAAAAATCCAGGCAAATCTAATGAAAAATATCTGAACACGATAATCCATTTTTGCAATAAATAATAATTCAATTAGTTTGATAACCCATCCAAAATCAATTACAATTGAACCAATTATCATTGAAACGAAATATATCCAGGTTCTTTGAATCTTAGATGATCTTAATCCCCATACAGTAATTGAAACTAATACATAGCTTTTTAAAAATAAAGCTAATATTTCTGCTGCTAGTAAAAATTGATAGTCGCCTAGAAATTGATTTATTTGTAAAATTAAATTTTTCATTTTGATATTGAAATTACTTCATTACATAGGTATAATAACTTTAAAAAAGCATTATTAATCAAGGAGCTCATATGATCAATAATAAATATTTCTTAAAATTTGTGAATTGTATATTTGATTACCGCATACTTATCATAGTTTTTATTGTATTCCTTATGCAATTGGCGAATGTTCGTGGTTTTTCTATACCTCCATATGGTTAAAATTTAAATTTTCATAAATCTAGTATTAATCATATGGAATTGCAAACTTTGCGTGCATTAAAAATCATCAGGATTTTGCAAAAAGTTAGTAAAAATATGGCTGAACCAATGATTCATACTATAATCAAAGAATACGGGCGGGATCCATTTTTAATTTTGATCAGTTGTCTTTTAAGTCTTCGGGCAAGAGATAAAGTCACTCTTCCTATTTGCCGCACATTATTTAAACTTGCAAAAACACCTGAAGAATTTTTAAAAATTCCATTATTGGAACTGGAACAAATTGTCTATCCTATAGGTTTTTACAAAAAAAAAGCCAAACTTTTGCATGCAATTAGCCAGATCATAATAGATGAATTTAATGGAAGAGTACCATCTGATGAAAAATCTTTATTATCTATTAAGGGAGTTGGAAGAAAAACTGCAAATTTAGTTTTAGCAGAAGCTTTTAATAAATCTGCCATTTGCGTTGATACTCATGTCCATAAAATTTCAAATAAAATTGGCTTAATAAATACAAAAACTCCCTATGAATCTGAGCTTTCTCTTCAAAAAATTTTACCAAAAAAATATTGGTCTGAATGGAATAAATTATTGGTCATATGGGGACAAAATAACCGCTTAATAATGCCCATAGTTGAAAAATATAAGATTTTGTAAATATTTAAAATAATTAAGGCACCAAACGTTTTATGTCTGATGCCCTAATTTTATAGGATTAACGTCTTTTTTTAGCTGTTCTTCTTGATGTTTTACGTCTTCCTGTTGTTCTTTTAGCAGTTTTTCTTTTAGATTTAACTGCTTTTCTCTTTTTAGCCATTACGACCTCCTTTTTTGAGGATTAAACATACCTTTTTTTCTATGAGTAATTATTTACTCATAATTTAATGTTACTAGTTATTGTTTAAGAAAGTCAACAGTTTGAAATTGAATTATTTAATTTTTTAAAAAAAGTAATTATAAAAAATACTTTTAATTTATATTTTGGAACTTTTTAATTACATTTTCAATTGTTAATGTTTCTTGTTTTCCATCCAAATATCTAATTGTTAAGTTGTTATTTTCAACTTCTTTTTTTCCGATGATAATCATCAATGGTATTTTTTCATTTAATGCATTTTTTATTTTTCCGGATATTGGATCAGATGTTTCATCGATTTCAATACGTATTTGATTTGATTTTAATTCATTAAAGGTTTTGATAGCATATTCTTTTTGGTCATCTGTTATTGTTAATATTTTAACTTGAACGGGTGCAATAAATATTGGTAAATTGCCTTTGTGGTGTTCCAATAATATTGCAAAAAAACGTTCTAGTGAACCATATATTGCCTGGTGAATAATTATAGGTGTTTCTTTTTCACCTTTTGAATTTATATATGATAATTCAAAATTTTTTGGTAGGAAGAAATCTATCTGTATGGTACTTAATTGCCAAACTCTTCCCATTGAATCTTGCACTTTGAACTCAATTTTTGGACCATAAAATGCGCCTTCTCCTTCCGCTATATCATATTTAATATTTGACTTATCTAATGATTTTTTTAATAAATCTATCGCCTGATTCCAAATTTTGATGCTTCCCATTGCTTTTTGAGGTCTTGTTGATAATTTAATACTGATTTTATCAAAGCCAAATCGATTTAAAGCAATGTTTATATATTTTATGATATTAAAAATTTCGTTTTCTACCTGATTGATTGTACAATAAATATGAGCGTCATCTATGGTAAATGATCTCACTCTTAATAAACCGTGTAAGACTCCGGAAAGTTCATGGCGATGAACTAATCCGAATTCAGATAATCTCAATGGTAATTCTTTATAGGATTTTGGCTTATTTTTGTAGATTAATATTGAACCAGGGCAATTCATTGGCCTTATTGCATATTTTTTATTATCAATTTTGGTAAAATACATATTTTCTTTATAATGCTTATAATGTCCAGATTGTCTCCATAATTCATCGCTTAAAATTATTGGAGTGGAAATTTCTTTATATCGTAATTCCTGTTGTAATTTTCTCATATATTCAATTAATAAATTTAATACCACTTTTCCTTTAGGGTGAAAAAATGGAAAACCGGGACCTTCATCATGAAATGAAAATAAATCTAATTCTTTTCCAACTTTTCTATGATCGTATCGTAGTAAATCTTCTTTTCTTTTTTCATAATCAATTAATTCTTTTTCAGAATAAAATGCTGTTCCATTTATTCTTTGTAAAGGCGTACCTTCTTTATTTGCCTTCCAATATGCTCCCGAAATTGAAAATAATTTAAAGTATTTGATATCATTTGTATATTTAACATGTCCGCCACGACATAAGTCATAAAAATTGCCCTGAGTTGATAATCCAACGGTTTCGCCGGGTATTTCATGAATTAGCTCCATTTTAAATGGATTATCTTTAAAAATTTTACGTGCTTCATCTTTTGAAATTTCTTTATGTTCAATTTTTAAATTTCTTTGAGATATTTCATGCATTTTAGCTTCAATTTTTGGTAAATCTTCTTCTTTAAAATTTTTTTCGGGTAAAAAATCATAAAAAAAGCCTTCTTCTGTTGCTGGTCCAATTGTAAGTTTTGTTTTAGGAAAAAGTTCAATAACAGCGTGAGCCAGTAAATGTGCAGCCGAATGTCTTAAAATTTTAAGATCTTTTTCTGATTCCATAACAATCCTTTGGACCTTTTTTAAAAAAATTGAATAATGGCATTATTTACATGAAAATAAATATAACAATATTTATGAAAAAAACCATTAATCTTGATGTTTGCCCAAGTTGTACCATCTTTATTTTTTTTAGTAGTTTATGGTGAGAGTAGTAGTTGTAAAAAAAATCAAGGAAATGTATGTCTAAGCAAAAAATATATATTTTAGATACAAATGTATTGATTCACGATCCGCAATCCTTATTCGCTTTTAATGGTTCGCTTATTGGTATTCCTACAATGGTTTTGGAAGAATTAGATCAATTTAAAACTGAATCTACGGATCGAGGACGAAATGCAAGAGAAGTAACAAGACAACTTGATTCATTAAGAAAATTAGGTTCATTAAAAGATGGAGTAACACTTGAAAGTAAAGGAACAATAAAAGTTATTTTTCTTTCTCATCATGATATTCCCGCATCTTTCCCATTTATTTTAAAAAGTGAAGACAATCAAATTTTATTGACTGCCTTAAGTTTAAAAGATAAATATGATGTTGTGTTTGTTTCAAAAGACATTAATGCACGGGTAAAAGCAGATGTTTTAGGAATAAATACTGAAGATTATATGAAGGGTAGGGTTGCTGAATATGATCTTTACAAAGGTTGGCTGAAAGTTCACGCGCCCGCTTTGCAATTAAAAAAAGATTTCCCGGAAGTTTTAAATGAATTATTATCAGAACAAATATTGCAAATTAATGAATTTGTTTTAGTTGAAAGTACAAACAATCCTTTCAATTACAGAATCTTTAGATATTTGGGTGGGAATAATTATAAAATAGTTGAATCGCCAAAGTTCAGATGGCCAATTGAAGCAAAAAATCCGCAACAATTAATGACTTTAGATTTATTGTTAGACAAAGATATTCAATTGGTTTCTTTAATTGGTCCGGCAGGAACAGGTAAGACATTTTTAGCATTATTGGCTGGATTACAACAAGTTATAACAGAAGAAGTATATGACAGAATATTAATTTCAAGACCAGTAATTCCATTAGGTCCTGATATTGGTTATTTGCCAGGTGATATTCAGGAAAAATTACATAGTTGGATGCAACCGGTTTATGATAATTTAGAATTAATTGTCCATTCTTCTTTAAGCAGACAACATCTAGAAAATTTAAGAGAGGAAGTTATTGAAAAGCAAAGACACAAAAGAAAAAGAGGCGGTAAGTGGGAAAAAGAACGCAAAATGGAGCTCAGACCTCTTCAGGATATGATTAATTCAGGAAAAATAAGTTTAGAGGCTATAACTTATATGCGTGGAAGATCTATTCCATTTCAATATATTTTTATTGATGAAGTACAAAATTTAACTCCGCATGAAGTAAAAACGCTAATTACGCGGGTAGGAGAAGGCAGTAAAATTGTTTTATCCGGCGACCCTTATCAAATTGATTCGCCATATCTTGATTTTAGCAGTAATGGTTTAGTTGTTGCTAGCAATAGGTTTAGAGGAAAATCATTATTTGGCGCAGTATTTTTAGAAACAACTGAAAGAAGCGAAATAAGTAGATTAGCTGGCGAATTACTTTAAAAATCAAGAATTAGTGGTAAAATTTTAAACATTATAAATCTTTTCATAATATTGGATGCAACAGCATATGAATATCAAACAAAAGTCTTTATCTTTATTACTTTTACTATCTTTAAATAGATTGGTGTGCATGGAAGTGCAAATTGAAGGACAACCGGATTCAAATGAATTTGAGGAAATTTCTAAAAAAGAAGTAGTTGGATTGTCAATCACTCAAGGTTCATTGGCAAGATTGTTCGTAAAAATTTTTAATAGAATGCCTAGAAAATATCATAATTTAAATTTATTTTTAAAGGGATCTGATTATGGTATTTCTCTTGATCAGGCTTTATTGGGAAATAGAGAGTTTTGTGATTTTTTATCTAAAAACAAAGATTATATTATCCCGGATTTCATTTTAAAAAAATATACGAGAAATGATTATCAAAAAGAACAAATAAATAGTGCATTCAAAAACTTTATCGCTGGATTAATTTCTGTTGCAAAAAAAGAAGAAGAAATTCTTAAGATAATTAAAGTGGGAAAACCAACGGCTCTTTTGTCTTTATTTTTGCAGGGAAAAATAAATTATAGACTGATTTCTTCTTTAAAAGAAAATTATACAGATGAAAATGATAATTTAATTTTAGAAGTGGCAATTGAATTACGGGAATTGTATGGATATGGTTGCAATTTCTGTGAAAGTTGCGCAATTTTATAAACTATTGATTTAAAGCTTTTAGATCAATTATAATTAGATTGAAATGGAGGATTTATGAAATTAATCAGATTTATTTTTGTCACAGTAATAATCATTATTTTTCAATCGCAATATGTTTTTTCACAAACTTGCTACAACGTTAATACAAGATTTATGCGTAGAAATGACACATGGGGTGAAACTCAAAGACTTTTGAGAGGCTGCAAAGAAAGACATTGTATGGAAAATGCACCAATAGTTCAAGGCGTTATATGCAGTACCGGTCAACAATGTCAATGTATTTGTTGCACGAGATAATATTTTAAAATTTTTTTATAATTTTTAGATTACTGAGCAAAGACAAATCTTGTCTTTGCTCAGTTGATAATCTTACTTACGTTTTCTATCAAATAATCTTAGTAAGAATAAAAATAAATTGATGAAATCAAGATAAAGTTGTAATGCACCCACAATTGCAATTTTACTAGCTTCTTCTTCATTGCTTACAAAAGTTGAAATTTCTTTTAATTTTTGCACATCATAAGCGGTTAATAAAGTAAATATAATTACGCCAGCTATTGAATAAATAAATTCAAAAACCGAATTACTGTAAAACATATTTACAATTCCAGCAACAAATAACCCAAATAATGCCATTAAGAAAAAACTTCTTAGTGAGGATAAATCAGTTTTTGTCACGTATCCATAAATTGACATAAAACCAAACATTGAAGCAGCAACAATAAATGCTGTTGCTATCGAATTATAAGTATAAATAAAGAAAATTGCTGATAAAGTAATACCAGTTAAAACGCTAAATCCTGTTGATAATGCCACACACATCATTGGACTTAAGCGCAATGCAAATGTTGATAGAGTTCCAACTAAAAGAAATTTAAATAAAACTAAACATAAAACAGTCCAACTATTTTTAAATAAAAAAGTTAAAATTGATGGTGATTGAACAACATAACCCGCAACAATTCCCGTTAAGACTAATTGCAGAGTAAGCCAGCCATAAACTCTTCTGAAAAAATTTGGACTACTTGTTTGTACAATTTTATAGTCGCTATTATTAAACATGTTAACTCCTTTGCTTATGAATTATTCACTAAATTTTAGGTAATTTTTATTAAATGGATTGCAGGAAAATAATCTTTTTATTATTAAATAAATTGCTTTAAATAAAGTTTGATTTTCCAGCTGATTTATTGCAAATTCCGTACAACCAATTTTATACCTACAAAAACCACTTGGACTTGGTCCAAGTAATGGTCTTAATCCAATTATTAAACCAATGAGCAAATTGCTTAAGATCTTCATTTTTTCAATATTGAAATAAACATATTTTTTAACTGATCAAAGGGTAATACGATGCCTTCTTTTTTTGCAATTACAACGCAGTCATAAGGCAATTCATACAATTTGTCTTCGTAAAATATAGATTTCAATCTTCTTCTAATTTTGTTTCGTTTTGGCGAATTTCCTATTTTTCTTGATGTTATCACCAAAATACGCCCAAAATCATTTTTTTTTAATGCCAAAAGAATATCAAACCATTCAGTTTTTATTCTTTCTTTTGGCCTTTTAAAAATCTGCTCTACTTCTTCTTTTTTAAAACTTGAAATTAGGCCTGCAATTGATGGCATAAATTCTTTTTATTTACCCATTCTTGCGCGAACAGCTAATCTTTTTCTGCCTTTTGAGCGGCGTCTATTGATTATTTTTCTACCATCATGCGTAGCCATTCTAGCCCTAAAACCGTGTTTTCTATTACGTTTTTTACGTTTTAAAATAAATGTAACTGACATGTTTTTCCTTAAGTTTCACTTAATTGTACAGTAAATATCATATAATTTTCTTTAAATTTTGTAAATTGGCTGGCAATTAATGCAAAATAATGCAAAAATATTGATTTTTCAATTAATATTTAATTACTATTAGAAATAATGAGGAAAATTATGAAAAGATTATTATTATTTCTAATTTTTATATTTAATTGTTTTTCGGCCGATGTTAAAGATGTTGTTGAGCGAAAAAGTTTAGGTGAGTTAAAAGAACAACAGGCAAGATTGGCAAAAACATCTGATGAAAAAACTCTTTTATTATTAAGTTCTGCAAGTGAAACGCTCGAAGAAGGAAATTTAGAAAAGATTGCAGAATTACTTAAAAAAGGGACAAACCCGAATATTCGGGATGAACTAACCGGAGATACGCCTTTAATTCGGGCAACAAGAATGGGTAATTTACAAGTAATTCGATTGTTAAAAGAAAATGGTGCAGATGTAAAAATTTCTGATAATGATAATGTTAATCCGTTAATTGAAGCTGTAATTACAGAAAATCCGGAAATTGTGCAAGCAGTTTTAGGATTTAAAGGAATTAATGAAATAATTAATAATAAAGATATTTCAGGTTTTACAGCACTTCATCATGCAGTTTTTCATGGAAATGCGAAAATAGTGAAATTGCTTTTAGATTTTGGAATTGTAGATCCATTTATAAAAAATAATAATGGAAAAAGTATTAGAGATTTATTTTATGATAGATTTCACGAAAGCCTTTCTCCAACACTTTTCTCCTCTGAAAATGAATATAAAATCATGTTAACTATATCAAGATATATAGAACGTTTTAATGAGAATTCTAGGCTCCTGATATTTGCAATTCGAGAAAAAAATATTCCGGAAATTTTAAAAATATTGAATAATAAATTTGTGAACGTTAACCATGAAGTAAATATTGAAGGATATCGAGAAAGTCCTTTAGTTGCAGCAATTTATTCAGAAAATAAACAAATTGTGGAATTAATAGTTCAACATGGAGCAGATATTTTCATTATATTTAATGGGTTTTCAATTTTAGAAATCGCCATTATAAATTTGAAGCATTTTTCTAAGCGACAAAATGAAATTTTGGAAATTATTAAATTTCTCATTGAAAGAGGTGGAAATAATCTTATCAAATTAAGTATTAGATGGCCATATTATTTATATAATTTCTCTGAATACCAAGTAGCAGAGGTTTTTAAATTAATTTTTAAATATTCCGATTTAGAAACTATAAATGAAATAGCGCAAGTTATTATTAATTCACCTAAATCTCCTGAGAGAAGTTTTGCTTTAAAATTGATATATCAACATGATTTTGAGGAATTTTTAAATAGAAAAGGCCCGGAAACAGATTAAAAGGCATTTTTTTCCTTAAGTTTCACTTAATTGTACAGTAAATATCATATAATTTTCTTTAAATTTTGTAAATTAGCAGGGTAATTTAGCTTTAAATCGCTAAATTCTTGAATTTTCACGTATTTTTACATTACAATTAGAATTAATAGGACAAATTATGAAGAAAATATTATTATTTCTAATTTTTATATCTAATTGTTTTGCAGCTGAAGTTAAAGATGTTGGCGAACGGAAAATGTCAGCAGAAATAGAAGGACAACAATTTGGATCGCCGCAAACTCAAAGTGAAATAGTTAATCAACAAGATGCGCTTGGAAATACTCCATTACATAAAGCAGTGAATGAAAACGATAAATGGATTGTAGCGTTGCTTTTAACAGCTGGTGCAAATCCATGGATTAAAAATTTAGAAGGCAAAACTCCAAAAGATTTAGCAAAATCAGGAGAAATTGGTGATTTACTTCAGGATTATGAAGATTTATGGGTTCAAAATGGGGAAGATTTAGTTGCTGCTGCTCTAATAGGTGATTCAAAAAAAGTTGCAGAAATTTTAAGAAGTAGATTTGTTGATGTTAATTATCAAACAATACATTCATATGCTCCTTTTTATAATGCTACGCCTTTAATTACGGCATTAAGAATGATAAATTCAAATTCAGATAGATTTGAACAATATCTTAAAATTATTAATATGCTTCTTCAGGCAAAAGCAGATGTTAATATTAGAGATGGCAGAGGACTTACTGCCTTAATGTGGGCTGCAAGTCGAGATCTGCCAGACATAGTTAGAATTCTTATTGATAATGGAGCAATTGTTGATTTGCAAGATTATTTTGGAGATACGGTTTTAAAATGGCTTGCAAATTACAAAGAAAATAAAAATATTTTAGAAATTATAAAAATTCTTTTAGATGCAAAAGCTAATCCTAATACGCAAAATAAATTTGGAAGTACGCCTTTAACTGCAGCTATAGAAAATAGATTTCCAGAAATGGTAAATCTTCTTATTAAAGCTGGGGCCGATGTTAATGTTAAAAATGCAAATGGAGATACGCCTTTAATAACAACTATTGATAAATTATCTTCAGGACGATATTGGAAAACATATGAAGAAATAATAAAGCTTCTTCTTAATGCTAAAGCTGATGTTAATATTACAAATAAAGAGGGACATTCAGCTTTATTTTTAACAATACCATCAAGAAATGAAAATATTGTAAAAATGCTTCTTAAAAATGGAGCTAATGTTAATTTGCAAAGTAAAATTGGAAAAACAGTTTTGATGATAGCTGCATTCACGGGACAAGAGGATATTGCAGAACTTCTTATTGATGCAGGAGCTGATATTAATTTAAAAGATATTAATGGAGAGACAGCTAAAGATATAGCAAAAAATAGGGGTCGTTCAAACATCGTTGATTTAATCAGCAAAATTGAAGAAAAGGAACATTTAGAAAGAATAAGAGAGATTGAAAGAGAAAGCTCAATATTGGATTAAAATTAATTTTATAAAACTCTTGAAATTCTAAATATTTTCAATTAGAATATAATATAGATAATGTATAATTTTAAATGGAGAATTTTAAAAATGAAAAAGTTTATTTTAGTAATATTTATGATAATTTTCAATGTTAATTATTCTGCAGATATGGAAATTTCTTTATCTGATGAACAATTAATTTCTAATGCTAGACTTGGAAATTTTGAAAACGTAAAACAATTAGCAAGTAATGCCAGTTTGAATGGTGTAGAAACAGCTTTGAAAGAGGCAAAAAAAACGTATGAAGATTTAAATAAGCCACATGAACAAGGCGGATTATGTGGATTGGAAACACATGTCCATTTTCATGAATTATTTAATAATAAAAATCAATATCCCAAAATTATAGATCTTTTACAGACGGCATTGATAAAAAAAGATGGGCTAATAGCTTTTTTAAAAAATGTGTTAACAAATGATCCTTATAGCGTTGTTATGGATTATGTTTCTGAAACTACTGCTTCAAAATTGCCTTCAAATAAAGGGGATGATGAAGAAGATAGTGAATATGGTCTACCATCTCCTAATGCCAAAACTCCCAAAAGACGTAGATTGCCACCAACTTGTCCAGGTGCGCCAAAGCGCCAGAGGATAAATTAACTAATAGACTATTTTCCAATTAAATATTCTACTTGCAAATAATAACATATTTGATAATATATCTATAAATACAAATTGAACTATTGAGTTATTTATTATAAATTATAGGTGTAAAATATGATATTTAAAAAAATGTTATTATTATCCTTCTTATTTTTATTGAATTTTCAACCAATTAAACCCTTCAATTTCAGCCCTGAATTAAAGAAAGAAGCTTTAAAATATTCAGCGGCATTGGTTGGGGGATTTTCAACCATTAAAGCCCTACATTATTTCATTAATAAAACACTTCCGCCTAGAGGCGAACATGATTTGAATACTGACATTACATATTACAACCTTACAACCGATGTAAGTCTTAAACTTGTGCAAAAAAATGATTATTTGGCAAAAATGGATAATGCTAATAAAATAATTAATTATTATAAAAATAAGTTAGAAAAGTCACTTTTTCTAAATTTATTATTTAGTGGTTTTATTTCAGCATTTGGAATTTATAAATTAAGTGAAAAATTTATAAAATAATAATACTCAAATTATTAAGTTGAATGACTTAGATATCTTTCAGCATCAAGTGCTGCCGCACAACCTGAACCGGCTGAAGTAATTGCTTGACGATATTTATAATCCGAAGCATCGCCGGCTACAAAAACGCCTTCAACTGAAGTTTTTGTAAAATCTTTAAAAGCTACATATCCCATTTTATCTAGTTCGATTTGATCTTTAAAAATTTTAGTATTTGGAATTAATCCTATTGCTACAAAAATTGCGTCTGTTTTTAAACTCTGAGTTTCTTTAGTTTTTAAATTTGAAATTATGGCTTCAGTTACGTGATTATTATCACCCTTAATTTCTGTAATTGTGCTGTTATATAAAATTTTTATTTTAGGATTTTTTAAAATTCTATCTTGCATAACTTTGGAGGCGCTCAATTTTTCTGATATTTGAATAATAGTTATCTGGTCGGTAAATTTTGTCATAAATGATGCTTCTTCCATCGCGCTATCGCCGCCACCTACTATTATTACTGGTCTATCTTTGTACAAGAATCCGTCACAAACTGCGCAAGTAGTGACTCCTTTACCCCAATATTCTTGTTCGCCAGGACATTGTAATTTTTTTGATGACGCTCCGGATGCTATAATAATTGATTTTGCTTGAATCTCTTTATTTTTTGTCCATAATGTAAAAGGTCTTTTTGAAAAATCTACTTTTTCTACTGACTCGGCTAAAAATGTGCAGCCAAAAAATTCCGCTTGTTCTTTCATCTTCTTCATTAATTCGGGACCTAAAATCTTTATTTCTCCGGGCCAATTTTCAATATAACTTGTACCCATTAATTGGCCACCAGGATTTGGTCCTTCAACTATTAATGGATTCAACTGAGCTCTGCCTGCATATATTCCAGCAGTCAAACCTGATGGACCTGAACCTATAATTATTAATGAATAAATTTTTTTTTCCATTTTTACATTCTTGTTAAATAATTAATTGCATGGTTTAACGTTTTTTCTCTTAAACAATATTGCTTTAAAACTTCTGATTGAATAGGATATTCCTGTTCATTTGCTTTAATAATCGGATGTTGAAAATAAATAAACTCTTTTGTTCTAGGCCTGTTTGCCAAATTTAAATAATATTTGATGTCCTGATGCATAGAATCAATTTCTTCAAAATGAGTTAAATAATCAATTAAAATCATTTCTTTTATTTGTTTGTGTGCTAACATTTTTATTTTTTCATCAAATTCTTTTTGCATTTTGTAAACAGGATAATCTGGATTAGTTTGAACTAAATCTAAAAGAATTTTTTGTTGTCTTAAAACTGCGGGAGCTGGCACTTCAAATTGAATTCTTGAAAAAAATAAATCAAATAATTCCTCAACAATCGCTCGCCTCAATGATAAATCATTTCTGAATGAAAAAACTTCAATTAATTTTTGATGAATGCTTTTATTTGATTTTAATTTAAAATGTTCTTTCAAGTAATCAATTGAAAACGAATATTTGCTCAAAACGTCTTTTATATCAATAAAAAAGTTATAATATGAATTTATTTGATTATCAAAGTATGATTGCAGGCAATGTGAATTTGAATAAAATTTATCACCTTGTTTTTTATTTAAAAACAATTCCTGAAATGGTATGCATGGTTCATCATCCCCAATTTGAAGCCATAAATTATCTTTAAAATCTCCAAATATTTGATTTTTGTTGTCATCCACTGGATATATGTCAAAGCAAACCCAATCTCCAATTTCCACGGCTTCATTTTTTTTTACTTTATAAGTTTCTTCTTTTATAAATGCAGTTGCTTGTTTGTCTAAATCTTTATAATTTTTTCTTTTAGGTGATTTGAATGGCAAAAATTTCCAATCTTCGAGATTTATTTTTGTTGTTGGCGTAAATTCAAAATAATATTCAGCATCATTTTCTAAATCCAGATTTATTTTATTTAAGCGTGGTTCTCCAGCAATTACAATTTTATTTTTTTTAAGTTCATTATATAAAAAACTAATTACAAAATATTTTAAAATAAATTCTTTTAAATGTTCAATTATGTTTAATTTAAAATTTTTTTCTATATAAGCAATTGGAACATTATTTTTTTGAAAACCATGAGTTGAAATTTCATTTTTTTGTGAGATTACAGCTTGTTTATACAATTTATTAACTAAATATGAAGGAACAGTAATTAAAAATAATCCTAATTTTGTTTGGTTGGATTGAATTTGTCCAATATCAAATTTGAGATCTGTGATATTTGTTTTTGATATCATCATTACTTCCTTTTTTAATTTTGGTGCAAGAGGAGGGAGTCGAACCCCCATTCCCTTTCGGGAGCTGGATCCTAAGTCCAGTGCGTCTGCCAGTTCCGCCACTCTTGCGTACTTTTGCTTTCATTACATTTTATGGGCCGCCTTGGAATCGAACCAAGAACCCGCAGATTAAGAGTCTACTGCTCTACCAATTGAGCTAGCGGCCCAATTATTAAATTTTTATAATTTTATAATAGCTTTTCTTAAAAATAAAGAAATAATTAAGCTGTTTTTATTTCCTGCTCTTTTTTTGTTGAAATTTGATCAGCCATTTCTATGTATTTGTCTGTAAAATCTTGTAAAATAGCCAATAATCTTTTTGAGAAATCAATTGACAGAGAATGAGCTTTTTCAGCATCTCTTACTGAATTTTGAAAATCTTTTCTAATATTGCGTATTGCTACTTTGCACTCTTCTAATTTTTTTCCAAGAACTTTAATTAACTCATCTCTTTGAGCAGTTGTCATAAATGGTAATTGAATTCGAATAATTTCGCCATCATTAACGGGAGTGAAGCCCATTCCTGCATCCATAATTCCTTTTTCAATATTTGGAATTAATGATTTATCCCAAGGTTGAATAACTATAAGTCTTGAATCAGGAGTTGATATTGCTCCTACTTCTTTTATTGGCATTTCAGAGTCGCCATAAGCTACAATTCTTATATTTTCAACCATTGCAGTATTTGCTCTTCCTGTTCTTAATTTCAAAATTTCTTTTTTGAAATGTTCTATAGCTTTTTCCATTTCGGGTTTTAAAGCATTTTCAAAATCTTTATTAGTAGTATTTAATGTAATTTTAATCATATAATTCCGTTTTTTTATGCTCCAATTTCAAATCTGCAAAAACGATTTATTTTTATATTTTCACCGGTTTTTGCAATAGCTTCTTTAACTAAATCTTCAATCGTTAATTGATCATTTTTGATATAAGATTGTTTTAATAAGCAAATTTCATTGAATAATTTATTTATTTTTCCTTCTACAATCTGATCAATAATTTTTGCAGGTTTTCCTGAGCTTGTTAATTGTTCTTTAAAAATTGATCTTTCATGTTCTAAAAATTTTTGATCAACATTTTCAGGCGATAAATAAAGTGGCTTTAAAGCTGCGATTTGCATACAAAGATCTTTTGCTAAATTTTGTACTACATCAGTTCTTGCGACAAAATCTGTTTCACAATTTATTTCAATTAATACGCCAATTTTACTGCCCGGATGAATATAAGCATGGACAACTCCTTCTGAGGTTTCCTTTCCAGCTCTTTTAGCGGCTATTGCGGCGCCTTTTTTTCTTAAAATTTCAACTGCTTTTTCAATATCACCATCAGTTTCTTCAAGAGCTTTTCTGCAATCAAGCATTCCAGCTCCTGTTCTTTCTCTTAATTTTTGAATTAATTCTATACTTATTTTTGCCATAATAATCCTTAAGAAGGGTAATTTAACCTGTTTTAATTATTTAGTTTGCCAAAATAACAATTAATTATCAAATTGGATCTGTTTTACATTCTTTCTGGCTGGGAGATTCCTAATAATTTTAAGCCTGTTTGGAATGTGTCTTTCAGTAAGGAAATTGTCAATAATCTGGCTTTGCTTTTTTCAATATTTTGAGGATCAATAATTCTGTGATTGTAATAATATCTATGAAAGATTGTAGCCAATTCAATTAAATAATATGCAAGAAGATGTGTTTGATGGTTATGGCTAATATTTTCGAGCATGTTTTTCAGTGAAACAATTTTCTTTATCAAAAAAAATTCTTCATTGGCAATATTAGATGCATCATTAATATCAAATTTGATATTTTCATCTTTTGCTTTTTCTAAAATGCTATTGATTCGAACGTAAGCATATTGGACATAATAAACCGGATTTTCATCAGTTTTTTTTAATGCTAAATCTAAATCAAGTTCTAATTGAGCGTCTGCTTTTCTATTTAAATAAAAGAATCTTGCTACATCTTTACCAACTGTTTCTATAATATCTTTTAAAGTTATTATTTTGCCTGCACGTTTAGATAATTTTACAAATTGACCGCCTTCTTTAATTTTTACTAATTGATAAAGAATTATATCAAGTGGATATTTATCTAATTTTAATGCTTTTTGAATGCCATGAAGACGAACAACATAACTATGATGATCTTGTCCTAAAACCATCACAAGATAATTTGAACCGCGTTCAATTTTGCTTTGCATGTATGCAATGTCAGAAGCAACATATGTCAATTCACCATTCGATTTTTTTAAAACTCTGTCTTTGTCGTCACCATATGTTGTTGATTTGAACCAAAGTGCGCCTTCTTGTTCATAAGTTTCACCAAGTTCAATTAATTTTTTTATTGATTTTTCAACAGATCCATTTTCATGTAAACTTTTTTCAGAAAACCAAACATCAAATATTATTCCGTATTCTGATAATGTTTGTTTGATTGCTTGTAATAATTTTTCTTTTGCATAATCTTCAAAAAATTCACTTGGTTTTTCAATTACATTTTTACCAAATTCTTTTATACATTCTTTTGCCAGATTGATTAAATACTCTCCCTGATAACCGTCTTCTGGCAGATTTATTTCTTTGCCTAAAATTTGTTCGCATCTTATTTTTAAAGATAATCCCAATTTTTGTATTTGATTACCGGCATCATTGATATAAAATTCTTTTGTTACATTATGCCCTAAAAATTTTAAAACATTTGAAAGTACGTCACCGATTATTCCGCCTCTTCCATGACCTATATGCAATGGACCGGTTGGATTTGCACTAACAAACTCAACATTGTAATTATATTTTTTTGAATTTTTGTCTAATTTAAAAAAGTTTTCTTTTTGATCATATAATTCTTTAGTTAATTCAATAAATGCTTCATCAGTTAGAAAAAAATTTAAAAATCCAGGACCTGCAATTTCTATTTTTTTTACGAATTTATCTGAAAATTTTGTTGTTATTAAGTTTGCTATTTCTTTAGGATTTTTTTTTAATTCCTTAGCTAAAATCATAGCTGCATTTGAATTTAAATCTCCGAATTCTTTTTTTGATTCATCCGTATTTAATTCAAATTCATAATTTTTTATTTGCTGTGAATCCGGGAAATTTTTAATTAAAAAATTGTTAAAAGATAACTTAAGATTTTCTATCAAGTTCATTTTGAAAATCCTGAATTTTAGGCGTTTTAATTTATATGAATGATTATAAAGATTTTTTAAATAAAAAAAATCTAGCTGGTCACTAGATTTTACTGAAATTGAGTAATTTAAAACCAATGCTAAGAGGGTTTTACAGCGACCAGCTAGATTTGAAGTGTTGTGTTGTTATTAACGTTTTTATTTCAAATATTTCAATCTGATATTAATCGTATCACAAATATTAAGATAATGTCAAATAACCAATAATCAATAAATTAAGATTATGATTTTTTTATGGTTAATGAAATACTATTTTGTATTTTTTTTCAAAAATTTAATAGTGGTAAAATTTCTATATGAAAACATAATTTTACAGTTTTTAAAAAAATGTTAATATATGAATTATTGAATTAGATTAAATTATGTAGAACGGAGATATAAAATGATAAAAAAGACATTTTTTATATTAATTTTATTCAGTTTTGGACTTAATCAAACGGCCGAATTAGGCAATGCTAAATTAGTAATGTTTATGAATGGACTTGATCCTGACAATTATTCAGATAAAAAAGAATTCCAACTACTTCAATGCGAAGCGCAGGCAATGGAACAAGCTTTATCAAAAGATCCGGATTTTGATATCACTTCAACTTTATTAGATTACGATATTAGAAAAATTAACTTATTAAAAGACATAGCACGAGGCAATGGATTTAGAAATTTATATGATGCCTTATTAATTCAAATTAAAATACTTCAAGAGCCGGAAAATAATGATTTATACGTAACTATTAGATTTGCAGAAGAAAAACCGGATGTTGAAGAATTGATTTGCTCAGGAAAAGTTAAAAAATCAGGTTTTTTTAATAGGAAAAAGGTAAGATTTGATGTTTAAAAAATTATTTTTAATTTTGTTCCTATTTTCTTTAAATTCTTTAAATTCTTTTGAAAGAATTAATAATGCAATTGTAAAAAATGGAATTTTGCCATTTTTAATTGAAATTGATGATTCTTCACCGGAAAATTTAGTTAAATCTTTGATGAAATTGCTTAATCAAAATGTTTCAAGAAATTGGAAAGTTTTACTAATTGATCAAATTAAACGTGAAATAAAAAATCGTAAAATTAATGTCAATGTCAGTGATAATACAACGCCTTTACACATAGCCGCAAGAAATGGTTATGCAACTATTACGCAAATATTAATTGAATGTGGCGCGATTGTTAATATAACAATTGGCGAAAAATTATGTTTTCGTTCAATAAAGACAAATGCTATCCCAGATTATTCTTGTTTTGGTCCATTGAAGGCTGATCTAAAGAAAGCAAAAGAAATGGCTGCTGAATTTGAAATTGTTAGTGATAGTCTTTTATTACTTGTTAAGGATTGGACTCCTTTACATGAGGCAGTTTTTTATAACCAATTGGATGTTGCTAAAATTTTAATTAAGTCTGGAGCTGATAAAAAAATAAAAGCTACCATGTTTCCAAGTTGTATATGCGGACCTCATTTAGAACATAATTTTAGTAATCAATTTTTAACATTTGAAGATATTGCAAGATTGAGAGGTAATTATGACGAGCTAATGAAAATTTCGGATGAAAATGAACCATTAACTCAGGAATTAGAAAATAATGAACCAGTTGAACCACCGGCAAAATCACAAAAAGTTTCGTAAATCAAAAAGGATGGACTGTGAAAATTGCAGTTTTAGTATCCGGTGGGGTTGATAGTTCTGTAGCTTTAAAACTTTTGCAAGATCAGGGACATGAAGTTACAGCATTTTATTTAAAAATTTGGTTAGAAGATGAACTTTCTTATCTTGGTGATTGTCCATGGCAAGAAGATTTAGATTTTGTTGAAAAAGTTTGCGCAAAACTTAAAGTTCCACTTGAAGTTATTTCTTTACAAAAAGAATATCATGATGAAATTGTAAAATATACAATTGCTGAATGCAAAGCTGGAAGAACGCCAAACCCTGATGTTTTTTGCAATTCAAGAATTAAATTTGGTTCATTTTACTCAAAAATTGATCCTGCTTTTCAAAAAATTGCAACAGGACATTATGCGCAGGTTATTCAGGAAAATGGAATTTTTAAATTAATTGCTTCGCCAGACCCTATAAAAGACCAAACATATTTTTTAGCTCATTTAACTCAATCACAACTTGCAAAAGCAATGTTTCCTATCGGCCATTTTAAAAAAGAAGAAGTTCGTAAATTAGCCCAGGAATTTGACCTTGCCAATAAAGACAGAAAAGACAGCCAGGGAATTTGTTTTCTTGGAAAATTTAAATTCAAAGATTTTATAAATGCGCATTTAGGAACAAAAAAGGGGGATATTATTGAATTTGAAACCGGGAAAAAAATTGCAAATCATGAAGGTTATTGGTTTTATACAATTGGCCAAAGACAAGGAATTGGTCTTTCTGGCGGACCTTGGTATGTAGTTTCAAAAGATATTGAAAAAAATATCGTTTATATTTCAAAAAATTATCATGCTGTTGATAAAATTAGGGACAGATTTAAAGTTACAAATTTTAATTGGGTCAATCGAAAATCGCCGGAAACAAACAGTTTACAAGTGAAATTAAGACATGGCGAAACAAAATATAATTGTTCAATAAATTTTGAAAATTCCAAAGAAGCGATTGTTAAAATTGATAAAAATGACCAGGGAATTGCTTCGGGACAATTTGCTGTATTTTATAATAATGCAGAATGTTTAGGATCTGGAATTATTAGTTAATACTAAAAATTCTCTATGCAGAACTTGCAATTGAAGAATGTTCACATTGAGCATTCGGCATATTGCATCATAACTTTCTATATATTTATTATCATTTATTGATAAAATTAGTTCCCTAATTTGATTTTCATTTCTAGATAAGAATGCCAGAACATTACAGCATGCTTTATACATGTTTTGAATTTTATTAGCCGCTTCGTTTTCTATATTATTGTCATTATTGTCGATAAATAATTTTTGGAGTATTTCAATTTTTTTGTAAATAAATAAATTAAACTTGTGAAGATCATCAAATTTACTTTTTATAAATTTTTGTGCTTGAAGCAAATCTTTGTGGGAATTTTTTCTCTTTTTTTTCTTTCGATTAGGTGCTTCTTGTTGTTGATCTTGTTCTTGTTGATTTCCTTCTATTTGTCGCAAATTATTTAATTTATTTTTTCCATTTAGTTTTTTTAAATATTTTAGAACTAATTCTTGAATTTTTTTATTTAAATCAATCTCTATCGCTAATTCTAAGTCAGATTTTGATGGGGCTGGCTTGAGTGTCTTTTTTCTTTCATTAATTTGGATGATAATTTTTTTGATCATTTCAATATTTAGTCTTGATTTATTTTCTAAAATTTCTAATAATTTTCTTAAATCAGTTAATTCTTCTTTTTCAATAAGCTTATTTATAACACTTAAAATTTGATCTTCATCAGCAATTTTTTTAAATAATTTTATTTTTTGTTGGTTTTGTTCTTTGGTTTTTCTACGAGATTGTTTAAAAGTAGAATTACCTGTAACTAAACTCATTGCATTTAAAAATTGATTTTTATCTGTGAAATCAAATGGAATTTCGAATAATGCTGAAGATTTTTCAGAACCAAACATAACTCTTTCTAATTCTTCCTGTGTCAAATCAAAATCTCCAGATTCAAATTTAAAATCATCCATTGATAAAGTTAATTTTGAAAATATTAAAAGTGCAAAAATTACTAATCTTTTTATATTCATATCTTTAAACCACCATTTTTAGTAAAATTACTATTAGTAATAATTAATTATATATTTATTTAAAATATTGTCAAATTAATTAATCAGGTTTGCAAAGGGAATTTTATTGATATAAATTCATTTGATATAGCAAGGAAATTATATGAAATTATATGCATTTTTAAAGAATTTACCAGTAAATGAGCTTAGAATTACTTTTCCAACAAAACTTACGATTTTTAGAATTTTATCCATACCTTTCATAGTTTATTCAATCTTTTCACACAATTGGAATTTGGCTTTTTTTCTCATAGTTTTTTCTTCGTTATCAGATCTTTTAGATGGATATTTAGCAAGAAAATGGAATGAACAAACTTTATTGGGAGCAATTTTAGACCCAATTGCTGATAAATTATTTATACTTTCAACTTATTATGCTTTAATTGACCATCCGCCGGCCTACTTTATTCCAGTTTCATTATTTTTTTTAGTTCTTTTTAAAGAAATATTATTAGTTTTTGGAGCATTTATTGTATTTGTTTTAAAAGGAAATTTGGATATTAAACCTACAATTTTAGGCAAAATAACAATGGATGCTCATTCATTATTTATAATTTGGATTTTTTTAAGTTATTTTTTAAATTTGGAGAACATCAATTTATATATTATTTTTCTAAGCATTATTTTTGTACTCGTTCTTTCTTCTTTTGTTCATTATGTTACAATTGGTTTTAAGCAATTTTATTTTCAAAATAATATTCAAAAATAATTTTCATGATTTTAAAAACAATTCTTTCATTTTTCTTATTGTTTGCACCGTTTTGTTTTTCTAATGATTCGGAATTCATAATTCCAAAAAAAATTGCACAAAAACAAAATTTGGGTAATTCCCATGAAAAAATTTTATCATTAGCAAATGAAATTTTAGACTTGGATATTTTACTAAACGAATTTTCTATTGATTTACGTAAATTTATATTCAAACAAGTTGAAAATTGTATTTCAAATATTGACGGTTCTGTAAAAAAAGAAAATTATTATTTAAAGGAACTTGAATCTTTGAAAAATGAGTTAGATAAGAGTTTAAAAAATTGTAAAAAAAAATTGTTTGCTTTAAAAAAGAAATTTAAAAATTAACTTTAACTTTTTTGAAAGGTTATTATAAAATGGCTAGTTTTAACCGGATTATTATTGCTGGAAATTTAACCCGTGATCCTGAATATAAACAACTTACATCAGGTCAGGCAATGTGCAAATTGGGGTTAGCATCAAACAGGCAATTTAAAAATAAACAGACAGGAAATATGGTTCAGGAAGTCTGTTATGTTGATATTGACGTTTGGGGACCACAGGCAGAAAGTTGCAGACAATATTTACAAAAAGGAAGACCAGTTTTAATTGAAGGGCGTTTAAAATTTGATTCATGGAAAGATAATGAAGGTCAAACGCGAAGCAAGCATACAATTGTTGCTGATCGTGTTGTTTTCCTTTCTTCAGCATCAGCATCCAATGATATCGTAACCGCTAATGAAAATTCTGAAGAAAAAATTGAACCTAAAAATAAGATGGAAAAAGATTTATTGGACCAAATAGGTGAAATTAAATCAAGAACCATTGATTCTGAAAAGAAAAATTTAAAGAAAAACATTGTCAAAAAAGCTAAAGAATTAACATCATCAGATGATTCAGAAAATATATTTACCGAAACTGAATTTAAAGATGAACCGCCATTTCAGGATGATTTGCCTTTTTAATTTAAAAATTTATCTAGTTTTTAAAATGTCATAAGTAACTAATCCTGCGAGTATTGTAAAAAGAATCCTGATAGATGGACAAACAAATATTGATTTAAATTCATAAATTTCATTACTTTCATTGCATTGTTTTATAAAAAAATTTTTATCTAAGGATTCAAATAAGTTTTTAACTTTTTTTTCATCTAAAAGGCTGAAAGTCATATATGAGACGGTTGCCGCCATTATTTTACTTAAGAAATTGAGGGTGGCTTTTGTTTCATTTTCTGCTTTTAATTGAAGAGTTAAATTGAAGATAATGATTAATAATAATTTGTAGTTCATTTTTTTTCCAATTTAATAAAGAATTTTAGGTTCTTCAAAAGTTGCAGTAAAAATTTCCTTTGATATTATTCCACTAAGAATTGTTAATCCAACTCTTATGAAAATGCCAAATTGTGTTCTAAATTCTTTGTTTTCTTTTATTGTTTGTTCTGATTTTTCGTTTTCCCCAGCTTCAAGACCAATAAGCCAATTTTCAATTTTATTTTGATCTAAACAGGTAATTACTTTGTACATTACCAAGGCTGAAAGTACTTTTGGGAAAAGATTAATTTTGCAAGTAGTGAAATTTATATTTGCTATCATTAAAAAGATGAATATTAAAATTGTTTTTTTCATTTATATCTTTCATTTTTATAAATTCTAATTATAACGATCCAATAATTTTTTTAAATTATTATTTAAATTAAATATAAAATAGAAATAAATATTATTCATTAATAAATTAATTATTGACAAATGGTATAAAATTATGTGTATTATTTATTTGGGGAGAAAAATTTCATGAAAAAATTTTTTTGCGCAATTATTTTAATTTTTTCTTTTAACTCGTTTGCGCAAAAAAAAATATCATTTGACCGTATTTTCCCTGTAAGTCAACATGAGATAATAATTAAAGTCATAATAATTATTAATGAATTAATTCATTTAAATTCGCAACCTTATTTTGTTAAAAATGATAATTTAATATTTTTTTATTTGATTAAATTGAATTTTTTAATTGATTCATCAATCAGATCCAAAAAAAATATTTTTCTAAATGATTTAATTTATGTTTCAAAGACCTTAAAAAATATTAATAATCGTTATCAAAAATTAAATATACAATCATCCATAATAAATTTTTTATTTAATCAAATTAACAAAAAATTAGAATTGCTTACCATTCATAATCTATTCCTAAAGTAAATCCGGCCATTGCAGTTTTAAAAATTAATTTTCCTGACACCGGAATATCTATAAATACCTGAATTTTTGGAAGATGATGACATCTCTCACTTTCAAAATCATACTCTGCAAGAAAATTTATGGTATGCATATTCCATCTTTGAAGCATGCTATCACTATTGACAACGTCAAAATTGTAAGTTTCCAAATCGCAAGGCGTAATCACCCAACGATTTTTTTGATCATATCTGTAACCCAAAATAACTGATATTCCGTTCATAAAATGGTCTGCTTTAATAAATAATCCGAGATTCCAATTTGTTCCTTGATGAATATTGGCTGGTCCACTTGCTAATTTGATAAATCCATTTTGCTCAAATGCTGTTTTAAATTTAACTGTTTCTATTCTATCTTTGAAAAAAATTGCTGCTGCATGTCCGCCAAAAGTTAACCATTCATAAAGGCCAAAAGATGCTTTAAAAGATATGGGTACGCCCCAAAAACCATTGTAACCTGTAGTTATATCAAAAACTTTTGTTAGATCTTTTTTTGTGCCCGTAGGGAATAAAACTCCTGCTTTAAATGTTGCATCTATAAAATCAATATATTCCGTATCTTCATGATTAAATGTCCAGCCAAAAAAGAGCAAAAGGTCTCCCGGCCCTTTTCTGCAAATTGGTCCGATAGATAAACCATAATTTGCAATATTTTTTTCGAGGTTATTTACAAAATTTTTCCAATCCTGATAATTTGCATCCGGTTTAGAATTTGCCGGGCTTGAAAGATCATCAAAATTAATATCATAAATGTTTAATTTAAAGAAATATGGTAAATAAATTTGGCTAAAAAAACCTTTTGAAAAATTTTGATAATAATCTAAAACCATTTCTGAAACTTTAAACTTTCCATTAAATTGAATTTTGCCAAAATTTATTCCGGTTTCTTCAAGAAACAATGTATTTAAAAATGGATTTGGCGATTTTTTTAAAAATGTTTCAGGCACACCATTAGCAAGTTGCTTTATATTTTCATCTCCATAAATATTTAAAATATTGGTTTTCATGCCGCAGTTATTGTAACCAACAGTGGTTTTTCCAAATTCAAATTCTAAATCTATTGTGGTCAACCATTTTTCTGCCAATCTTGGTTCAGAATAAAAATGACCAGCTTTAAAGAATTTTGGTTCATCAGAAAGGATTTTAAAAGTTATGCTGCATAATAAAACTAGGAGTTTTTTATTGTTCACAATTTCCCTTTTTAATTAATTTTCTTCATAACTAAAGACACATATGATATACTATAAAAACGAAATTGATTCAATTTAATATAAAAGATTTAGGATCATAAAATGGATGATCAAATAAGAGAAAATAATCAAAATTCAGATGCTAATAAAGAACTTGAAAGTTGCAAAAATGAAGTTCAAGTTTTAAAAGATTCATTTTTAAGACTTAGTGCTGATTTTGAAAATTATAAAAAAAGAATCACTAAAGAAAAAAGTGAATGGTTGATTTCAGCTCAAAATGATATAATTTTGGATATTTTAAATATAGTTGATGATTTTGATAGAGCATTCACTGAATTACATAAAAAGGAAATTAGTAAAGAATTTCAAAATTGGATTTCAGGGTTTGAATTAATTCATAAGTCGCTCTATAAACTTTTAAATAAATACAACGTAAAAGAAATTCAAGACAATAATATCTTTAATCCGGAAATTCATGAAGCGATTGCCCAAGTTGAATCAGCTGATAAAAAATCAGGTCAGATAGTTAATGTAGCTCAAAAGGGTTTTACATTTAATAACCGTGTTTTAAGGCCGGCAAAAGTTGTTGTGGCAAAATAAATTTATATTATTTATTGGTCTAATTTTATTTATTTTTGATCTTCAATCTTTTCGTCTTTTTAATAAAACAAACGAAGAATTATATATATATTTTTATAGTGAATTGGAAAAAAAATCTTATTTGCTTACATTAATCCCTAATAATTTTATAGAAATTAATTTATCAATAAAGAATCCAAACTTTTATCTAGAAGTACATTCTAAGAATGAATTTTATGAAACCACGTGGAATTACAATCAATTAATGAAAATGGTAAAAGTGATTAGCTCTTATAAAAAGATAAATTCAAAAAAGTTAACTTTTGCTATTATCCGCTCTTTTGAAAGAGATGAATTTTTAAAAGAATTTAAAGATTTAAACTTTCTTATTCCTGATTTGCATGAAATATGTGCAGATTATGCAACGAGATTGGAAATTGTCGCAGAAAATTAAATTATTTTTTGAAATAAGTTAAAATACCAACAATTAATTCAATAAAAATTAGAATAATAATTAAAACAGAAAGTAAATCTTCGCGTATTGTATCAATTTCATTCTGATAAACTTTTTGAACATCTTCAATAATATTTAATTTATTTGTTAAAGAATCTTTCCAATTATTAATATCAAGTTTTCTAACAAGCATTGAATAAATTTCAGAATAATAAGCTTCGCCTGTCAATTTAATGCTATTTTCGATTCGCTCAGTAATCACAGAAATATCTACTTTTAATTTTCCTAAATCAACTCCGGATTTATTTTCAGCTGCAAGAAATGGTAAATACGCTTTTAGTGGAAGAGATCTAGCCTTTTGCTCATAGAATATATTTAATTGTTGATCTAAAACTTTATCAAAATATTGTAATTCAAGTTGTTGTATGTTGGCAAATTCAAAAAGATCTAAAATATCTTCAAACTCTTCATCAGCTACAAAAGCGGCTTCAGAATCTATTACAACTAAATCGCCTCTATAATAACCCATTGCAGATTCTAAAATTTCATCTTTTTGATATTCAGAAAGTGATTCTGTTTCAAATCTTAAGAGTGATGCAATAATTCCGCCGTATTGATCCTTCAATTTTGTCATATCAATTCTTGTTAATTCAGGATTGACCTGAGTGACAGGATAATAAGTTCTTAGGTGAAAGAATTTTGGGTTTACTATAAATGGCTTTATGTTTTTATAAATTGCAGCAGCATCATTGATACTTTGTTCCTGATATTTTTGGTCAAGATCATTTATATTTTTTCTTAAATCTTCCAATGTTTCTTGAAATGGAATTTTATATGTTAAAGAAATTACTCCAAAACCATGCAACTTTGCGCTGATACAATTCGATGATTCCTGTCCTGAAGGTAATTCAACAGAAAGTGGAATATGGTATCTTTTAAAATATTTTGGCAAAACTAAGGGCTTTCTCAGTAATGCCTGTGATTTCTCAATCTTTTCAAAATTGATATCTTCGCCAACGTCAAATGCGTGGAAAAAATAGATATTGCCACTAAATACAAATGGGCCTGGATTACTTTCTCTAGGGTTAATTTCTTTATTTGGTTGCATGTTAAAAGTCCTTATTTTGTGATCATATATTAAAATTGCAAAAATTAAAGCCTTATGCAACATCTGCAGAAATTTCTTATTAAAAGTGCTTTAAAATTACAGGTATAAAATTTCTATTTGTAACAATTTCCTTAGATGCTACATTGTAATTATTGTATAATTGTAAAATTTTATTAATCTGCTATATTGATATTAAGCGTTAAGAATTTATAAGACTTTAGGAGGTTTACTATGAAAAATTTACGCTTTTTCAAACTTTTTACGTTGATATTATTATTTAATCAAATATCTGATACGTTTTGCTTAGACGCTGAACAAATCCGAAGAGCTCAAGCTCATATTTCACAAAGACAAGGTCCTTCGGAAACTAATGGCGATTCAGCATCAAGAATGAATAGAAATGATTTTTTTGCAAATCATTCTATACCTAATATATTTGAGCGTTCTAGTCTTGATCAGATACTTGAGCAAATTAGAAAACATAAAGAACAAGGCTCTCTTTCAACAAATATAATTACCCATGCTAAATCTAGTATTGCTATGAAAATGGCAGATTATACTGAAAGGGAACAGAATCATACAAAAATAAAAGTTCTTAAGGCTTGTATAGCAATGAAAGATCCAGGCATATTTCTTCAAATTTTTGGAAACACTGATGATAATATTAGTCTCGTTGCTAAATTTTTAGAAAAAAACAATGAAGATACACAGCCTAAACAAAGCTTAAGAACTACAATTTCCAATAAAATTTGGACGAGTTCGACAGATGTTGTCGGTAATAAAACAAATATTCATTGGAAAAATTATATTGCAAATACATTAATCGATATTTCATTACTTGCTGCTATTAATTATAAATTTGGCCAAAAAATAGACAATAAATTATTTGAATTCTTTTTTAAAAGGTGGCCGAGAGCACTTGAAGGTTCAGGAATAGAAAATTCTATGAAATTTCTAAAACTCTTAACTATTTTTGCAGCAATACCTTATGCTAACTATAAAAATATATCCTTAAATAAATTAGCATTATCAGTTATTTATTTTGTTGGAACATTTGTTAAAGGTGTTGGAGATGCAACTTCGTTTGTTGGATCTAAAATTACAGAGCCTTCTGATATCAGAGACAGTTATCTAAGTTAAATTTTGAAATTCAATCGATCAAAATAAAATTAAAAAAAGGGGAGTAGTATGTCTGACCATGTTTCACCTCATTTTTTCTATGTTTTTAAAGATTGCTTAAACAGGTGCCAGGAATGCATTGATATCTGCAAAGATGTAGATAAATCCTGTATTTCCAAAAAAAAAATATTTCCAGAATGTGAACTTTCTCAGGGCAAATGTGTTGTCAGTTTTGATGAATTAATTTCTGCATGTGAAATTTGTAAAGATCATTTTGATTTACACATAAAAAAATGCAAATCAAAAGAATGCGCAACTATGCATGAAAAAGCTAAATATTATCTTGATGAGTGTATAAAAGCATCTGAAGAATGTGAAATCAATTGCAAAGATACTGAAGAACTGTCAGTAGATGCATGCGAAGATTTTATTAAAAAGGGCAAAGATTGCATGAATATTTGTGCCAAAGTAATTGAATTTATGTCAAAAAAATAAAAAAGGAGTTTTAATGAATCATTCTTCATTAAATCATTTAAACAGTTTAAAAGATTGCATTGATAAATGCCAAAAAGTAATTGATGCATGTCAGGTTTTGGTACCAATGTGCGGTGTAAAAAGTTATCAGGAATGTTCTGAACAAGTTGGAAAGTCAGTTAAAGCATGCAACGAATGCATAAATGCCTGTACAAAATGCATTGAACACTGTCAACAACATTTAAAAGAATGCAAAGATGAAAATTGCAAAAAAGCTTGCCAAAAAACAATTCAGGAATGCAAAATTTGTATTGATAAATGTAAAAAAGTAATTTATCAATGTAAAATGAATGATATTAATTGTATAAATGCATGTAATGATTGCATTAAGCAATGTAAAATAACTTCAGACGTTTGTGAAAGTACTATTTATGCAATAAAGCAGGCAAAATAGATTTTGTAGTTTTTTTGAATCTATCGCTTTCTTCAACGTACACGGATGTTAAAAATGCTGAAATAATTGAAGAAAGATCCAAAATATTTTCATTGATGTGATTCTTTGCAAAATGTTTACTCAAAACTAGAGACAATAAATAAGAACCAAGCATCGATGTGTAAATTACCGGTTTATAGTTATAATCATTTTCATGAATTTTTATTGCGCAATAAAATGGGATAATTCCTGAAATTGTTCCTGCTCCAACAGAAATTGCACCTGTTTTTAAATTATCAACAATATTTGCTTCTAATTTATGTGCAAATAATATTATTAAAGCAATTAAAAATTTATTCTTCATTATTTTTCCTTTTTTCAATTTCTTTTCCAATAAAATACATTGTAATTAAAGAAGAACCTACTAAGACAAAATCATTACTTTTATTGCCAAGTAATTTTTTCATAGCATATAAATTTGCAAGCCACAATGATGCACCGACAGTCGTAATTAATGCTTGATTATCTGTTTGCTTGCTTATTCCTACGCAGATCACCATCGGTAATGCAGCAGCTTTAAGTCCTGCCAATCCTGAATAAATCCCATTTTTTAAAGTTTCAATTTTATTAGAAATTCCAGTAACTTTTAAAATTAAACTAGTCGGATTTAAATTTATTGGTTTTGTCGAAAATGAAATTACAAAAAGCAGAGATAAAATTGTTTTATATATTAAATTTGAATTCAATATTTTTCTCCTGAAGCTGATTTATTGTTTCAAAATCTATGTTTACACTTTGATTTGTTTTTAATGCTAATTTTTTATTATTTTCATTAAAAATAAAATTAAGTTTTGTTTTTCCTTTTGTAAAATTCTTTTTCAGATTTTCTAATGTTTCAATAGAAAATTGATCTAAATTTAACTGTATTTGTTCAATTGAATTCCAATGCTCAAAAAATAAATCAATAGGCACAAATTGTTCAGCTTTAATTTTACATTTTGTTGTTTGTGTTAAATCAAGCGCACCTTTTACAACAAAGACGGTATGAGATGAAAGCCAATTTTCAACAATTTTATAAAGTTTGGGAAAAATAATAATTTCTGCATGGGAATTTTTATCTTCAAGTTGTACGAATGCCATGCTATCGCCTTTTTTTGTCAGAATTTTTTTACAACTTTTTAAAATTCCACAACCGGTCATTACAATTTCTTGTTCTGCACTTATTATTGAATTTAATTTTTCCCCAAACTTATCAAATGAACTGACATTTATCCATTTTAAAGTTTTATATGTATCTAGTGGATGAGAACTTAAATAAAATCCCATTACTTCTTTTTCTTTTTGCAATTTTTCTTTTTCATCAAAATCATCAATTGGTTCAAAATCATAAATTTCTTCAACTTCATTTTCACCATTTGAAATTGCAAATAATCCCATTTGTCCGGTTAATGCAGCTTTTTTCTTCTCAACAGAGACTTCCATAATTTTTTGTAACTCTGCAATTTTTTGCGCCCTGTTTCCTTTTAATGAATCAAAAGCTCCTGCGTAAATTAAATTTTCTAAGACACGTTTATTTGAAGTTCTTAGATCAATTCTTATGCAAAAATCTAAAATATTATTAAATGTTTTCTTATTACGTTCTAAAAGTATATTTTCTAATGATGCAAGACCGACATTTTTAATACCTTGTAAGCCAAATAAAATTTTTCCATCAACAACAGTAAAATTAATTTCAGATTTATTAATATCTGGCGGTATTATTTCTATGCCCATATCTTTTGCTTCATCAAGATAAAATGCCATGTTTTCAGTATTTGTTGATTCTAATGAAATGAGGCATGCCATAAATTCTGCTTTGTAATTCGCTTTTAAATATGCAGTCTGATATGCAATTAAAGCATATGCTGCTGAATGAGATTTATTAAATCCATAACCGGCAAAATATTCCATTAGATCAAAAAGCTCTTTTGCTTTTTGCGCATCAAAGCCATTTTTTTGCGCTTTATCCATGAAAATTTGTCTTTGCTCAGCCATTACTTCAGCTTTTTTCTTGCCCATCGCGCGGCGCAAAATATCTGCTTCACCTAAAGTGTAGCCACCAATTGCAGAAGCAATTTTTATTACTTGTTCCTGGTAAACAATAACTCCATAAGTTTCATTTAAAATTGGTTCAAGTTCAGGAAATAAATAGTGAATTTTTTGTCTTCCATGTTTGCGTTCAATAAAATCTTCAACCATTCCTGAGCCTAAAGGTCCTGGGCGATACAGAGCATTGACTGCAATGATATCTTCAAATTTTTCTGGTTGAAGTCGTTTCAAAACTTCTTTAAGGCCATCAGATTCTAATTGGAATATCCCGGTAGTTTTACCTTTACACAAAAGCTCAAATGATTTTGCATCATTGAGAGGAATTTTATCAATATCAATTTTAATTTTGTGATTTTGTTCAATTAATTGCAGTGCTTTATCAATTAGAGTCAGGTTTTTTAAACCCAACATATCCATTTTTAAAAAACCAAGAGTTTCCAGTTCTGTCATGGCGTATTGAGTTACCAATTCTGTGCTTTTTGTTGGAATATAAACTGGTAAAACATCATCAATAGGTTCAGGAGAAATTACTATTCCTGCTGCATGTTTTGATGCATGTCTTGTTAGACCTTCTAATCGTTTTGCAATATCAAATAAATGTGCGACTTTTGAATTTGCTTCAATTAAATTTTTAATTTTTGGTTCTTGCGAGACAGATTCTTCAAGAGAGATTTTTAACTGATCCGGAATTAAATCAGTTAATGAATTGGCATCTTCAAATGGAAATCCTAAAACTCTGGCAACATCTTTAATTACGCCTTTTGCCATCATAGTACCAAAAGTAATTATCTGACAAACTTTATCATGACCATATTTATCGCGAACATATTGAATTACTTTTTCTCTACCATCAATGCAAAAATCTATATCAATATCTGGCATGCTTACGCGTTCAGGATTTAAAAAGCGTTCAAAAAGAAGGTTGTATTTTATCGGGTCAATATTTGTAATTTCCAATGCCCATGCAACTAAAGAACCTGCAACTGAACCTCTTCCAGGTCCGACAGGAATTCCATTTTTTTTTGCCCATTGAATAAAATCACTAACAACTAAAAAATAACCAACAAATCCCATCTTTATTATTAAATCAACTTCAAGATTTAATCTTTTTTGGTAATGATCTTTTTCTTGTGTATCAATTCTTTCATTTTGAATTAATTTTTCAAAACCAAATTGGCAAAGATACCTAAAATAACTATCTTGTGTATGTTCAATAGGTACTTCAAATTTTGGAAAAAATAATTTGCCCGTTTCAAATTTAAAATCGCACATGTCAGCGATTTTGCCCGAATTCCAAATTGCATCGTGATTATTCTTAAATATTTCAAGCATTTCATCCTGAGTGCGCATATATGCTCTGCATTTTCCAAAAGTGAATCTATCAGGATCATCAATTTTATTATGAGTTTGAATTGCAAGCATTATTTCATGAGCTTCATGATCCTCTTTGTTGACATAATGACAATCTCCTGCAGCAACACAATTTAATGAATATTTTTTTGCCCAATCAAATAATTTTTGATTTAAAATTTTTTGTTCATTCTGATCTTCAGGTTGAACTTCCAGATAAAATCTTTCAGGACCGAAAACATCTAAAAACCAATTTGTATACTGTTCCGCCTCTTTTTCATTATTATTCATTAATAAGGTCGGAATGTGGCCACCAAGACAAGCAGTTGTTACAATTAAACCTTCTGAATATTTTTTTAATGTTTTGTAATCAATTCTTGGTTTAAAATAAAAACCTTCCTGATAAGAAAATGAAATTAATTTACATAGGTTTTTGTAACCAATGGAATTTTGCACCAATAAAATTAAATGATAATATTTTTTATCAACAGATTTTATGGAAACATCTTCAGTTAAATATGCTTCCATTCCTAAAATCGGTTTTATTCCGGCCGATTTGCATTGTTGAAAGAATTTAACAGCTCCAAAAATATTGCCATGATCAGTTATTGCAAGTGCTTTTAGGCTGTTTTTTTTACCAAAATCAATTAGCTTTTCTATGCTAATTGCACCATCTAAAAGTGAAAATTCAGTATGAAGATGTAAATGCGTAAAATGTTTATCCATAATTTATATTTTATCAGGTATTCAACTGATTTCCATATAAAATTTGAATAAATTTTATTTTTATTTTTGTATTTGTTTTGATAAGAATTTTACCATTTCTGTTTGGCCATTTTTTTCTGCAACGTCAATAAGTGCCATTCCAAATTCATTTTTTGAATTAACATTTATTACTTTTAATAATTCTTTAACTCTTGCTAAATCACCTTTTTCTATAGCATTAAATATTTCATTAAGTTGATTAGCATATTCATCAAAGAATTTAATTATTTCTGGAGAGAGTCTTTTTACGCACTTAGGTATTCCTTTTGCAAAATCAGTAAATTTACCTTTTATAAAAATATCAGATCCAGCTTTCACCAAAATCCTAATTGCGGGTAAATTATTTAGATAAACTGCCCATTGTAATGCAGTTACACCATTATTATCTTTTGCGCATATGTTAGGATTTAATTTTAATAAATTTTTTACAATTTCTATATTCTGAGGTAAACCAACAGCTAAAATGAGTGGAGTTAAGCCAAATTTATTTTTATTATTTACATCAAAATCCGGCTTGGAAATTAATTCATTTATTACATTTTTTCTTAAATCTTTATTTTTTATTGAAAGTGCAAATTCAAATGGTGTTTTACCTGCATTATTTTGTGAATTAATGTTTGCACCATAATCAATTAATAATTTAACTACATCTACGTATCCCTTCCCACAGGCAACCATTAAAGCATTACTTCCAAATCTGTTTGCTGCATTAATTAATCCTTTTGATGAAACATCTGTTATGATATTTTGAAGTTCTTCTATTTTTCCATGATTTACCAAATCAAAATATATAGCGACTAAATCCTTGTAATTTTCCTGATTTTTTTTAACTATTTCTTTAGTTTCATCAAATAAGATCCTTATTAATTCTTTTTTTACGATATCATCAACTAATTCCTTAATGCGATTTTCATTGCCCTGCTCAAATGCTTTTTTAAAATTTTGTTGAAGTAATTCTATTTCTTTAATTTTATTTAATTCGTTTGCTGCATAAATTGTCACTACAATAAGAGAGCTGATAATAAAAATTAGGAATTTTTTTAAAATCATAAACTCTCACACGCCTTTCTTTAAAATATATTTACTATTATAAAATAATAAATTGAATTAGATAAAATCAATAATTTAATCGGTAATAAATAAAAATGATTATAAAATATTTCTTTGCTTAAATTTTTATTTATACTTATATATTTTAAATAATTAAAATTATTTCTATGTGAAAATGTTGTAAATTTTATATTTTGATAATTAAAGAACTTTTAACAACTTGCCTATCCAAAAAAATAATACTATTTTTATTATTGCATTATTTTGAACTATTTATAAAAAAAGAGAGAGTATGAAATTTAAATTTAAAATTTTATTTTTCTTTATCATCTTGAATATGCAGCTTCTTTTATATTCGGATAATTCCAATTGTTTTGAAAATAATTGTATTTCATGCCCATCAGAATGTACTGATAATGGCACGTTCAAATGTTCTAAAGATTGTAATACAAATAAAAACAATAATGGTTCGGATGTTTATGGAAAAACCTTTTTCTCCATTCGTCCGCAAGATTCAAATTCAGCAAGAAGATTATTAGCTTTATCCAATTGGAAAAATAAGAAAAAATCGATTACAAAAGAAATTGTGATGCAAAAAATTGAAAAAGAAGAGAATATTGAAATTACGGCAGAAGCATCAGATTCACCAGTTTTTGTGCAGGAAAAACAACCAGTTTTAAAAGAGGAAATAACCAAATCTATTGTTTTAGTTGATAATCCCTGCCATTTCTTTGCCTTAACTTTTGAATGGCAACAATCTTTTAATAAAAATGATTTAGCAAAATGGTTTTCTTTTAATTGTTCAGACTGTTTTACTTTAGGAATTGTAAGTCCAACTGAATCTTTCGATGTTGATGCTGAACAATTTGGTTTATGTCTTGCAACAACTATTACAACGACTGTAACCAGCGGTTTAGTAGGAAAAGTCTGCATGAATCCTGAAATTAAAAATTTTATTGCGGAACTGAATTTGAGATTCAATTTGGATGAAATAACTTGTGGTCTTTGGACTCAAGTAGATTTTATTGTGGCTCATACAAAAACAAATTTAAATCTTTGCGTTGTAGAAGATAATTCAACTGAATGTGAATTTCCTTCAGGCTTGTTTACTTTAGATTGTTCTACGACACAGGCGCCATATGAAAATATTTATCAAGCATTATTGGGCGATGAACCGTTTGGTGAAGTTCCTTGCCTTCAATCGGCAAAATTATCAAATTGCAGTCAATCAAAAACTGGTCTTGCAGCGATAAATTTTGATCTTGGTTATGATTTTCTAAATAATGAATGCGGTGATTTTTCTCTCTTTTTGCACGTAGTAATTCCTACAGGTAATAAACCAAAAGGAAAATTTGTTTTTGAACCTATTGTTGGTGCAAACAAATCGTGGCAGTTAGGTCTTGGTTTTTACGGCTCATCAATTTTGTGTGATAATAATGACAGAAAAATAACTTTGTTCTGTAATTCTTTCTTAACTCATCTGTTTAAATCAAAACAAACAAGAGTTTTTGCATTAAAAAATAATGGCGCAGGCAGTCAATATCTTTTATTAAAACAATTTGTATTTACCGGAATAACAGATGGCGCTAATGTCATTGGTGCAGACAGAGTGGCCAATATTTTAACTGGTGAAACAGGAATTGGTGCAGATATTATGTTTGATGGCTCGCTTATGTTTCAATACAAGCATTGTAATTTTATTGCAAATTTAGGTTACAATTTCTGGATTCGTACCAAAGAAAAAAGAGACGACAAAGTTTGTTTTAGAAATTTTGCTGAAAATAGTTTTGGAATAAAGGCAGATCTGCCTCTTTCACAATCAACACCATTTACTTGCGAAGAAACCAGAGTTTGCGCATCTAATTTCCAGACTGCAAGCCAGGCAACACTTTCAAATCCATTTGTGCCTGATGAAGACTCAAGCGGTTGCCCGACAACAGTATTTTTAACTGCTTGCGATATTGATTTTACTGCACCATTACATCCAACTGCTCTGTCCAATAAAATTTTTGGCGCAATTGGTTATGAAAATTGCGGATGCAAACATCCTTATTTTATCCAAATTGCCGGAGAAGTTGAATTTGGCAATAATAATAAAGCCTTGGATCAATGGGGTGTTATGCTTCAGGGTGGTTTTTCATATTAAAATTTACTATTCTTTTTTCAAAATTTTTGTTATTAAATAAATGGTTTTATTCATTTTTTAAAAAAGAGATTTATCAATGATTAACAAAAATTTATTTTTACTTAGCTTATTTTTCATCAATAATATTTTCGGTAATGAAACTAAATTACATGTACAATCTAAACATGATCCATTATTAGTAGTTGTAATAATGATAAAAAATGAAGAAAAAGTAATTAATGCAACTTTAGACCCTTATGTAAAAGCCGGAGTTGATTCATTTTTAGTTTTAGATACCGGTTCAACTGACAACACAATAGCAACTGTGAGAGATTTTTTTGAGAAAAATAAAGTAAAAAGTGGTTATATTGTACAAGAACCGTTTGTAGATTTTGCAATCTCTCGTAATAAAGCTCTTGAATTTGCAGAACAAAAATTTCCAAATGCTACCTTTTTTTTAATGCCTGATGCTGAATGGTATATGCATAATGTAAAAGGACTTTTAGATTTTTGTGAATTAAATAAAAATGATATTACGCATGCTGCATATTTAATAAGAATTTTTAACCCTAAAATTGATTTTTATCATGTTCGTTTACTCAGAAACAATTTTAACGTGAGATTTGTCGGTGCCGTTCATGAAGTACCAAACGCAATCACAAAGATCAAAGTTCCCAGAGAAGTTTATTTTGAACTTGGTTCAAGTAAATTTGGTCTTGAAAAATCTACAAAACGTTGGGAAAGAGATAGGGAAATTTTATTAAAAAAGGTTCAACAAGATCCAAATGACACAAGAAGTTTATTTTATTTAGCACAAACTTTTGAATGTCTTGGTGATTTAAAAAATTCCCATAAGTATTATGAAATCCGCTCAACAAAAAAAGGGTGGGATGAAGAAGATTATGAAACTTTTTACAGATTAGCCAGAGTTATTGAAGAATTATCCAAATCTGATAAAAATTTTACATGGCATCAGGCATATGAAAATTATACTACGGCGTTTAAGATGCGTCCTCATAGAGCAGAACCGTTATTAAAAATTGCAGAGCATTATTGGCCAGATAACAAAGCGCTTTGTTATGTGTTTGCAAGAAGAACTTTAGATTTGCCATATCCAAAAAATGAGTTTTTATTTGTGGATAAAGAAGTTTATGATTTTTCAAGATACGAAGTTATAAGCAAATCTGCATGGTACGCGGGCGATGTTGAAGCAGGTGAAATTGCCACGCGCGCTGCATTAAATTCAAGGCCCGATATCGCGCAACTTTATAGAAATTTAGCAACTTATATGGAAGCAAGACAAGTCATAAGGCAGCAACAACAATGCGAAGCAAAAAATTAATTTTCTTAATCTTAATTTTATTTAAAAATTTATTTGCCGATAAAGCAGATTTAATTATTTACTCTTACCACCGTCCTTTGCAACTGTTTGCTTTATTAGAATCAATTGAAAAATATATTTTAAATTTGGGCGAAGTTCATATAATTTATCGTTCAGATAATGAGAAGTTTTCAACTGCTTATGAACAATTAATTTCACGGTTTAATAAATATAATTTTCACAAACAAGGAAATTCTCCTGCGCATGATTTTAAAATATTAACATTAAAATATTTCAGTGAATCACCATCCGATTATATCGTTTTTGCTGTAGATGATATTGTTGTTAAAGATTACTTTGATATTTCACAATGCGTCTCAAGTTTAAAAAAAACTAATTCATATGCATTTTTTTTGCGCTTAGGAATGAATATAAAAGAATGTTACATGTTACAAAAAAAATGTCCTTTGCCTAAAAACATTTCAGTCGAAAGTGACATGCATCAATACAATTTAAGTGATGGGCAATTTTTCCAATGGTGCCCTTGGGCATATCCAAATAATGTTGATATGAGCATTTATAAAAAATCAGAAATAAAATCTGATTTAGAAAAATTAAATATGAGCTACCCGAATGATTTTGAACTGTTGTGGTCTTATTTAGCAGATTTTTCAAAAAATTGTTTATTTTTTAAAGATTCAAAAATTGTTAACATTCCATTAAATATTTGTCACAACAGCTTAAATAGAAACATGAAGCTTTATTCTAATGAAGAGTTGCTTGAAATATTCAACATGGGATTAAAAATAGATTTTTCTTTGTATCACAAATTAGATAACAGATCACCACATATGGAAATTGTTCCGGAGTTTATTAAGAGATAAATAAAGATTACAAAAAATATTCTCTGATAAATAAATTATTTACTTGTCCAGTAAACCAACAATTATAACCCCAGATTCCACCTTCAACTCCGCATAAGAAAATAATTTCTTCAGGTTTGTAATATTGTCGCGCAAAATTTAAATCGAAGGCTTGGCCGTAGGCATCATGAACACTTGTAAAAATTATAAATTCAAATTCATGGTTTTTAATTCTTTCTTTTATGTTTGTTCTATCTGTTGGAATATCATCAAGAATTTTTGTATAAGTAAAACCTCTACCATAGAGTTGACTTACATCTTTTTCATAGTTTTTATATAAAAATGTAATTTTTGGTTCATCTACTAATTTTTCGCCTAATATTTGTTTAAGGCCTATAGTTACCAAATCTCTTAAATATTCTGCCCTTTCGTGTGGTTCATAAAGGTGCTCCAAAGATAATAATAAGATTTTGCCTTTGCCGGAATAATTTACTGTTTTTAAAACATATTCTGCCATTTTATCGCAAGTTAAATATTTCTTAGTGTGTTCTAAAATTTTATTTAAAAGTTCAAAATATTTATCTTTATTAAATTTAGAGTGATCAATTTTCATATAAGAAACACCATCTAAATTCATAGCCTCTTTTATTAAATCTTTTGGTAAAAAAAGCATTGTATTTTTTGGGCATTTATCAAGGTCAATAAAATAAGGAATGCAGCCATTTGCTAAAATTTCATAATGCCTAGGGCAATCCCAACCGCCTTTGCATTTTGTTAAGCCAAAATAAGATCTTTGGTAATCTGCATAATAATCTTCTTCTTTATTATAAATATAATTATTAACATTACCGCCTGGACCAACTCCAGGAGTTGCATTCGCGAAATCTTGTGTTTTTTTAGGAATTTCTTTAACAATTTTTATTGATGGAATCGAATATTGAATTGGAAAGGATTTAAAATTATTTGCAGATAATTTTGTTGAAATTAATATCAGGCTGAGCAAAATTTTTATCATTATTTTCCCTTTTTACAAAAACTGCATTTCCGCTATAACAAAGTCGATTTATAAAATCGCATGCTACTAATGTAAATCCATTTTTTTCAATCCACTCTTTTGTTTCAATAAATAAATTTTGTTTTTCATACAAATCAATCATTTCAACTTCAATTACTAAAACTTTTAAATTTTTCAAAATATTTTGTGCATGTTTTAAAACAGGCAATTCTTTTCCTTGAATATCTAGCCATAATAAATCAACTTTTTCTATTTTGTTTTGATTTGCCCACTCATTTAAAGTTATTGCTTGTACTAAAATTTCTTCTTCAAATGTTATATTAGGGTGGCAAATTAAATGGAATTTCGGTTTTAAGAGTGAGCTTGAACCAGAAAATTCTTCTGAATGTTTCTTATTTTTAGAAATATACATTTTTGTAACTTCTGTTTTATCACTTAATGCTAAATTATAAGTAAATATTTTCTCCGGAGCAGAAGCACCGAGGATTTTATCTGTGCAATAAATTGCAGGAGAATCCGCCGAAGCTTTAGCGTAGGCTGGATATACCTTATTTCTTAATTCCGCATAAAGTTTTGGAACAGGTTCAAAAGTATGAATAGTTGAATTTTGCCAAATTTTCGCCATTAAAATTGTATCATTACCCTCACACGCGCCAGCCTCTATTATTATTGGATTTTCAGGTAAATATTTTTTTATAAAATTAAGAAAAGCTAAAGAGTTATCAAAAGGAAGTTGGATTATTGGTGTAAAACCTTTAACCAAAGAAAAATTCATTAATAAAATTAAAATAAATTTATTTGACTGTAGTAAGATAAATTTTTTCATTATTTTCAAAAAGTGTATCTGTTGAAATCCAATCTGGTAATGGTCTGTGCCAGAAAGGTGCATAATAAACTATATTTTCAGATAATAAACCTGCCGAATAACCAAAAGAACTTGGAGAAGTTACTAAAATATCTGCAAAAACTAATGCGCAGAAAGTTCTTTCTAATGGTTCATCTAAATGTAAAACAATATCATCTGCAATGAAACTTTTAAATTTTTCATCTTTACCTTGTGAAAAAATATGAAATAATGGATTTTTTGACGAATATATTTGTCTTAGTTTATTTATAATTTTCATGTAAAAATCATCAGGATAATTTGGATTTAGAACGCCGCCTTTATCAACTGGATTGTATGCTCTTCTAATGTGAATCGCAATATTAAAAACTTCAGAATTAATATAATTATTTATATCTTTGTTTGCTTTAAAAATTTGTCGAATTTTTTTTAATGCCGGACAATTGGCGCATCTATTTATATTATCATCCAAAAATGGTTTTCTGCTATATAACATTTTTGCATTATTATCTTTATTAATTTCAAAATTATCTTTGAAATTAATTAACCATTCTTTTTTTGTTATATATTCCGGATCACTATCGTAATTATGTTCCATTTTTTCAAATGGTGTATAAACAAATTTTTTATTTTCCAATTCAGCATAAATAACAGCAGCAACAATTTCCTGTAATTGAGAACCAAAGCCATCAGGATTTATTCTATTAGCATTAGTAATAACTTCCTGGCTAAATATTATTTTTAAATTAAAAAGTAATGAAATTAAGAATATTTTAAATTTAAGCATTTTTATTTTTTAGATTATCTATATTGCCTTTAATCACAATTTTATCCATAACTAATTTATTGTTTTCAACCCATGAAAACTCTAAAGGATAAATAACTATTTTATGATTTCCAATTAATTCTGCCATTCTGGAAAAATTAGATTGTGGACGTATTAGAATATCCGTTCTTGAAAGACCGAATAAATCTTGTTCAACTCTTTCATGAAATGAAAATTGCCAATTGTTTTCATAACAAATTGTTACATTCGGTAAATTTATATTTTCTTTTATTCTTTCTAATAATTCAAATGGATTTCTATCATCAGTAAAAATTTGCACAAATAATTTTGAATTGTTTAAATCATGTGATAATTTTTTTATCTGATCAATGTAAAATTGATCCGGTGGTAATTTAACTTGAAAGTAATCAACTCTGTCTCTTGGTTTCCCTTCGCAAGTCCATTTTTCTGCATAATCTTTATAATTTTTTAATTGAATATTATTTAAAATATTGTCTTTTCTTTGATAAGATTCCCAATCAAATGGATAATTAAAAAAATCGTTAACATATTTTACTTGCGATCGTTCAAAATCAAAAATCTGCAAAGAAGATTGTTCGCCATCATAAATTGCTCCGCCACCATTTCCTTTTCTGATATGCACGGCTACAGTAATTAAATCATCGGGAAGTTCGTTAATTTTTGGAATTTTTTTAAGTTTAACTACTTTTTTTAATTCTTTAATTAATGAATCATCAATTGAGTTTACCTTAGTTCCGAGTGTTGCAATAAACAAAACATTATCTTCTTTATTATTTATAATGTCTTCATCACTTCTTACAAAAACAGTTTTTGAAAATTGTGAATTATAATCTAATTTTTTTTCACATGTTTCTAAAGCAAACAATTCATGATGCATAAATGGTCTATAAAGAAGTTCGATTTTATCTGGGTACTTTAAAGCTAGGATTTTTGCAATGGAGAAATTAATTAATCCATCACCAAGTTGAACTGAAACATCATTAGTAATATAATTTTTGCATACAATATTAAAATAAATAAAAAATAAAATTGCGTACTTTTTATTTTGCATTTTTATTCAATTAATTTTATAAATTCTTTGTATTTTTCATTATAATGTTTATCTGATTTTGCATCTAAATAAATTTGTGTTCTATGCGTTACATGCCAGGGAATAGCGATGTAAATTGGAACTTCTTTGTCATTTAATTTAACTGGAGCAGGAGATGAATGTGCTATTTCATATGAATCAAAACCATATAAATAACACCATAAACTTAAAATAGCCTGTTCAGGCCTTGATGAACCAAAACCGTTTACTGAAGTTCCATCATCAATAAAATTTTTCATGTCTTTTGTCATTTCATACAATGGCAGGACCAAATTATTTACAACTTTTTTTGAAATGCCAATAAATGTTGAAATTACTGTATGTTTTTCTAAAATCCAATTATTTTTTGGATCATTAATATTAAATTTTTTTATTAAGTGCTGAATTGTTTGATATTTATTGCAGTGTGGTAAATTGCCGACGAAAAGACCTTTGTCAATAATTATATCGAAAATATTATCCACAGGATTTAAAATTACTATTCCTGCATCAACCCAAAAAAAATATGGAAACATTTCTGCAGCTTGTTTGAGCACTACAAATTTCCACGCATACCAGCCAGGTACATGTTTGTTATCATTATTTACTCTAACTTGTTTTAATAAATCAGGATGTGTTAATTCAATTTGATAAACTTTAGTTTTTTCTATTTTTTGTAAAAAATCTTTTTGATTATCAGTAAGCCCAAGGTCAAAAACAGCTATTTCTTTTAAATTTTCAAAATTTGTTTTATGTATGCTACCAATTAGATTTATTAATAGATCAAAATACTTTGCATCAGCGGCAGTGCAAAAGTATAGATCATTTTTTTTATTTTCATTTGAAAAACAATTATTAATAATAAATATTAAATACAATATTTTGAAAATTTTTTTCATAATTTCCTTTAATTTTGACACTGCATTTTACTATCTCAATTTATAAAAGGCAAGCTAAAAGACATCGACAATTTTAAAAAAAATTACTAAGATCTTGCATCAAAATGTTTTTATTAAAAGGAAAAGAATGTTTTTAAAAAACAGTTGGATATTTTTAATATTATTTTTAATTTTTAGTAAAACTAATTCAAATATGCCCAGTTTAAAAACAATAATTCAAAATTTTATTAACTTTAAAAAAGATGGAAAAATTGACATTCCATTAGATATTAAACGTATAAAATTAGATATTGGACTTTCTTACGGGGCTAATAATTCACAATATTGGCTTACACATGAAGAAAATCTTATGGTGTTTGGTTTTGAACCAAATCCAGAATGCATAGGTTCTATTTTACAAGATTCAGAAATTAAATTGAGACATGAATCTCATGGAACACCACTAGAAAAAAAATTCGTAAATAAAAATTTTTTTTTGATTCCATGCGCATTGGGCTTGCAAAGTAACTCAATGATGAAATTTTATGTAACCAAGAATGATTGTGGTTGTTCCAGTATTTACCCTCCAGTATATTTTCCCGTCGAAGATATAATAGAAGTCCCAATGTTTTCTTTATCAGATTTTTTTGATTTATTTCCTTTTGATACTCATCCAGTTATTGAATATATTAAAATTGATGCTCAAGGCTCTGATTTAGATATTGTAAAAAGTGCTGGAAATTATTTAACAGAAAGAATTATTTATATAACACTTGAAGCTGAAATTGGGCAATATCAAAATGCTGTGAGTTCAGCGAGAGATATACATAATTATATGAAGAGCATTGGATTTGTTGAATATAGATCGTCTTTTACAGATGATCCTACTTATTTTAATCCTCGCTTTTCTGGCTATATTAAAAATAATCCTGTTAAAATTTTTCAACGCTAGAAGCTGGATTAATAAATAAATCGACAATTTTAAAAAAAATTATTAAGATTTCACATCGGAATCTAAAGAGGAAATTATGAAATTACATAAAAAAAGTATTTTAATTATAATTCTTTATTTATCAAATATAAAATGTGTAGATGAATTTATTATTTATGCACCTTCACAAATGGATGAACATAGAGATATTTGCAAAGAAAAAATGATTACCAATCCTGCAAACTTATCTGACCCTACTTACCAAATGCAAAGAGCAATGAGGACAATTTCAGGTACAGATTCAGATTATATTCCGAAAATAGTAGGTGCTGGAGAAATTTTTAAAGATGGAGATGTTGCATATCAATTAATGCATAATGGTATAAAAGTTCATCTTAATTCTTATTATGGCAAATGGACTAATGATGTAATCTGGGGTCTTAAAGGACATCATGAACCGCAGGAAGAAAAATGTTTTTATGAAGTTTTAAAATATATTCCAGAAAATGCAACGATGATTGAACTTGGTTCTTTTTGGGCATATTATTCGTTATGGTTTGCATTTTCAATCAAAGGTGCAAAAAATTATTTGATTGAACCAGATCTAAAACGTCTTGAAGTTGGTAAGAAAAATTTTGCTCTAAATAATAAATTTGGTGTTTTTAAAAGAGGATATATTGGAAATGTAGTTGATCGTGACCCGGATATATCAGGCGCTGAATCAATAATTTTAGATGATTTTATAGAAAAAGAAGGAATTGATCACATTAATATTCTTCATGCAGACATTCAAGGTTCAGAATTTGATATGTTAAAAACTTTAAAAAAGCATCTAATTAAAATTGATTATTTTTTCATATCAACACATGGTTTTGGACCAATACATGCTTCTTGTAGAAAATTTTTAATTGAAAATAATTATATTATTTTAGCTGAACATTCTGAACAGGAAAGTTGTTCGGGTGATGGCTTAATCGTAGCCAAGAAAAAAGCTGTTTATGGTCCAAAATGTATTTCAATTCAAAAATATTAAAAGAATTAGGATATTTAATGAATTTTTTTCTTTTATTAATCTTATTTTCAGTCACCAGCATTTTTTCAGATTTATTAGATATAAAAATAACTGATGAGCCATTCGATTATCGCTTTAAATTACCAGAGAACACTTATCATAAATATTGTAAAAATATTTATTCTCAAAATGGTGAAGATGGAATTATTGAACAGTTAATTAAAGAATTAGACATTAAAAATGGAACATTTTGTGAATTCGGCGCATCTGATGGCATTACTTCAAGCAATACATATAATTTAATTAAAAATCATAATTTTTCGGGCATTTCTATAGAATTAGATAAATTACTTTATGAAAAATGTTTAGATAATTATAGAACTTTGTCAAACGTTAAAGTTTTTCATGGAGCCGTCCTTTATAATGATAAAAACAATGATCTTAATGCTTGGCTAAAAAGGGGAAATTTGCCATATGATTTTGATTTACTATCTATAGATATTGATGGTGATGATTACTATGTCTGGGAAAATTTAACCGATTATAATCCCAAAATTGTAATTTTTGAAGTAAATCCCTATCGTGATCCAATTTTTGATGAACTTCCGAAAAATAGATGTAAAGAGTATAAAATTGATTTATTGAGTTATTATTCTTCTAACAGAGTTGCTGGTGGTTGTAGTTTTATTTCCGGAATTAAATTGGGTTTAAACAAGGGATATGTTCCTGTATCTTTTACTGGCAATATTACTTTCGTAAGAAAAGATTTAGTTAGTAAATTAAAAGAATTTCCTTATCAGATGTCTGAGAACGCTTATGATTATCTAAAATTATACTCGCATTTAATAACTTGGTGGGCCAACAAATGGACTACAAATACTTTTTTAATTTTAAATGTTGCTTTGCGCGATTATTATTTAAAGTTTCAAAAAAAATCTATTGATTTAAATTGGTTAGATAAAAGAATGAATCAAATTATAAATAATATCGAAGTTATTTTTTAAAAAGGAAATTGATGTTTTTAAGGAAATTTTTTTTATTAATATTTTTTTTAAATTATTTCTTAAATGCTAATTCTAATTTAAAAGAGATCTTAGAAAAAATAATTCCATTCAGAGCCGATGGAAAAATGGAAATCGCGACTAGCATTAAACATGTTAAATTAGATATTGGTCTTTCATATTGCGCGCCAATTTCTCAATATTGGCTTAAACATGAAAATGATTTATTTGTTTTTGCATTTGAACCCAATCCTTCAAGTATTAGCTCAATTTTATCCGGGAAATATTTAGATAAATCTCTCATTGGAAAAAATTTTTTTTTGATTCCATGCGCATTAAATTTAAATAGTAATTCGATGATGAAATTTTATGTAACATCACATGATTGCGGAACTTCAAGCCTTTACCAGCCATTATATTTGGCAGTAGAAAAAATTATAGACGTTCCGGTATTTTCATTGAAAGATTTTTTTGATTTATTTCCTTTTGATATTCATCCAGTTATTGAGCATATTAAGATTGATGCTCAGGGATCAGATTTAAATATAGCTAAAAGTGCTCAAAATTATCTTCAAGAAAAAGTAATTTACATTACTCTTGAAGCTGAAAATTATCATTACAAAGATACAATTAATTCAGAAAAAGATATTGATAATTATATGACAGGTATTGGCTTTATTAGATATACCTCGAGCCAGGTTTATGATCCAACTTATTTCAATCCTAAATTTACAGATTATGTAAAAAATAACCGTATAGAAGTTAGCCAAACTGATAAAGGCGTAAATGTTTAATCAGTTTTGAGATCGAAAATTATGAAATTATTTAAAAAAAATATTTTTATAATAATTTTGTATATATCAAATATAAAAAGTATTAATGAATTTATTATTTATTCACCTTCACAAATAGAAGAGCATAAAATTAGAGCTAAAGAAATTATGCTTGCGAATTTAAATTTGTCAGATTCAACTTATCAAATGAACCGAGCTCTTAAAACAATTTCAGGCACAGATTGTGATTATATTCCTAAAGTTAAAGACGCAGGAGAAATTTTTTTTAATGGTGAATTGTTTTATCAGTTAATGCATAATGGGGTAAAAATCGTTCTGAATTCTTATTACGATGTACAATGGGCAACTGACGTAATTTATGGACTCAAAGGGCATCATGAGCCTCAAGAAGAAAAATGTTTTTATGAAGTTTTAAAATACATACCAGAAAATGCAACAATGTTAGAGCTTGGTTCCTTTTGGGCATATTATTCATTATGGTTTGCATTTTCAATCAAAGGCGCAAAAAATTATTTAATTGAACCTGATCCTAAGCGTCTTGAAGTTGGTAAGAAAAATTTTGCATTAAATAATAAAGTAGGGATTTTTAAACAAGGTTGTGTTGGAAAAATAATTGATGAAGATCTTGTACATTTGAAAGATGTTGAACAGGTAATCTTAGAGGATTTTATTGAGAAAGAAAAAATCGAACACATTCATATTTTGCATGCAGATATTCAAGGTTCTGAATATGACATGCTAAAAACATTAAAAAGGAATATATATAAAATTGACTATTTTTTTATTTCAACTCATGGGTATGAAGGAATAAATAGTACACATTTAGATTGCATAAGCTATCTCAAAAATCATAACTTTATAATTCTTGCTGAACATACTCACAAAGAAAGTTGTTCTGGAGATGGTTTAATTGTAGCAAAGAGAAATGGAGTAAAAGGTCCTGATTATATTTCAATTCAAAAATATTAAGAATTATTTAAAATTTTTCTACTGATTTCCAATGTGGTAAAGGATTAAGCAAAACAAATGGAATATAATAAACTAAATTTTCAGATAAGATACCTGCAACATAACTGAATGAACTTGGACCAACTATTAACATATCTGCAAAAACCATTGAACAAAATGTATCTTCAATTGATTCATCTAAATGCAAAATTGTATCTTTTGATTCAAAAACTTTAAAATTTTTAATGTCTCCTTGTGAAAAAATGTGAAATAATAAATTTTCTGCTTTGTATAAGTTGCGCAAATTGTTAATTATATTTAAATAAAATTTATTTGGTAAATCAGTTCCTTCTGTTCTTGTATCGTGTGAGTTTGGTCTTCTTACATGAATAGCAATATTAAAATTTTTGTTCTCCGTCGCCAGAACACTACGTGCTTTATCTCGTGGATTAGTGTTAGGAGAATAACCCGCCCCTTCGACATGCTCAGGATAAACTCCGCCTTGCCTGTCCGTCGAAGTTTTACACGTAGACGGAGCGAAGGCTGGGTTGCTTTGGTCAGTTTCACTTGATTCACCAGCTGCTTTATTTGAAAAATAGTTTTTAATATTCTTATTTGCTCTAAAAATCTTTTTTATTTTTTTTAAACTTTCACTTTTGGAGCATTTTTCAATATTTTCATTAAAAAATTCTGTTCTTTTATTAGTTTTGTTGAATTTGTGTTGAGTAAGTTCAAAATTTCCAGTGAAATTTGTCAACCATTCTTTTTTTGAAATGAAATCTGAATCTTCTTTATAATTATGGTCCATTTCTTTAAAGGGTGTATAAACAAATTTTTTGTTATTTAATTCAGCATAAATAATAGTAGAAATAATTTCATGAAATTGTGATCCAAAACCATCAGAATACTTTGTATTAGAATTAGTAATTATTTCTTGAGTTGAATAGATTTTAAAAAAAATGAAAATGATTAAAAAAAAAATATTGTTAATTGTCACTGATTTTTTTCTAAATTTATTCCAGAATCTTTTTATCTTTTATTGTGAATTATATCAATAATATGTTTATAATCGAGCGATTTTGCATACATTAACGCACTATCACCAAGTTTATTTTTATGATTAATATCTGCGCCACGTGCAATTAATAGCCTTAATATTTCAGGCCGATTATATTCAACAGCGTGCATTAAAGGCGTTGTTCCATTATTATCTTGTACATTCACATTTGCACCTAAATCAATTAATGCTCTTACAGCATTAATATCATTGTATAAAAATGTTGCAATGTCCAATGCGCTTTTTCCATCAGACGTTTGCGAATTAATATTTTCTAAAAGTGGTGGGAGATCTTTTAAATATCTGACTAGAATCTTAGAAGCAATTATTTGAACAATTGAGGTCAGATTATTTTGTTTTGCAATGGACAATGCTGTTTGGCCATTTTTATTCATTAAATTAATATCTGCATTATTCTTAATTAAAAATACTGCAAATGGTTCTTGAGCCATAGCAATAGAATAAATTAATGGTGTATTTCCGTTAATATCTTTCGTATCAATGTTTCCACCTATTTCAAGAATGAAATTTATAGCATCTAAATCTTTATTATCAATTGCCTTTTCTAATAAAGTATAACCATCTTTACTTAATTCATTTATATTCTTAAATAAATTTGGAAAATCATCTAAATATTTTTTTAATGCTTCTTTAATTTCAGCTGGAATCTTTAATGTTATTTTTAATCTGTCTAAACTGAATATATCTTCATTCTTAATTATCGATTCGAATGATTCTTGTATTTCTTTAATTTCTTCGACATTTTTCAAAATACTTAGATTTTGCATATTTTTAATTAAATCTAAAATTTTTATTTCTATTTCTTTAACTTGGTCTAACTCAAATTTTCTCGTATTGACGATAATTTCTCTATTGGTTTCTTCTAATTGATTTAAATGATTATGAAGATCAAACTTTTTTATTATAATTTCTGCCAATGTATTGATAAATTGAACAACATTTTTTGATTTATATGGTTCAGTTTTATTAATATTTAGTTGTAAATCCAATAATTCTCTATATAAATTTTTTATTTTGTTAATATTATTTTCCATTTTAGTGAGGTCTATATTAATATCATCTTTGAGTTTGGTAATTATGCCTTCTAAATTTATACAGAGAATATCATCGTCACTAATTTTTACCCAATTATATCCCAACTCAGTTAATAAATCGTGAATGTCGTCTTTTTTAACATTGCATTGTTTCATATTATATTCATTATATTCCATTAATATTATAGGTTTATCACGAACGATCATTTTCTTGGCGCCGCGTAAAATAAATAATTCATGACCTTCGGTATCTAATTTCATAAAATGTACTTTTTTGATATTTTCATTAATAATAAAACTATCCAAATCGATACATTCAATTTTTCTTTCAAGTACTGTTGTAAAATTTGGATTTGATCCTAATGTTGCTCCTCCCCAACGATTTATTGGCGGCATTTTAATTGTGTTTGATCCAGAAAAATCTGAAACCGCCATTTGGTATGTTGAGACATTTTTTATATCATTAATAATTAAATTTTCTTTTAAAATTGCTTCAACTTCCTGAATTGGTTCGAATGAATACCATTTAGAATTGGGAAAATACTTGGCTAATAAAGAAAAACTTCCAGTTTGTGCCCCCAAATCTAACATTACAAAAAAATTTTGATGTAGATTTAATAAGTTAAAAAATTTTTGAATGAGAGGTTGATCATAGACAATACCATTTGACCACGTTCCGATTTTTTCAGCGAATGGTGTAATATAAATATCCGGTAAATTTTTAACAAGGTTATATTCTATTTTTTCAACATTGCCTAAAAGTGTGTCTACGTCTATCCAATGGGGTAATGGTTTGTAAAGAAATGGAACATAATAAACTAAATTTTCTGATAATATTCCGGCTACATAACTAAATGAGCTTGGTGCTGTCACTAAAATATCTGCAAAAACCATTGAACAAAAAGTATCTTCTGTTGATTTATCCAAATGAAGAATAATATCTTCTCCAGTAAAAACATTAAAATTTTCTTTATTTCCTTTAGAAAATATATGAAATAAAATGTTTCTTGAAGAATACATCGTTCTAAGTTTTTTTATAATATCCGGATAAAAATTATTTGATTTATTAATAATATTTGATGACGTATCAATATCGTTAATGTGAATGGCAACATTCAGATTTTTATTATGGAAATAATTTTTAGTATTTTTATTAGCTTTAAATAATTTTCTTATATTGTTTAATACAACGCAGTTTGCGCATTCAAAGATATTTTCGTCGAAATATTTTTTATAAAATTTACAATGATTATCATGATTTTTTTCATTAATTTCAACATTATTAATAAAATTAATTAACCATTCTTTTTTTGATAAATCTGAATCAATGGTATCATCAATTTTTTTAAGCGGGGTATAAACAAATTTTTTATTGTTTAATGAAGCATAAATAACTGCGGTAATTATGCCATGGAATTGAGATCCGAATCCATCTGGATCGTCATTAGAATTTGTAATTATTTCTTGATTAGATTTGATTTTTAAAATAAGAAAAAATAATGATAATATTTTTTTGTTCATAACTTTTTATTTAGATTGGGATACAAAGAATGTCATTATTACTTATCACTTTCCAACTATAACCCAGATCAGTTAATAGATTGTGAATGTCATCTTTTTTAACATTGCATTGTTTCATATTAGCTTCATTATATTCCATAAGTATTATTGGTTTATCTCTGCTTATCATTTTTTTGGCGCCATTTAAAATATAAAATTCAAAACCTTCAGTGTCCAATTTCATAAAGTTTACTTTTTTTATATTTTCATTAATTACAAAATTATCTAGTTCAATGCATTCTATCTTTCTTTCCATTGTGATTGAAAAATGTGGTTTTTGCCCTAATGTCGATAATCCCCAATGTTCAATTGTTGGAAGCCTAATTGTTGAGATTCCAGAAAAATTTGAAGCTGCAAATTCTTGCACATCAACATTTTTTATTTCATTAATGTTTAAGTTTTCTCTTAATATTGCTGCAGCTTCAGGTATTGGTTCAAATGCATACCATTTTGAATTTGGAAAATATTTAGCTAATAATGAAAAACTTCCAGTTTGAGCACCTAAATCTAACATTACAAAAGAATCGTCATAACTTGCTTTTAATAAATTATAAAATTTTTGAATTAATGCCTTATCATATACAATTCCATTTTTCCAAGTTTGGCCAATTTTTTCGGTGAATGATGTTATATAAATATCAGGTAACCCTTCTACTAAATTATATTTTAATTTCTCAGCCGTTCCCAAAAGAATATCTGTAGATATCCAATGCGGTAAGGGTTTATGCCAAAATGGTGCACAATAAACAATATTTTCTGAAATAATGCCGGCTGTGTAGCTAAATGAACTTGGTGCTGCAATTAAAACATCTGCAAAAGTCATTGAACAAAATGTATCTTCGATAGATTCGTCCAAATGAAAAAAAATGTCATTCCCTTTAAAAATTTCAAAATTTTCTTTTTTCCCTTGAGAAAAAATATGAAATAATGGTTTTTTTAGAGAATAATTTTTTCTTAGCTTGTTAATAATATTTAAATAAAACTCATTAGGAATATTTGTGCCATTAATACGTATGTCATGGGGATTGGGCCTTCTAATATGAATTGCAATATTAAAATTATCATTGTTAAAATAATTTTTAATATTTTTGTTTGCTCTAAAAAGTTTTCTTATATTATTTAATGAAGCACTGTTCGCGCATTCTGTAATATGATCATCGAAATATTCTTTATAAAAATCATGTTTTGCAGCAACATTTTTTTCATCAAGTTCAAAATTATCAATAAAATTTATTAGCCATTCTTTTTTTTTAAAAAAGTCTGGATCATTATTATAATTATGATCGATTTTTTTAAATGGCGTATAAACAAATTTTTTATTATTTAATTCTGCGTAAATAACACAAGCTATTATAAATTGAAATTGTGAACCAAATCCATCAGGATCAAGACCACTATCATTTGTAATAATCTCTCGGTTAAAAGAAATGTTTGAAAAAGAAATTAAAATTATAAAAAATAAAGATTTGTTTTTAAATTTCATTATTACTGCTCTTTAATTTTTCGACTTGGTTTTCATTAAAAATTTGAGATCTATCATAATTTGGAATTATGTTTTTACAAAAAATATCCACAAAATTTTCCCAGGAAAATAAAAATGCTCTTTTATCTTTTAAATATTTTTTAATATTTTTTATGTATTCATCATATTTGTCTTTAGTAAAGTTTTTCATAAATTCATAAAGTTCTTGCACATTTCTAAATTTGCTGCCATCTATATAACAATTTTCCGGAATATATTTATCAACATTTGCAGATCTCCAATAGATTGGAATCGATCCTGCTATAAATGCAAAAAATATTTTTGAACTTGTTATGTAACCGTTTAAGTCTTTTGAATTTTCATAGCAAACCGTAAATTTATATTTACTATAAGTTTCTAGTTTAGACCAAGCATAACCTTTATAAGTTTTATATTCATTTTTATTCCATTCGAAACCATAAAATTCAAATTCATTTGTATTTTGTTTTTCAAAAAAATTTATTATTTCTCTTCTTTTTGGGTATAAACTATTGGGGTCATTTGAATCTTTATTTCCCGTCATCATGGTGCATAATTTTCTTTGTTCAAATGGAATTCCGTCGCCTTTAAATTTAAAAGTAGGTTGAACCTCGTGAAATTTAAAATATTTTTTGTTATCAACTAAATCATCTAAAATTGTAAAAACTTTAGAAAAATTTTGATGAAATTGCGGATTATAATCATATGGGTGCACTAACGGAGGTTCCCACAAATATGAAATGAGCTTTTCTTTAGAAAATTTATAAGTTAAATAATGATGCTCTGGTCTGATATTGAAAAATACCAGGAATTCGAAATCATTTTCGTTTAAATTTGCAATTTGTTCTGGTGAAAGAACTTCAACATAATATCCAAGTTTTTTTAATTTTTCTTTCAATTTAAAGAAATGCAACTTAACATTGTCTCTATTACTATCTGCTAAATATTCGCCTGATTGGAATATTCTTTGAACAAAAATTTCTCTTCCCCAATCTTCCCCGTAAAAAAATATTTTTTTTAAATTAGCTTGCAAAAAATTAGAGGATAAAAATATAAAAAGTAAAAAACTTTTTTGAAAATTTTTCATATTATTCTTTCTCCCGTTCGTCCTGAGCTAGTCGAAGGATACGAACAAAATTCAACTTTACTATGCTCGAATGGTTCGACAGGCTCACCACGAGCGGTTAATAAAAAGAGCTGTATCTAATGGATAATTTATGGATAAATTATTAAGTTCATTTTTAAATTTTGAAATATCATTATTAATTTTATTTAATATCTTAAAAAATAATTCTTTTGTTATTAAAATTGGCAATTCAAAGCTTAAAATTGAATATTTGTTTTGCCAAACAAAAGTTTTATTGTTTGGATTAAATTTATTTGATATTTCATTAAATTTTATAATTTGTTGATCAAATTTTTCTTTTTCAAGATTTAAGTAACAGATTGCAGCTCCAGCTTGAGCCATCATTTTAAGACTTTCCACAATATCTAAATCTTTATTTTCTTCATTTGTTAAAAATATAAAATCAGATTTAAATTGATTTATTTCCAATTTTTCTGAAAAAACGATTTGATCATAGTTGATGTTTTCAAAATTATTCACAATTTTTTTTTCAATTTGTTGATATCTTTCTTTATTTGCAACAAAATCTGCTATTGCCATTTGTAGGTTGCCATTAACTTTATGATCATTTAATTCATTTATTATATTATGGATGTAATATACTTTTGGTATAAATTTGAATCTATCACCACAAAGTTCCATAATCGGACAAATAAAAGAAGTGTCTGAAGCAACTGGTGCAAGATAACCCTGAAATAATAAATCTTTTAATTTAATTAATTTAAAAAGCCAAGCATAAAATGTAAAGGGATGGCCAGGAACTATTTGTTCTATGATTTCTTTTCTTGTTAATCGATTGGGAATTTCTAAAATGTTTTTGTGGGCTACATTTTTTAAATTTTCTTCACTGATATTATTTATATATTTAGGATCATTTATATTACAAAAATTTCCATAAGTGAGCCAAATATTATTATTTTTATATTCTTCAGCAATTTCTTTTAATGCATCATTATGTACAAACCAATCATCGCCATCTAAAATAACAATTATTTCATTATCATCACATGAGTGAATGGCATTATACATATTGGCCATTTTTAAATTACGTTTTTTGTTTCTTATTAATTGTAATTTATTTTCTTTTTTATTTTGTTTTGTAAATTCTTCAACCAAATCAGTAGTTTTATCTATTGAGCAATCATCAATATAAATAATTCGATAATTTTGATATGTCTGATTAAAAACTGAAGACAAATTCAATTGATGCCATTGCGCATTATTATAAGACGTTATTAGGACAACAAAATTTGGTTCATTGCAATTTAATTTTAGAAAAAATAATAAAAATAATAATTTTAAGAATTTAGTGAACACTATGATTTATCTTTTTATAAAGTTGTATTCATATTCGATATGCGGAGCTTTATTATTAATTTGATAAAAATCATCAATATTAATTTTTAATCCATCATTAAACTTTTTTAGCAGGTTTTCTGTTGAAAAATCATTCATCTTTCTTTTCCATTCGGAAGTAAATTGTTCATAATTTCCATCTGTTGGATTTACTAAATTTGCAGTTATATTAACAATCTTGGAACGCTCATAGCATAAACCATGTTTATTCATATCTGCTGCCATTTGGCACCATCTCGTTTCCCAATTATGAAATCCGTCAAAATCTAATTTTTCCAAACTTTCTTTCATATCTTTTTTGCGATAAATAGTCATATCATGGTTTATTGGGAAAGCCCAATCTCCAGAGCCATTTTTAAAAATCCAGCAAAAAATACCTTTAAAAATTTTAAAACATGGAACAGGCGTTTTTGTTTTAGTCATGAAACATTCATTTATATTTGTTCCTAGTCTTAAGAAAAATGCAAACGCTCTGAATTTTTCCATATTTGTAATTGCATCTTCAAGATCTACAAAATCTGTAACAATGTTGTCATCCATTGCAATCAAAAAATATGGATTACTCTCTTTATTAAAAATGCATTCCATAGTTATAGGTTTGAAGTATTTATATGGTTCAGTGTGACTGTGTACAACAAACTCTGTCCATGTAAAATTTTCCTGCACTTCTTTATATTTATTTTCAAATTCTTGATTTGCACTTCTATAAATAACAAATGTTTTACCTATTCCAACAACATATCTTTCAATTGATTCTAAAAGAGCATATAATTGCATTGGGCGGTTGTAGGAATAAATAATTAGATCAACTTTAGAATTTATGTTAAAAATAAAAACCAAAATTATTAATAATTTTTTTATCATTACATTTCCTTAAATTTTAATTGCAAAGATTAATATAAAAATTTATGCGTTCAATATTTGTTGAATGTACATTAATACTTTTTAAAATATTTTCTGCTTCATTAAATTTTTTTTCTCCAATTAACGTCAATGCATTCCATAATTTGAAATGGCGATTAACTAAATTCAATTCAGGATAATAAAATAATTTATATAATTGTTTAATTGCTGTTTTTTCTAGGGCATTTATTTTTGTTAATTTCATTTCCATTTGTTTTATTTCTAACGATTTGTCAGATTCATCGTACATTTGGCTGTGTGTCATAACTCTAATTATTTCTGGAATTTCAATATTTAATGATTTTGGGAAAATCATTATGATATCTCCATAAATTAAAAATTCATTATCAGCGTTAATTTCTATTGCTAATTTTTTTATATCCTGCAAGGTTGGGTAATTAATTGCGTAATAATTTTTATTAATCAATTCTTGAATAGTTTTTGGTTGAAAGAATCTCATATCATCAATTAAAATTACCGGGTCTTTTAAATTGGCATTTTTTATTGCTTTTAATTCTTCTAAAATTGGTGTAGATCTTTCATCTTCATGTTCATCGAGCCAGAATATAACTTTTTTGTTATTTAGCTTATTTATTACAAATTTCATAATTTCGCCAGAATTGCCTAAGATAGGGTAAATATTCTTAATATGTGAGAATTTTTGTAAAAAATTATTATATAAATTTTGATTTGATTCAGTTGTATAAACTTCCTTAAAAAAATTGCTTGCATTAAAGGCTGTTAAACCTTTAAAAGTACCTGTTTCAAAAAAAACATCTGGTTTAAAAACCATTTCCAAATGTTTTAAAAAGAATTTTGATAATTGTCCATCTGCCTGGCTACTTTCAAAATCTTTTGCCGGCATAAATTGCAAAACATTTTTTGAATAGGAAAAAGTGCTAATAAATAAGAACCCAAATAGAAAAATATCCCTTACTAAATAGTTTATTTTTAAAATACCGTTCGTGGTGAGTGTTTTGTGAAACAAAACGTATCGAATCCATGAACACAACTTTTCATCCTTCGATACACCGCACTTCGTGCGGCACTCAGGACGAACGGAATATGAGATTAATAAGTTTTGAAAGAAATCTATTAACTTTTTTTTAAACATTTTTTTCCTTCTTTAATTTATAAACGTAAACCGGATAAAATGAATTTTCAGTCCAAGACATTGGTAATGAATATTCTTTTTCTAAAATAAATCCATAATTTTGATAATCAGATAATATTTTTAAAGTTATAACTTTAAGATCAGTTTTTAATTTTGAGCAATTTTGAGTAATTTTTTTCATCAATTCATCGGGAAAACAAGCTGAATTTGTATAAATTACAGTTGCGTCATCAATATTTGATTCAGTAAAATCCTGATTAATTAATTCAAACTTTCTACTTACATCTATTAAATTTCTTTTTTCTAATTCTTCTTTAACTTTCATTGAATTTTGAAATCTTGTTTTAGATAATTCAATTCCCGCAACTTTTTTAAATGGAAAATTCAAATAAGCTTGAACAAGTGGTTTGCCAATTGCCGAACCTAAATTATAAAAAATATCATTTTGATTAATATTTAAATCATTAAATATTGTTTGTAATGATTCGTATTTAATCTCTCCATAAACAGGATTTCCTCCTTTTTGTAAAATCATTTGTCGCTCTTCAGGCGAAATTATTGCATTTATATCTTTGTACAATTCATCAATAATTTGTTTTGTATCTTTTTGATCGCAATATTTTGATATTCTAGAATTGTTAAAGCCGAAAGATTTTACTTTATTTAAAATATTTAAAGCTTCTTGTTTATGTTCAGATTTTAATAAAAGTAATGCATTCCATAGTTTATAATGCATTGTGAAAATTTGAGGGTCTTTGAATTTCATTAAATAATTAATAGTTTCTTTTTCCGTGTCTTTTGCATGTGAAATTGTTTTTTCTGTTTCAATTAATTCGCTTGATTCTTCATTTAAATCTTTAAATCTGCTTGTTGTAATTGCTTTTATTACATCAGAAAGTTCAATTTCTTTTGTGTATGCAATTGCCATATCGCCATAAATAATTAATTTATAATTCGGATTTATCTCAAGAATGGCTTTTTTAATTTCATCTAATGTCGGATAACCACATGCTGAAATGTCTTGTGGATTCTTTTCAAGATGCTTGTCCACGATATATTTTGGTTGAGAGTATCTAATATCATCAATTATTATTGTAGAATTTCTTATTCCCGAATCTTTTATAATTTTTAACTCACAAATTAAAGGCGTATTTTCTTCTCCCTTTGCGCCTAAATCAGATGACCAATGTGCGTCTAAGAAAAAGAGTATATTGCCAATTAGATTTGGCAAAATCTGTTTTAAAATTACTTTTGAGTCTCCATTATAAACTTTAATATTATTATTTTGTTTAAAGCGTTCACATGCTTGTAAATATAATTCTTTATCAAGTTCAATTGTGTAAACTTTGTTAAAAATATCAGCCGCTTTTGCAGTTGAATTGCCAAAAAGTGTGCCTGTTTCAATAAAAATTTCTGAATTAAATGTATTTTTCATTAAGTTTAAGAAATTACTATTTAAAGACCAATCATTATCTTTTGGAACTATCAATTTTAAAAATGGCTTGCCCTCCGAAGTTTTAACGTAGGAGGGACGGTCGATTATGTTTTTATCAAATTTAATAAATTGTTTAAATTTATTATAAAATCTGTCATCAAAACGTGCTGAAATATAAAGATGAGTTAAATCAGAGACAGAATTAAAATCCCATGTAACATAAAAAGGAATTTCATTTCTATCTATACTCAAAAACATAGGACTTTTTTGAGTTGCATCTTGTCTTAAAATTTTAAAGCCCTTTGTATAAGCCAATAAATTTAAAATAGATTGGTCATGTCTTGCTGTTCCAAAACCATCAGGAGTTGTTCCGTCATCTTCAAAATTTCTTAAATCTTTTGAAAATTCATAAAATGGCAAGATTAAAGTGTTTTTAACGGATCTTGCTGCTCCCATTAAGCCTGCAAGAATATTTTCCTGATGCAATACCCAGCTATTTTTTTCATTAATATTAAATTTATTTAAAATATATTTTGTGCTTTGCCATTTAATATTGTGAGCGTATCCGTTTTCAAACTTATCGCCGGCGGTTATTAAAAAATATCCATTTTGTTTTATGTAACTAAAAAGATCATTTAATGGTTTTAAAACGGCAATTCCGGCATCAATATATAAAAAATGTGGAAACATATCTAAGGCTTGCTTCATTACTACCGGTTTCCATGCATACCATCCTGGCACAATTTTGCCATTATTATTTGTTTTAAATGACTTTAAAATATCAGGATGCACCATTTCTACTTGATGAACTTTTACTTTTGCAATTTTATCTAATAAATTTTTTTGTTCCTGTGTTAAGCCGATATCAAAAACTGCAATCTCTTTTAAATTTTCATAATTTGTGTGATGAATACTGCCAATTAAATTCAATAGATTTTCAAAATATTTTGAATCTGAAGAAGTAGCAAAATACATATCATTATTCGAATCCGCTGAAGTTTTAGAGTATGCTGGATCTTTTTCGTGCTTTATATAAATATGAATTATTGATTCAAATTGATTAACTTCTTGCCATTCTATTTTTTCAACTTTTTTGTTTTGTAAAATAAAATTTTCAAACTTTTCCTTGTTATAGCAGTTATTGTGATGTCCATAGGTAAAATCTATCACATCTTTTTTGTCAGTTGGTTTTATAAAAAAGACTATTAAAACTTCTTTTTTTGCAACTCTAATTAATTCATTTATTGCTTTTTCATAATAATCTAAATGTTCCAAGATATGTCTGCAATAACATACATCAACATAATTATCAGTTAAAGATATTTTTTGAATGTTACCCTGAGTGCAATTTATTCCTCTTTTTTTTGCTTGTTCTACTAATTTTTCAGTTATATCCATTGCAAAATATTCAATATCTATCCGATCTTTTTTAAACCCAAAAAAATCTGTGCATAATCCGCTTGGTATATCAAGAACACTTTTATAATTCTTGTTTTTTATATGTTCCCGTGCTTTTACACGGGAAATTGCGCTTTCATCACCGAGCCAGTTTTTAAAAGTATCCATTTTTTGATCTAAATTATCCCGCCACCAGGTTTCAAATGGTTTTAGATCATCAGAATTAATATTTATGAAAAGAAGTAAAATTCCTGCCAAAATTTTCATTCTTCAATCCCGCATGCATGTTTAAAAATTTTTATAAAAGTTTCAGTATTAAATAATTTTGCGCGTTCATCTTTTTCTAAATAATTTTTAATATTTTCAAGATATTTTAGATATTCATCCTTACTCATATTTTTCATAAATTCATAAAGTTCCTGGTTATTTTTAAATTTTGCCCTATTTACAAAGCAATTTTCAGGAACATATTCTAAGATATTTGGTGTTCCCCAATAAATTGGAACACAGCCGGATCTAAAGCAATCAAATATTTTTTCAGTTACATATCCTTTTACTGTTTTACTGTTTTCATATGCAATGCAAAATTTATAATTTTTCATTTTTTCGACTTTGCTATCGGCATAACCTTTGTAATTTTTAAATAGATTTTTATCCCAAAGCATTCCATAAAAATCAAAATCTGCTTCATATCTATCTTCAAAAAAATCTATTAATTTTTTTCTTTCAGAATAAATTTCACCTTGTTGACCTGAATGTTTATTAGATAAAATTAAGATGCATAATTTCTTGGCATCAAAATCAATTTTTTCATTAATTATTGGTTTATAAACCGGATAATAAAATTTAAAATATTTTTTGTTATCAACTAAATCGTCATTCCAGGTATAAACTTTGCTGAACATTTCATGATTTTTTTTATCATAATTATCTGGTCTTACTGCGGGTGGTTCTAAAAGATATAAGATTCTTTTTTCAATTGGACATTGCTCTAAATATTGAACATCACTTTGAGGAAAATCAAAAGCTACAATTAAATGCGCATCTTTTAAATTGTTAAATGAATCAACTTGAATTAAATCATAACCGATTGTTTTTAAATGTTGTTGCGTATCATAATAAGATCTTAAGCAATCATCTCTGTTGTAAATTTTGTCATTCACATTAAATAATGAACCCGCCCAAGGTTTTATGTAGATTTTTTTGTTCTTCGTAGCACACAAACCAAGTGGCTTATCATCTTTTAAGACAGAAGAACAACCCGGCGAAGCCTTGGCGTAGCCTGGGTCAGTCAAATTAATATCAAACAACTTTTCAACTGGCTTATATTTTGGCAGTTGTCTTATGTTAATTGTCATTTGCATTTGCAACTGATGATTTACTTTTTCTTCATTTAAATCGGTTGCGACGTTATAAACATATAAAAGATCAGGAATAAATTTACTATGATGTCCGGCCATTTCCATAATTGGAAACATTAATGCTAAATCACCCGCCATTGGGAAGAATCTATTTTGATATAATAAATCTTCTTTTTTAATTCTTTGAAATAAATCTGCATAAAATGTTTTTAAATGAGTTGAGAACCAATGAAAATCCCTGAATTGATTCTTATCAATAATATTTTTTGGTATTGGATTTGCCCATCCTGGACCATTTGAAGGGTAATAAATGAATTGCCCATAAGTTACCCAAACATTTTGATCCTGATAAACTTCATTTAAAATTTTTAAAACATTATTGTGAGCAAACCAATCATCTCCATCTAAAAGTACAATTATATCATCCGGTTTGCACATATGTACCGCTTTATAAATATTAGCAAGCGGGCAGCCTGCGCGAACATCATTTTTGATTAAAGTTGTTCTGTGTTCTTGGCTTCTTTCTTTTATATATTGTTCAACTAAAAAACCTGTTTTATCAGTTGAACAATCATCAATGTAAATAATTTTGAAATTTTTATAATTTTGCAAAAATACTGAATCCAAATTTCTTTGCATCCAATATTTATTATTATAAGAAGGTATTACAATAACAAAACTTTTTTCCTGAGTGGCTGTAAATTTTTGAACCGGATTTTTCTTAGATTTATCCCATAAAAAACTATAATTTCTAATTATTGTATCTGCTTCAATATTTCTAAGATCTGCAATTTTTTTATCTTGGTTTAAAGAAATACCATTTGGATTTGCATAATATAACGTATGAATTCCTGGCAATTTTTTAAATTTTGCTCCATTTGCAACTGCTTTTAACCACATCTCCCAATTTCCAACGCATTTATAACTTTCATCAAAATATCCATATTTTTCATGAATTGATTTTCTCCACATTGGTTGAGGACCTGGCAGATATTGATACATTTTTTCTGCAGAAAATTCTTCCGGTTCTACAATCCATTTGTGACTATTTTTTTCAAAAGTCTCATTTGGTTGGTTTGTAATTAAATATCCCGAATAAACTAAATCAATATCAGGATTTTCTTGTAAAAACTTAGAGTAAATTTCTAATGTTTTTGTATCTTTTCTATCATCCAAATTTCCGTTTGTTATCAAATCTGCTTTTGCTAATTTAATTGCTTTATTGTAAACGGCAAATAGCCCCGGATCATTATCTAATTTTAGATATTTAATGTTTGGGTATTTTTGAAGATATTTATTTATTATTTGTTCTTCATTTTGTGGAGAATTTGCATTAATTAGAATTAATTCGCATTCATTAAAAATTGTTTGTTTAATTGTATCTTCAAGATACCCTTCAATAAATTTTTCACCATTATAAACTGAAGTTATAATTGAAACTAAAGGGTTTTCAGCTTTGACTTGAAAAAACAAAAATAATAAAAGTGAAAGTAAAAATTTAACTTTTTTCATTTTAATTATGCGCAATTAATTCAAATGAATTTTGTAATTCAGAATTTATATGAAATGGAACACAGTTCACAAATTTGTATTGATTTCTTACAGAACTTAATAAATTTTTATGATCTGGTATCCAATAATAATCATTTTCGCTCCAACCATTTAATTGCCCAGTCAAATAAACTAATTTTGAATTTAAAAAGTTCTTTTTTATAACTAATTTTTGTACAAATTCAGGAGTTTCGCTTAATGCAAATGTTGAAACAAAAACATCTATATTTTCTGAATTAAATTTTTCCATCAAATAAATTGGTATTAAATGCACATATTCAGATTCCAAATTATTTAAAGTTGAATCATTTTTATGAATTTTTAATTTAATATCTGGAGCATTGCAAGATAAGAATAAGTTCTGTATTGCCAAAAGTTCAGGAAGGTCAAAAATTATAAATGTACATTTTGGTAAAATTTGTTTAGTGATTTTTGCAAAATTCCCATACTGCCCACCAAGTTGCACAATTTTATTTGGTTCATTTACAGAATTTTCTAAAACTTTAGCCAAATAAAATAAATGTCCCAATGTTGTGCTTGAACAATTAAATTCTTTTGAACATTTAGCTAAAGGTTCTTCATTTTTATTTGCAAAATCTTTAAATCTTTTTTTATTTGTTTCGCTTACACAATTTAATAAATAACTTTCTTCAAATTTTTGAGGTAGTCCAAATTCTCCATTAATACCGCGAATCATATTGCAAGCAATTGGTGGGAATTTTAAGAATTCTTTAATTGGTTTTGGTTCTGATAATAGATTTTTTAATTCCTGACACATTGAAAACCAATATGAAGTTGTATATTTTCTTGAAACATAAAAAGGAATGTCCTTATTAATTTCTGCAACTAATTCTTGATAAATGTTTCTTGTTTGTTCCCACAATTTATCAAAATTATCTATATCTGATTTTAATAAATTTATTTTTGTATTAAGTAAAATAAAAATAAAAATGGCTTTTTTATTTAAATTCATAATATTCCTTTAATTATTTTCTTTTTTTTGATTTAATTTATTTTTCTTAAAATTTTCAATTCTTGCATCTCTTTCTTTTGCATTTGCATAAATTTTATTTGAAATTTCAGGGAATTGATCCCATGATAAAGTTCCTAAAGATTCATCTAATACTAAACCTTGAATTTTTAAAGATTGAATTTTATTGCAAATAATTTTCCCATTAAATCCATGAGTTTTGATATAATAGGGTGCATATTTTTTTTTGCCTAAAATTACGGGTTTTTCCCGAATAACTTGTAGCTATATATTTTACTAAATCATCAGTTATTAATTTTTGAAAATCTAATTCAAATCGAGAAAATTTTTCTCGATATTTTTTTTGTACAAATATGCAATTTGTTTCAGTAATTGCAACTAAAAAATAATCTTTTTCCAATGCAATTCTTACTAAAGCGGCAGCAGAACATCCGATATTTTCCTGATTATGATATTCCTGATATATATCAAAAGTTGGTGGCAAAGTTGGATTATATTCACAAATTACTACTCTAGGACTAATCTTCATGTTTTTAAAAATGTGATAATCATCCCCATCAATATCAATTGAAATTAAATCTACAGTTTTAGTAATTTTTAAATTTTTTAAAATATTATCAACTGAATTTTCTTCGCAATCTATGTATTTGCAAATTGGAGTGCAATTAAAATTTCCAATATTCTTTTTCAGTTCATTAAATTTGTTTTGATCAGCTTCAATTAAGATTGCTTTCCAATTTTGAAATCCCCAAAGATAAGCAGTATTGGAACAAAATAAACCGTCAGATGCGCCAAACTCAATACAAATTTTTGATTCAGTTCCTATGATCTGAAAAATTGTTTGAATTATTCCATCTTCACCGAACTGTGAAAAATGATTAAATGCATCTGACGGTTTATTTTGTTCCAATACTGCTTATCTTTGGGGATTTCAAAATTGGAAAGC
>JABDEC010000002.1:0-3590 GCA_013287265.1 Candidatus Babelota bacterium | reverse complement strand
AATGATTTTTTATATAAATTGCGTCACCAAACCAATCATCTTCAATTGATTTAAAATTTTTCGCTATTAATTTAAAACCTTGTTGATTTAACCAATTTGTTACATCCTCAAATAAATATTGTCCTTCATAAGCCTCAACAAGTTCTACTTCAGTAACAATGACTTTTACATTTTTCAAGATGTCAGGACTTGATTTTAAAACATTTAATTCTGAACCTTGTATATCAAGCCAAATTAAATCTACATTATTAACATTATATTTTTTTACCCATTCATTTAATATTATTGTTTGTACATTTATTTCTTTATCAAATATCACAGGACTGTATTTTAAATGTTCCTTCGGTTTTAATAGTGAACTTGATTGCGAAGGGAAACCTAAATTTTCTCTTGATTCTGAAATATAAAATTTTTGATTTCCATTTTTATCACTTAGTGCCAAATTATAGCATTTAACATTTTTACAATTTTCAGTATTTTTTAAAGTTAAATTAAATAATTCTGGTACTGGCTCAAAAGTATATATTGTTCCATTTGGCCAAATCTCAGACATTCTTTTAGTTTCTATGCCATTATAACTTCCAGCTTCAATAATGACTGGATTTTCTGGTAATAAAGATTTTACAAAATTGATCAGTGCAGATGTGTCGTAACGCGGAAGAATAGTTTCATTACATTTACCATATGAAAATAGGGCGATGAATATTATAATTTTATGTTTATTATTTATCATAGATTCCTTATTATTTTCTCTTTATAAATTCAGGCACAATTTCAACATGTGGAGAATTATTGTTTATTTTGTAAAACTGATCGATATCAATTTTTAATCCTAAATTAAAAATTTCTAATAATTGATTTGTTGTAAAAAGTTGCATATTTTGATTTTTATATGCAATTGCAGTTTCATGAACTAAATTCATTGGGATATTAAGAATTTTTGAATTTTCAAAAAATAATCCAGTTCTTTCTAATTTTGCCATAACTGCCCATGGGCCTTCACAAGGTATTGTAAAATTTATTTTTTCTAAATCAGATTTGATATCTGTTTTTTTATAAATTGTCATATCATTTGAATTTGGATATGCCCAATCGCCAGTGCCATCTTTGAAAGTAAAAATATGAATATCTTCACAAACATTTTGGTTATTTGGTATTGGGGTTTGTAATTTTGCCATATAAGATTTGGTAATATTTTTTCCAAGTCTTAAATAAAAACCATATGCACCGGAATTTTTTAAAGCTTTTATGCATTCAGAAATATTAATTTGATCTTTAACAATAATGTCGTCAACTGCAAAAACTATATAATCATTTGGTGAATTAAAAGCGCAATTCATCATTAAATTTTTAAAATCCGCATGTGGATTTTTGCCTTGTTTGTGGAATTTGTAATTTTTAAATCTTACGACAATTTGTTCATATGCAGAATCAAATGCTTCATTACTAACTCTGTAAATGATCTGAACTTCTCCAAGACTTGAAATATATTTTTCAATTGATTCTAAAAGCGCATATAGTTGAAGTGGTCTGTCAAAAGAATAAATCACGCAATCTGCTTTTTCTTGAGTGTTTGAATTTAGCGCATAAACCGTATCAATTAATTTATCAATTTCATATTTATAAGTTGAATATGGTCTTAGGCAATGCGCATCAATATAATTTCTTATTTCTTTAAAATTGTAATTCCAATTTAATCTGTCTATCCTTCTATCTGGAATGTGGCCTAAAGTCACACATCTTTTTTTAAAATCTTTCCATCCATTTAAATATTTGTATAAAAGAATTTCATCAGTGTTCCAACCCAAATTATATGAATGCCATTTTTTTATAATTTCAGGAATTTCTTTAATATCATTTATTTTAAAAACTTCTTTATAAACTTTCCCTTTTGCTGCGTTGTAACACATTGGGTATTTAAATGTGCCAGCGTAATAAGCATCACGGTAAACAACAAAAGAATCTTCATTAATTTCTTTAATTGATTCAAAAAAATATTCTTTATTTAAAGGAATCATATCAATATCAGAAATTATACAGACTTCATTTTCAAAATAAGCAGGAAGCAACAATCTGATTACTTGCGCTTGTAAAGAAGTTGGAATGTTTGGTATCGGTTCAAATCTAATTATGTCACCCAAAGTTTCATCAACTCGAATTGAACTGTCTGCAATTAATGCCAAAGTTGGTTTAATTCCAATTAATTCTTTCCATGCCTTTGCAACAATTGGCCAGAATTCAATATAACTTGGATGGTTGTCTGTTGATAAAATTACCCTATCTATTTTTAAGCAATTAACTTGTGTAAAAAATAAAGTAATTAATAAAAATAATTTTTTAAACATTCTGCGTTTCAAGTGATGCATAAACTTCTTTTTGTTTAATTAATTTTTCTATAAATTGTTGTTTTTTAATATCAATTTTTCTGTCATTTAATGGGTTTGAATTGTTGTAAACGTATAAAATATCTGGAATAAATTTAAAATTCGGACTCACCATTTCTAAAATTGGTATTGTAAAAGCTACATCACTGCACATATCAAAAAAATTATTATCATGCATAAAATCTTCTTTTTTAATTCTTTTAAAAACATGAGTTTTAAAAGTTTTTAAATGTGTAGCTTTCCAGTCATCAAATCTGAATGATCTTTTTTGAATTATTTCTTTTGAATATGGCTGGGCGCCACCTAAAAAACCATCTGAAGTTATGTAAGAACCGTATGTAAAAAGAACTTTTTTATCTTGGTAAACGTTATTTAAAATATTGAGCACATCGTCATGTGCTAACAAATCATCTCCATCAACACAAACAACAATTTCATTTTCATTACATGAATGAATTGCATTATAAAAATTTTGTAATGCCCCTTTTCTTATTTTGTTTTCAATGTAAGTACATTTATTTAATAAATTATTTTTTTGTAAATAATCAGTAACTAAATTTGGCGTATTATCTGTAGAACAATCATTAATATAAATAGCCCTGAAATTTGGATATTTTTGCATAAAAACTGATTCTAAATTTTTTATGCACCATCTTTCATTATTATATGAAGGGATAATTATAACGAATTGGTTATTTGTAACTTGATTAGATAATGTTTTTGAACTTAAAATGAATAAAATTGCGTAAATTAAATGTTGAATTTTCATTGCAAATCTTTTATTAAGTAAATTTCAGGCAATATCCTAGATATTTTTTTATGATTTGCAAGAAAATTTTTGAGATAAATTATTTAGCTGCAGATAAAATCTTGATCTCTAGCTAGATTTCTTAAATTTCTAGGAACATTTTTAACTGTACAAGTAACACTAAAAAATTTGTTGCCAACTACATTTGCTTTGCATTCTCCTTTTAAGCTGTGTATTAAATGATTTCTTTGATTTCTTTCTTCTATTGCACATGCTATAACACAATTAACGTCTGGTCTCAAGATTTTTGTGCATGTTAAGGCAGATAAATTATTTATAAAGCTCATAAAAATTAATATTGAAATTATATATATTTTTCTTTTCATTTTATTCTCCTCCATCTCTAATTTTTATAATAGTAAATAAAATCGTAAAAAATCAATAGTTTATTATAAATA
>JABDEC010000001.1 GCA_013287265.1 Candidatus Babelota bacterium | reverse complement strand
GAATTATTTTTGACTTATCATTTGTCCCAAGACCATTTAATACATCTTGCGCTTCTTTTGAGGTCTTCTTTTCTATTTCTGCTTCGTCATTCGGGGTTAATGGTTTTTTTAATGCCATTAAGAATATTTTTCTGCATCTATCTTCTTCGACAGCTGTCATATTTGCTTTGATAACTGTATTTGAAGCGACTAAAGAAAATAACACACCAAAAACTAACGATTTCTTAAAATTGAATTTCATTTTTATTCCTCCTTGAATATGAGGTCGGTATTACAATAAGAATTAATTAAAAAAATTTAACTTTCTTATTATAAACAGTTAATATTAGTTATTTCAATCTTAGTCATCATTCAGTATAGATCATTTGGGAATTATGTCAAAGCTGGGGAGTTTACAGGTTTGAAGATCTTGAATTGTAGGGCAATTTTAGGGCATTGTAAATAGATTTCTTTAATAAGTATTGCCTGACTAGCCTTTATTGAATAAAATTGAAAATATTTTATTACTCGATATTTTCAGGACAACTAGAAAGCAAATATATATGATTTATCATTTATCCTTTTTTTTAATTCCGTATTATTCATTTTTTAACCTGTTTCATTACACAAGCTTTAGGGCAATAGCTGCATTATTAACGGCTCTTTTTTTATCTTTTTTGTTTGGTAATTGGTTCATAAAAAAATCAAACAATATGTTTCAATCCGGACCGCGTGAACACACTCCTGAAAGTCACAAAAAAAAGAAAAATGTTCCGACAATGGGTGGTATTTTTGTTCTATCGACAGTAATTATAAGCTGTTTTTTATGGGGAAATTTATCAAAATTGAATCTTTGGATTGGGATATTATCTTTATTATTGTTTGGAATAATAGGATTAATTGATGATCTTAATAAAATAAATAAAAAGAAGGGAATTTCTGCTAAAACTAAATTTATTTTACAGCTTTTTTTTGCTTTTCTAATTGTTCTTTTAATGCTTTATTCAGGCCTTTCAACAAATATTTCATTTCCATTTTTTAAAAATTTTCAACCTGATTTAGGATTATTTTTTATTTTTTGGGCAATGTTTATCATTGTTGGTTGCAGTAATGCTGTAAACTTGACTGATGGATTAGACGGTTTAGCAATTGGTTCATTAATCTCTAATTTTGTTACTTTTTCAATTATTGCTTTTTTGGCTGGTCATATTAAATTAGCTTCTTATCTGAATATACCCTATACCGGTTCTTCAGAATTAGTAATTCTGGGAAGTGCTTTAATTGGCGCTTCTTTTGGCTTTTTATGGTATAACAGTTATCCTGCGCAAATTTTTATGGGAGATGTTGGTTCGCTCTCTTTAGGTGCATGTTTGGCAAGTATGGCTTTAATGACAAAACAGGAAATATTATTAATAATCTCCGGCGGTTTGTTTGTTTTGGAGACAATGTCAGTCATTATTCAGGTATTTTCATTTAAATTTACAGGTAAGCGAATGTTTAAAATGGCCCCAATTCATCATCATTTTGAATTAATAGGTTGGCCGGAATCAAAAATTACAACCCGTTTTTGTATTATCTCAATAATTCTTTCTCTTTTGGCCTTAATTACATTAAAAATCAGATAATATAGTTTCTATTTGTAATAAAATATTGCATTTCTGAATTTGTGTTTGTTATACTGAAATTAAGGTTAAATAATAGATTAAAAGGAGGCTAAATATGAAACTTAATACAAAAAATATATTATTCGTTTTTCTACTTTTTTCTTCATTGGTTAATGCAGAACAAGTGGCTAAGTCAGGTTTAATTGATATTCTGAAACATAATAATATTACTGGTCTTGTTACCAGTGATAATAGATTGTTTTTTTATTCTTATGATGATTGTAAAGCTTACGGCTGTGAAGCTTGTGCCTTACAGAGTTCAGGAGATTATGAAGGTTGGTTTGCTTGCCAAGGCTTAGGTTATGGAATAAAAGAAGGTGCAAAAACGGCCTATAGCAAAACTGTGGATTTTTTTGAAAGAACTGGAAAAAGATTAAAAAAAGCTTTGAGTGAAGATAAAGAACAAGGAAATTCAGGTAATTATTAATTTATCCTTTTTAGAAACAATAAAAGAGGCGCAATTTAAATGCGCCTCTTTTATGCTTAAAAATTAGATAAAATAATTATCTTCTTGAACACATTCCGCCTGCACAAGATCTAGCAGGAGCATGTTTATTATCCATTGGCTTTCTTGAGACGCAAGCTTTTCCACAAGTTCTTGCAAATAAATTTCTTGGACATACCCTTTTACCGCAATTTTTAGCTGCGATTATTCTGCATGCTCTTGCTTTTCCGCATCCGGCTTGAATGTTAATTGCTGCAAGAGAAGCGATGAGGGATAATAATATTGCTTTTTTATTTATCATTTTTGGGACTCCACTTTAAATGATTAACTGTATTAATTTAATTGTAATAATTATAGTTTATAAGTCAAATAAATATTAAATTTATTTTAAGATAAAATTATTGATTTTTTTGCTAAATTATTACTATTATTAATTAAAAAAGGAGATTTATGAAAAAATTATTTCTTTTTGTTTTAATAATTGGGAATTCAAATTCTTCATTTGCACAATTGCATCCATGTTGCTCGCAAAATTCAACTTGTTTAACATGTGGGTAAATAATTGTACTACAATCGCTTGCAATAATATCGGCAAAAGATTTTGTAAATGTTCAAATAATAATGATTGTGAAAATCCTCATATATGTAAAAAAGAGTCTCGTGGCAACGGTTATTGCTGCAGGCCTTAAAAATTATTTGATCTTTTTTTAGTTAAAAAATACATAATCATCCCTACAATTACAACAGCTACAAAAGCATAAAGAGGAATTGCTCCTGTCGTAATAAAGCCTTTAATGCAAAATCCAAGCAAAATAAGACAATTAATCAATGAAATAATTGGTATCCAGATTATTTTCTTTAATAAAGAGCTTTTTTTGCAGGCAAAAATTAATGCAATGGAGCTTAACGTATAAGCTATTGTGCTGCCAAAAGCACCAATTTGTTGTAATGGAATATTATAGCCCCTGGTTATTAAAAGATATGAAATGCAAAATAATGATTCTATAATTACACACCAGAACGGAATATTATAGGAATTTAATTTTATTAGTTTATCTTTAAAAAATACATGCTTATTTTCAACCAATGCATAAAGATTCCAATTATTGCTATAAAGAATTCCATATGCACCGCCCAATGCTGAAGATGCAATTGCAAGTTGAAGTATTGCTTTAAGTTTGAATCTTAAAAGATCATTAAATGGAAAAACAATTTGCAACAGCATTGGAAAAGCTTCAAAATAATGTGCGCCTTTAGCTAATTCTGATCCAAGGCTAGAATAGAATAGGAATTGATATGAGCATAAAATTAAAATAACAATTGAGTACGAGATAAAAATTGCTTTTGGAGCATTCTTGTCAGGATTTTTTATATGTCTACTTAAAGAGCATGCAGCTTCAAAGCCTGTAAAAGCATAAATGACTAAGGGAATGCTAGGGAAAATTCCGGATAAAATAATGTTTTCGGCGCTTATATTTTTTGTACTTAATAAAAATAATCCACTTAAAATAACAAATAAAATTGGAATCATCTTAAAAAGCATAAATGTTAATTGAATTCTGCTTCCTGCCTTTAAATTAAACATATTCAAAATGGTAAATATGCAAATTATTATTAAATCCAAAGTTATTACATTAATTGAAGAAAAAATTGGAATCAGTGATTGCACAATTAAAGAAAAAAAATGAATCATCAAGGTGCTTGATGCTAATTTTGCAGTAAAATATGCCCAACTTGTAAAAAAGCCTGCAGTTTCATTAATTTCTGCTTTTGCAAAGGTATAAAATGAACCACCGGGGTGAATTTTTAATAATGTAGCAACGGTGTAAACAAGAGGAATCATGAATATACCAACAATCGCATAAACTGCTGAACCTAAAGCTCCTGCAAATTTTGCCAAAGGGAGACTATTAATAAATATTCCTGCTCCAAGCATTATATTGATGTTTACTAATATGGCAGATCGTAAAGATAATTTATATTCTGTTTTAGACATAAAAAAGGTTTTATTAAATGGTTTTTTTCTAATTTATACTTCAAATCTAATTTGAGCAAGTATATCTAATTCAAACCTGTAAAAAAGCGATACACGCTGAAATATTTTATTGATTTATTGTATAAATATGGTATATTTGTAATTATTTACCAATTTAATAGAGGGGGAAAATATGTTTAGAAAATTTATCATATTTTTTTTATTATTTTCAGGCGTTCATCTGCTTTCATCAGATTTTGAATTAAAAACTAACGCAGAAAATAATACACTGGATCAAATATCTAGAAATGCAACGTCCACAGGCCAAGATATAATTAATTGTATTACATTTGTAAACTGTTATTTAGTTACTGGCGGACAAAATGGTTTTATTCATTTTTATGATCCTAATACATTACAACTTAAATTTAAATTAGAAAATTCAGGCAATATACCAGGTCCAATTACAGCAATAGTTCCTTATGAAAAAACATTTATTTTTGCTGATTCATATGGCCGAGTCAGAATTTGTCAAAATATAGGTGAAAATGATTTTACGCTTCCTTTTAAAATTTCACAATTACCATTATTAACTTTAAAGAAATTTCAAAATAAAAATTTAAAAGATTATTTTTTAACCGCTTCCAGAAAGATGATAGGTGTAATTAGTTTTAATGAAGGTGATGACGATATATTATTTAAATTTGATCTGGAAGAAGAAGAGATTGAAATAGCTTCATTAGAAATGATTAATGACACATTAATTGTTGCCGGCTTAAACAATGGTACAATTTTATTTTTAGAAATTGATTGGGAAGAAAAAAAGTTTATTCTATCAAAAGAATTAAATGCGCATAAAGATAAAGTCTCAGCACTTTGTAATGTAAATGGTAAATATTTGCTTTCCGGATCAAATGATAAAACTGTAAAAATCTGGAATTTGAAAACATTAAATTGCGATCAACCTTATAAGTTTGATTCTGAAGTAAATATAATTACTTTTGATAAAGAAAATAATAAAGCGCTAATTGGTTTAAATTCACAATTTTTAATTAATTTAGATTTGACAACTATGAAATATGAAAGTGTTCCAAATAACACAATTTATATTTCGGCGATTTACAATTCAGCTGACTATTTAGCAGTTGCATCATCTGGTTCAAGATTGACGGTTTATCCTAAGAAAAAACAACTTGCAAGAACCAGGCTAAAGCAAAAAGGACAAACAAAAGTTAATAGTATGGATTTACAAAAAGACGGTAATTCTGACAAAAATTCTGACAATATGGAACAATAATCATTTAGAAGTTGCCAATAAATACATTGCAATTGATCCGGCAATTGCAGCGTTAAAACTTTCAACATTACCAATCATTGGCAGAGTCATTTTTTCATCACACTGATTTTGCCAATTTTCCGGAATTCCGTGTGCTTCATTTCCTATAACTAGCAAAGTTTCATTTAAATTTATTTCATTTGGTTTTCTGCCACCTGAAACTACCAAAGCGCAAAGTTTTAATTTTTGCTTGTTTTTTATTAATTCATCCCAACTTAATCTGAATAAATTGACTTGCAATAAAGTTCCTGCACTACTCTGAACAACTTTTGAATTAAATGGATCTGCTCCTTCAATTAAAATTACTGTTTTAATTCCCATTGCAGCAGCTGACCGAATTAAAGTTCCCATATTTCCAGGATCAGAAATTTGAGCTAAAACAATTCCTGAAGTTAATAAATTCAAATCTTTTTGTTTAGGAATTTCAAAGACGCCTAAAATTCCGCTTGGATTTTCTGAATTGCTAATTTTTTTCATTATCTGGTCATTTACTATTGTTACTTTATGTTCTGTTGTAAAACCTAAAGCATAACTTTGCATTTTTTCAGTTATATAAAGCTGAATTAATTTAGCATCTGATGCAATCAAAGTACTGCAAACACGAATTCCTTCAGCTAAAAATTTACCTTGTTCTTTTCTGGCTTTTGAATCATGAAGCTTTTCTATCAATTTAATTTCAGGGTTTTGTAGGGAAGTTATGGTTTTCATAAATTTTAAATTTTATCTTCCAAAATCAATTTTCTATAAGTTGACATTAATTTAATCATAAAATGCAAATTATGTATCGTAGCAAGAGTATAACCCGTCATTTCTTTTGCTTTAAATAAATGATGCAAATAACCTATTGTAAAATATTTGCAGGTAAAACAATCACAATTTTTATCAATTGGTTCAAAATTAATTTTATTTGCACTATTTAATATTTTTTTAGTTCCTGAATTAGTAAAAAGAAGACCATGTCTTGCGCATCGTGTTGGATGTGAACTATCCATTGTGTCTATGCCAGATTTAATTACATTATCAACAGAATTTAAATCTCCAATTCCTAAAAGATGATTTGGTTTATCTGGCGGCAAAAAGGGTATTGTAAAATCAAGAAGTTCAAACATTTCCTGATGATTTTTTCCTAGACTTCCACCAATTGCAAAACCATCAAATTCAAGATTTGTTAAAAAATTAGAGCTTTTTTTACGCAATTCCTGATTAACTCCGCCATGAATTACTGCGTACATTGCCTGATTATTTTTATTTTTCAAATGATATTCCAATGATCTTTTTTCCCAGCGATGAGTTCTTTCAAGTGATTCTTTAAGTTTTTCATGTGAAATATGATATGGAGGCAATTCATCAAAAGGAATTATTATATCAGCCCCAAGATCTTTTTGTGCCTGAATTGAACTTTCAGGAGTTAATAAAACCGGACTTCCGTCACGATATGATCTGAAAAGCACTCCATCTTCATTAATTTTTACTATAGAATTATCTAACTTTTTTTGTCCGCGGCTTTTCAATTCATCTTTAACGGTTCCGTAAGCCAATGAAAAAACCTGAAATCCACCTGAATCAGTAATTATTGGCGCATTTCTATTTATAAATTTATGTAATCCGCCGGCTTTTTTTATTGTTTGAGTACCCGGTTGAAGCATTAAATGATAAGTATTACAAAACATTAGCTGTAAACCAATATCATTTACAGTTTGGCTATCAAGGGCTTTTAAAGTAGCATTTGTGCCTACAGCCACAAAATTCGGCGTGTCTATAATGCCATGGGGAGTATAAATTCTGCCCACTCTTGCATTAGAAATCTTTGACTTATGTAATATTTCGAACCTGAAGTTATTCATAATATTTCAATTATAACATAAAAATAAGAAAATATTGATTTTAAAGGTATAATTTTGTTATTTTTAAAAAAAAGGAGGAATTATGAAGAAATTTATATTTTTAATATTTGTAATTTTTAGTTTTCCTAAAATAAATGCTTATTTTGATAAGCCTGAAAGATTTGAGAATACCACTAAAATAATTAGCGAAGTTGCTAGAAAGTCAGTTGAAGAAAGAGATGCTAAGCTTCTTGAGGAAGTAAGAAATCGAACAACCTCGGGTCCAATTATGAGGCAAGGGGAATGCCGTCGAGATTTTAGTAGAATTTTTAACAGATTAAATCAAAGTCAAAGAGCAAACTTATGTGTTTGGTGTAGAACACAAAATTTGCAACTGAATAATCAACTGTGTCCGCAAGAATGGGACCCATATTCATAATTTTTTATTAAAATAATTTATTTTCTAATATTTTCTTTAAAATTCCGACAATTGGCGCAGCAAGAATTATTGTAAACACTTTGACAAAATAACTTATTGTAAATATCTGTAACGGATTTTCTACAATTGAATAAAGTCCTAGAAATGTAAAAATTAATGTATCGACAAACTGTGAAATTAAAAGCGAACCATAATTTCTTAAAATAAAATATTTTCCTTCAAATTTTTTTTTAAAAAAATTATAAAGACGAAGATCAATTTGTTGAGAAATTAAATATGCAATCAGCGAAGCAATAACGATCCGAGGTGCAAATTGAAAAATTTCATAAAAATTTTTTTGCATTATATCAAATTCACTTGGAATATAAATTAAATGCATTTGTGTCATTAATAAATAAAAAATAAGACAAAAAAAGCTTATCCAAATTGTTTTTTGGGCAATTTGTTTTCCAAAATATTCCTGTAATAAATTTAAGCTTAAACTACTTCCGACTGAAAATGCATCCGAACATGTTGCACAAAACCCGAATAAAATGATTTGTTTTGAAACAAAAAGATTAGATAAAATTGCTTGAACGCACAAAAATGATATTAACGCTTCTTTTGAAATTTTTAAAGCAATAACTGCAAAAATAGAAATTAATAACGAATGCAATATAAATAATAGTTCATTCACAATTTTTTCCTTTTTGAGTTATAATATTTAATCAAATATAATTCAAATGACATGGGGAAACAATATGCAAAAAAAGATTTTTTTGGGGTTGATCATATTTCTTAATTTAAGATCTGCTGATTATAACAATGAGAGTATAGGTTTTTATAATATAAGAAATTTTAGCAAAGAAGTAGATCCCAAATATACCGCTTATTCAATTCCTTTATTAAAAAATTCCACTAAATTTATTTTACACGCAACATATTTTATCAAAAAACAAAAAATTGTATGTCATATTTCATCAGATAATATTTTCTATGCAGTTGACAATAATTATTTTGATATTCTGCAAAGATATTTTAAATTATTAGAGAAAAATCTTCAAAATGATGACAAAATTTTTGAGGAATTATTTGAAATTTTAAATAAACTTTATACAAAAATTACAACAATGAATCCAGAAAAATATAAAAATCAAGATTCTTTCTGTGAAATTTTATAAAAAATATCTAAATTATTGATTTTGATAATCAAAATAAAATACAATTAGTTTAAATTAAAGGAACAAATTGTATGAAAAAAATATTTTTATTAATAATTTCTTTTTCTTATTTGTCAATTTATTCTGTTCCGGAAGCGGATAAAATTTTTGAAATGGAATCAAAGTGTTGGGATTGCGCTGATTATTTTGACAAAATTCAGTTAAAAAATAATATAGTAATCCGAATTAGTCGCACTCTTTCATCGTTTGAAAATTGGTTAAAATCAAAAGAAGCTACCAAATTCTTAGTAAATAATAGTGACCGGATTAATCATTTATTTAATGAAATTAAAAGATCATATAATGAAATCTATAGTCATAAAATAAATAAATTATCTGGATATGAAGAATATTTAAGAAACTTATATTCATATATCAGCGAAATTGACCAATCTTTACCTGATCGCATAAAATTTGTTAGAATTGGATTTATAGCTATGGTGGAAGAATTTATTAAAACATTCGATGATTTAGAAGAATTATCAAAACCATATGATTTTGATAATTGGGTTAAAGAATATCTAGCCATCAGACCATTTAATTATTAAAAATGTTTCTTATTTAAAATAATGAACAAAAATAAATCTTCTTTTAATTGTACAAATTGTGATTATAAATCAGTAAAATGGCTAGGTTGTTGTCCGGATTGCAGTGAATGGAATAGTTTTGTAGAGCGTGTTGAAAATCAGAGTTTAATTTCTAAAAAAGCTAATTTTATTAAATTAGTTCCTCTTAAAGAAGCTAATTTTGATAAAAAAAAAAGAATTTTATCAGGTTATGATGAATGGGATCGCGTGCTTGGTGGCGGAATTATGCCAGGTTCTTTTATAATTCTAACCGGTGATCCTGGAATTGGTAAATCTACTTTACTACTTCAAATAGCAAATAAATTGGCGCAAAATTATAAAATTTTTTATTTTTCATCTGAAGAATCTTTACAACAAGTAAACCAAAGAGCTTCAAGAATTATTGAAAATGATAATGCGCTTTTATTTTCAAATGAAGGAGATCTTGAATCAATTATCGCAACGTGTATTGAACAAAAACCGGAAATAATAATTATTGATTCAATTCAAAATTGTTATTTTTCCCAAACTCATGCAATCCCGGGAACAATAGGACAATTAAGAGAATCAGCTTTCAGATTGATGCAACTTGCAAAAGAACAAAATATTGCTGTAATTGCAACAGGACATATTACAAAAGAGGGGCAAATTGCGGGCCCAAAAACATTGGAACATATTGTTGATGGCGTTTTTTATTTTCAGGGTGAAGATCAATGGAATGTAAGAATTTTAAGATCTGTAAAAAACAGATTTGGTGCAATAAATGAAATTGGTTTTTTTGAAATGTCTCATGAAGGATTAAAAGAATTAACAAATATTAATCAGCAAATATTACAGGATGCCACTTTTTCTCCCGGATCAGTTTTAATTAGTTGTCTTGAAGGTTCACGCCCGATTTTAATTGAGTTACAGGCATTAACAATTCCGACAAAATTTGCAGTTCCTCAAAGGGTTATAACAGGACTTGATCATAAAAGAGTTATTTTAATTGCCGCAATTTTGGAAAAGTATCTACAAGTAAAATTATCGAGTCATGATATTTTTTTTAAAATCAGTGGTGGATTTTCTATAAAAGAAAGTTCAGCCGATCTAGGCATTGCTTTAGCATTACTTTCAAGCTATTTTCAACAATCTTTACCCGTCAAATCAATTGCTTTGGGAGAAATTAGTTTGACAGGCAACATTAAACCAATTAACCATATAGCAATTCATTGCAATGAAGCGCAAAAATTTGGTATTGAAAAAATGTTTATATCAAAAAATCAAAAACTCCCAAAACAAGCAATTGAATTGATTCAATTTTCCAATGTTTATGAATTAATGCGGTTATTTGAATAATTTTTTATCCGGTTATGCAATCAAACCAATCTTTAATATTTTGTGTCATGATTTCACATTTGGTAGGTACATGTTTTTTTTGATATTTGTAGATTTCGTTAAAATATTGTCTATTTATTGGATAACTAACTAGGATGATATCGAAATATTCTGATGTACCAAATGCAAAATCAACAAAATAAAATTGAGGGAATGTTGATCTTACGTTTGAAGTAAAAAATCTATTTTTGATTGGATAAAATCTTTTTTATTGCCATCCATAGCTTGAATTCGCATTGAAAATAATGCAATTATTAAAAATAATTTTAATGTTTTCATATTATTTTCCTTAAATTTTATTTGTTACAAAATTGCACACAAATTTTTATGTGAATTAGCTTGAACATTTTTGTTTTCAAAAATATAAATTCTCCCGTTTGTTGTATGGATTGCAAAATATTTGTAATCATCCGAGACATTTATTGATTTAATAGAATCCGGCGCTTGAATGCTTGATGGATTAGCAGTCAAATTAGCGACAAAAACTGTATTTGCATCCTTGATTTTAATAAAAAAGAAACCTTTTTTATGCGAATATTCAGGTTGAGCATTTTTATCAAAAATTATATGGAAACGATCTGCAATTTCGTTATAAGTTCTAGATTGCAAATTATCAGATTCATTTGGATCACAGAAATAAAATTCAATTCTGTTTAGTTCGGCAATTGCATAGCCTTTAATAAAATTTTCAAGATCAACGTTTGCTCCGATTAATTTTTCTGTTTCTGAAATTACATAATCATCAATTAGTAATATGAGAGCTTCTGGCAAAGGAGTACTATTGAATAATTCTTGTTTTCTAATACTCTGTCGGACGGTTGATTTTTCTAAATCTAATGAATATGTGCCTGAAATTACCAGAAAAGGTAAAAATCTTATAATAATATTACTTTTAACCACCATTTTATCCCCCTAAAATTGTAAACTATACTATAAGAATTTTACCTTAAATATTCAAATTGTCAATTAATATAATCTTCCTGAATATAATCTGCCTGTTTTTCAAAGTCAAAAACCTGGTTTTCATAGTATAGAGGTTCAAAATCAGGTATTTCAATTTTAAAATACTTTAAATCTTTAGAAACACTTATGGATTTGATATCTCTTTTTTCAGGATCAATATAATTATAAAATTTTGCAACGAATGTGGTTCGGATATTTTCAACCTGGAACAAATAATATGTTACTAAATATTCTATATATTTATTTTTTGACAAAGTATAAATTTGTTTATATGGGTAGCAATAAATTTTACAGTTTCTTTGTTTTAAATCTTTATCATCAATTTTGTCGATTTTCATTAGAGAGATCGTTCGATTTTTGTCTCCGAATATTTTATTTACTTTCACGTATTCTTCGCGATTGGTTACAACTAATTGTACATAATCTTTCAAATCATGCTCTTCTTGAAAGTCAATTTTTTCTTTAAAATCCATCGAACTTAAATTAAAAAATACAATAGAAAGCAAAGTTATTTTTGAATACATAGATTTACCCCTAAAATTTGATTGTTATTTTAACTTAAAAACTCTTATAAAATATTTATCATCTGAAGCATTTTTTTTTGAAAATAAAACTAAATATTTAAAATCAGCGGAAAAAAATGAGTAATAAAAATTTTTTCCTGGTTGTTGATCAGTCTTTATTTTACCAATCATAAAAATTTCATTTTTTAAATTATTTTTTTCCTGTTCATTAAATATCGAGATTATAAATTTCTTATTAGTCACTTCTCCGATTAATTCATTGTTATTAATATAAATTTTTTGCAGAATGCAAATTTTATTAATTTTTGTTCTAATCAGTTCAAAAAAAATTTTGCAATTTTTGTAAAAATCTTGTTTTGATGAATAACAAAATTTGTTTAATAAAAATAATTTTTTTGCAGGTTGATTTGGGGTTTCGCAAGAAAAAATTGCGCTAACAAATAAATTAATAAAAATATATTTAAAAAAATTCATAAATTAATTTTTTTTGGGAAGAAATTTTGTTTACGAATTATTTTATTAGAAAATTTTCAAACGCACAATAAAAATTTTTTTTAACTTTCTCTAGACTAAAACTATTTGATCTTCATAATATTAAACTTGAGTAATTATAAAATGCTAAAAATCAGGGGGTCTTTAGATGTTTGAAGAATTTATTTTAGTTGAACAATCTTTAAAATTATCAGGCGAAGTAAATTTGTCAGGTGCAAAAAATGCAGCGCTCGTAATAATGTCATCAATTTTACTCACTGAAGGCAAATCTATTTTAAAAAATATTCCATTTTCTCAGGATGTCTTTAACATGGCTAAATTGCTTGAAGGTTTAGGCGCTGAAATAAAGTTTGATTTTGAAAATAAAGAAGTAGAAATTGATACATCAAAAGTTGCAAAATTTAAAGCAAATCCTGAAATAATGAAAAAAATGCGGGCTTCAATTTTGGTAATGGGGCCTTTGTTAGCAAGATTTGGTAGAGCTGAGATTGCAATGCCGGGCGGATGTGTTTTAGGTTTGCGCCCGATTAATTTTCATCTAACAAATTTCAAAAAAATGGGAGTTGTTTTTATTCAGGAAAATGATTTTTTAACAGCTACTGTTGAGAAATTAATTTCCAGAAGAATAATTCTTGAATATCCAAGCGTGGGCGCGACAGAAAATATAATGATGGCTGCTGTTTTAGCAGAAGGCAAAACAACGATCATTAATGCTGCTTTAGAGCCCGAAGTTTTAGATTTAATTTCAATATTAAAAAAAATGGGAGCAAAAATTAATATTTTAGCTCCGGCCACAATTGAAATTGAAGGCGTTAATTTTTTAAATCCTGTTAAACATGAAATTATGTGCGATCGTTTAGAAGCTGGTTCAATAATTTTAGCTGCTGCTGTAACAGGAGGACAAGTTTATATTCCAAATGGCGACGCAAGTGTTCTTGATGTTTTTTTATTAAAGCTCGAAGAAATGGGACATACAATAAAAGCGGAAAAAGATGGAAAGGGCATTCATTTTGTTGCAACAGAATCTCCCAAGGCAGTTTCTTTTAAAACTGCGCAATATCCTTGTTTTCCAACCGATTTACAAGCACCAATGATGGTTGCGCAATGTCTAGCTGAGGGCGTGAGTGAAATTGAAGAAACTGTATTTGAAAATAGATTATTACATGTTAAAGAATTGCAAAAAATGGGCGCAAAAATTGAAGTTGAAGGAACAAAAGCGATCATCACAGGAGTCAAAGAATTACAAGGTACGAAAGTAAATGCGAGCGATATTCGAGCTTCATGTGCTTTAGTTTTGGCCGGCTTGGCAGCAAAAGGATCAACAACAATTACTGGAGTGCATCATTTTAAGCGCGGTTATGATGAATTAGATCAAAAACTTGAAAGTTTGGGTGCAAAAATTGTAATAAATGATAATGAAATAATCAGAAAAAGTTCAAATAATAAACAAGTTGAATTATGAAGAAGATATTTTTAGTGTTTTTATTTTTCAATATTTGTGCAATGGAAGAAGAGCAAACTTTTAAGCTGGAAGATGATTCAATTGTTAAAACAAATCCATTTCCAATTATTGAAAAGTTACGAAAATTAAATGAAAAAGAATTATGCGAATTATGGCTTGCATGTACTCCCCAACTTAAATTCGATAGCAACATAATTGTGTCAAATCCTAGCGAAGGTTATAAGGATTTGTTCATAAAATTAAGCGATATAAAATTAGCACAGAAATATGATGATAATAGTTATTTTATATCTTCAGATATTCGTAAAATTATTTTCAATACAATAACTATAAAAGATAGGTGTTGTAAAAAATATGTTGTCCTTGTTAATCCTATGAAAAAATATCATCCTGATTATGATTCAATATACTATTATTATAATAATAATGATTGTGCAATTTTATAATGCGCTTGAAATTTCAGCAATTTCTTTTGTAATTTTTGCCTGTCGCAATTTGTTGTATTGTCTTTTTAAATTCTCCAGCAATTCTTCGGCATTTCTCGTCGCGCTATCCATAGAATTAAATCTTGCTGATTGTTCCGCAAAAAGCGAATTAAAAAGAATTGATTGAACACTAAAATTTATATATTCATTTGTAACTGATTTATAGATTTCCGGAATTGGTTGTTCCCAAATATAATTTTCAGTAATTAAAGAATCCACATTCTTTGTTTTATTTATTTTTATAGGCAAAATAATATTTTTTTCCGGTAACTGAATAAAAAAACTTTTTGAATAATTTGCATAAATAATTATGTCCGTGTAATTGTTTTTTTTAATTATTTCAAAAATAGATTTAGCTATTGAATAAAAATTTTGTAAATTAAAATTGTCAAAATTTTTAAAATGTAAATTTTTCTTTCTTAAAAAATCTCCGGCTTTTTTACCTACAGAAATATATTCAATATGATCAATTGAAACGCTATTGTTTCTTTCAAAAAACCTGAATAAATTTGAATTGAAATTTCCTGCAAGCCCTTTTTGTGAAGCAACTAAAATTATCAAAGTTTTTTTTGGAGTTTCGAGATCAGTTAATTTGTCTTGAATAGATTTATCATCTAACAAATCAATAATATTGATTATTTTGGACAACTCATTTTTATAATTTTGCAAATTATTAATTTTATTTCCCATTTTTGAATGGGCAGACATGGAGATTAATCTCATTGCGTGAGTAATTTTTTTGATCGTCTCTATTGCGCGAATTTGTTGCTTCATCTGAACTAATTGAGCCATAAAATCAGTTCCCTAATCACCCTGTCCGGCCGTAGTCTCTGTTGGGCATAGCAAAGTAATATGCAATGAACTATGGCGGAGTCGGCAGTGATTTTGCGAATAAATAATAATTATCCCGAGTGTTTTGCGCAAGCAAAATGTATCGAGGGACACCACGAGCGCTATAATTTAATTTATTTTAAAGCTATGTTTTTATCAACTAATTCTTTAAACTTCATTCCGAATTGTATATTCTAAATTTATGATTTTATTAATTGACGGTTATAATTTAATTAAAAATGTTATTTCAAAAGACGCTAATGAAAAAGTGCGTGAAGATTTTGTCAAAAAATTAAATATTTACGCAAAAAAAAGACATCATAAAATTACAATTGTTTTTGATGGCGGTGGTTACACATTTCCCACTACCGATATTTTTCAGGAAGTTACAATAACTTATTCGGGCTACAAATATTCTGCAGATGAAATAATTAAAAACATTCTTGATGATCATAAAAATAAAGAATTATTATTAATCACTTCAGACAATGAATTAAGAAAATTTGCAAAACAAATAAATATTGATTCAATTTCTTCTCAGGAATTTTATAATTTTATGAAAGAAGAAAAAGAATTTATTCCTGAACTTTCAATGCAAAAAAGTGATGATATTGCTCATAAAATTACCCAAAAAACGAATGATGAATTGGATAAACTAATGCAGGAAGCAAGTAAAACAATTTTAAAGAAAAAAGAAGATTTTGAACCAAAATCTAAAGCGAAGTTAAAAGAATTGCCTAAAAATGATAGAAAATTAATAAAAAAGATTAAAAAATTATAAATGGAAACAATAATTTTTACCCTTGAAGAATTACCTGAAATAGCCAAACAACTAGCTAAAAAGCTCAAAAATTGCCAAATTTTCACCTTTAAAGGCCCATTAGGCGCAGGCAAAACTACTCTGATAAAAGAATTACTCAAGGATTTTGGGGTAAAAGATGAAATAATCAGCCCAACATTTACGTATATGAATTTGTATAAAAATGCCAATAATGAGCATTTTTACCATTTTGATCTTTACCGCATAAAGACCATTGATGACTTCTTAATGGCCGGTTTTGATGAATTTTTAATCGATAAATCAGGAAAATGCCTTATAGAATGGCCTGAAGTTATCGAGCCTATACTTAAATTAAAGCGTATCCAAACCTGTTCTATAGAGATAGATTATGATCTATCTGATGATAAAAAACGGAAAGTGCAAATTTCTATTAACAATTAGGTGGCCAGCAAACTTTTAATACTGATTTATTTCCTTCTTGAGTTAATTCGACCACTGGTGTGGTATTAGATTCAATTTCTTTTGTTTCGGGTTTTGCAACATTCATACTGCTTGAAATAAGAACAATTAACAAATATTTAAAATTTTTCATAATAATATCCTTTACTTTAAAATTACCTAATTTAATAATAGATAATATTTATATAAAAAATCAATATATTATATTCAGATTGACAAATTTATTAAATAATTTATCCTAAAGATTAGTAGGCCGCTGTATAACAAATAAAAGGGGAAATGGAAGGATAAAAAATGTCTATAAAATCAAATGGTTTAAAATTAACAATCGCTCTAGCAATTCTATTATCAAATTTATCATCAAATTCGTTAAATTGCGCTGAGGCTCAGCTTGCATCATTAAGAGCACAATTACTGCCTGACGAAGAATCAAAAAGAGAATCAGAAGAGAGAATTGAATTAGAAGATCAATTAGGTCAAAATGAAGAAGATATTCCTAAAGAAAATTGTTTATCAAGATTAAAATCCAAAATTTCAAATTTTTTTTCACAATCTTGCATCGGACCAAAACGATGTTTAACTAAATATAGTAATGTTATAGGTTGTTTAGGAAGTGGTATAGTCTCTACTGGATCCAATTTAGTATTTGCTCCAGACAGTGCAGCAGTATTAGCAGCTCAACAAAATTTTGGAAATGAAATTCATAAAGGTATTAAACGGCATAATATAATTTTTAAAATTGTATTAACTTATGGATGCGCTTTCGTAATAGGAAATTTAGATTACTATTTAGGCACAGGTATGATTAGGTCTTATTGGAGTTTTCCATTTTTTTGCGCGACAATTGCTTCTGCTAGACATTTTATTAATCAATGGAAAAGTGTTAAAAGTAAACCTATTGAAACAGGTGAAGATGTTATTGAAACTGTTGTTAAAAGTCCTGAATTACAAGAAGAACTTTTAAATAGTCAAGCATTTCAAAAGAGATTAGATCAGATTGTAACTCAAAAAATAACTGACTTAGTAAATAAGGGTTGTAAAGTCACTTAATAATTTTTCCACAAAAATTTTTTTATAGAGAGCTAAATTTTTAGCTCTCTTTTTTTTTAAATTCAAGATTTTTAACTTACATTAAAATCTAATTTGCATACAAAATGGCGTTGGCCACTACACTGACAATTTCCTTTTGTAATTGTGTAAGTTTTCCCCGGGATAAATTGAATTACGGATGGAAAGCGTCCATTTACAGGCAAATCGCAAACACCCTTAATTTGTTTTGAAAATGCTAATGCAATTTTTTTAGTTCCATTTGGAACATTAAATGTTTGTTTTTGTGAGCTTGGGTTAATGACATTTGTTCCTAAAGAGTTGTTTCTATCATCTGCAAAAAATAAATTAATATTATTATTTTGAATTCCTGTATTATTTATAAAACTTATTTGATCTTGTTGTGCACTTATTTGATTTGCAATTATCAAAAAACTAAATAAAATTAAAATTTTTTTTATCATTTTTCTCTCCATTTAAAGATATTTGATAAATCAACCTATAATTTATCTTCTTAATTTTCATTATAATAAGATTGAAAGGGCAAAATCAATGGTTTTTTTTAAAAGATCGTTAAATTTTTGACTGGCTTTCTAAAATTGCATTTTATATATACCAAATACGGCAATAGCAGTACTTAGTGCGTTTGCAATTGTCACAAGAATAATAATTTTCTTTTCATTAAATTTTGGATATTTTAACAAAATTATCCAACTCTCAATTATTGTATTGATTGCAACAATTATTATAAAAGTCGAAATTTGTGTTATGAGAGAAAAAGTTCCTATTTTAAAAAATTGATATACGGAAATGCTGTAAATGATTTCCAAAAAAATAGTAGCAATTGGAATCAGTATAATCCCCAACAAAAATGAAACTAAATTCATAAGTAACACAATGATAAAAGCTTTTTTGAATGATAATTTTGTACCATATTGAATAATTAAAAATTCAACAATAAACCCAAAAATTATATAAGGAAAGGATTGTAAAATGCCGTCTATATATATTAATCCCGGCCAAATAATATCTGCATTTATTAAATTTGCAGAAAAAAGAAAAAAAAAGATGATAATTAGAGCAAACATAAATTTTCCTTTTTTAAATTTTTTTAACATATGAATAATAATAAATAATCAGAAAAGAAATTGTTGCAAAAATTGACATGCAAATCATTAAAAATTGTAAACCAAAATAAAGTGCAAGAATTCCTGTAAAAAGTGATGCGATTCCTGAAGTTATATTTGTAGCTCCTTCAAACCAAGACCATCCATGTGCAGGATCAGAATGAGTAACTTTTGCATATTCGACATCAAAAGCTGCTTGCGAAAATGCATTTCCCAAAGCATTTAAAACTTGTGAAATACATAAAGCAATTATTGAAGTAATGCAGCAATACATCAAAAGACTTGCTGTCCACAAAAACCATCCCCAAACAAGACATTCTTTTTCATATTTTCTGCTCCATTTTGTGCGATAAATTAAAATTGTTACTATTCCTGTGACAATTGAAAATAATGCTGTTGAATATGCAGTTTCTAAAATTCCACCACCAATTTTTAATACAAAAAATGCATAAATTGGCGACAAAATTCCTTGCGAAAAAATTGAAGCGGAATAAGCAGAAATCAATATTCTTAAATTATTTTTATTCATCAAATAAAAATTAATTTAATGTGATCTGTAAAAGCAAGAATTAAGTTAGTAAGCCTTGTCCGTTTATTTGCTCTAATGCTTTTCTGCCTGATTCCTTATCAAAAATCATAAAATTAGTTTTAATATTTGTAGTTGTAGGAGCAATGACTTCTCTATTTAAAGTTTTGTTGACCCATTCAGGCTTAACTGAATAGATTAATCCTGCTACCATGACTATTATTCCAACAGCAATGTATGCTTTTTGCCATGGAATTAGTGATTGTTGCGCTTTATTTGTTTTATCATCATCATATTTTGATTTACGTAAACTTGTTAAAGCCATTTCTTTTAAATTTGCAAATTTTACTATTGGTGCTTTTTCCAGATTTGCGTTTCTCTTTGCAGATTTTATTAGATCTTCAATGGATCTTATGCTCATTTTTTTAGTTTGATTTACTAATTCGTTAATGTTTGTATTGATTTTTACATTATATTTATTTATATAGTATTCTAAAATTTCTTTGCGCATAATACTATCTGGATTTGGTAATTCTATTATATTATCTCCAAATCTATCAAGTAAAATGGGATTTAATTGCTTGAATTTATTTGTTGCCAAAATTACAAAAATTTTATTGCTGTCTTTGTATTTATCAAGATTTAACCACAACGTTTGAGTAGCATTTTCATAGTCTTTTATGGATTCACCTTTTAAAGAATTATCTGCAAACGCATCAACTTCATCTATAAAGATCACCACTCTTTTATTATGTTCATCTGCCATTGCTTCTGCTGCTTCGAATAAATCTTCTATTTTTTTTGGACCGTCACCGACATAATGTTGAACAACTACTGAACCTTTTTGTTCAATTAAAAGACTATCTGTTAATTCTGCAAATTTTCTTGCTAATGTACTTTTTCCGTTGCCGGGCGGTCCATATAAAATTATTTTATTTGGAGTTAAATCATTTTTTGTGTGAATATCTTTATAGATTTTAAGTTCTTCAATTAATACATATAATTCATAAGGAATGGTGCCGCTAATACCCTTTATATTATTTAGTTTTACCACTTTACGAGGGAAAACTTGTTTTCTTATAACAAAATTTAAAACTTTTTTGAATTTGCTAATTTTTTTTTCTACAATTCTGGGACGCAGCAATGGAATTTCTAAATTTTGATTCGAATTGTTTGATTCGCAGAAATTATTCAACGGCGATGAAAGAAGAATTAAAAACAAAATAATTTTTTTTAACATGGTTGCCTCAAATTTATTGTATTGTTATATTTTGTTATATTTAAAAAAAATTAACATATTTTTTTTAAAATTCAATAAATAATTAATATAATTTAATAAGAATTACAAACATAAAAAATTACACATCATGTTAAAACACATCAGATTAAAAATTAAATCATCTAAAAATAAAATTTTTCTTTTAACTTCTTTATTTTTAATTTTTCAGCCTCTTTCGAATGTATATTCAATAAATCAGATTGTAGCTTCACAGGCTTTTAGATTGATCATGGCCGCATTGCCTGAAATTGGAATGCAATTAGGTGAAATTGCACCTGTTTATTGGAAAAGATTTTTTAAGCACGATGATTTCGATGATTTAAATAAAAAATTAATGATTCAAAATCTTCAAAACAAAAAAAAGGCTCTTATAATTACTAAAGAAGATGTTATAAAAAATTTTGGTTTTTATCCTCAAATGCTTGAGGTTTTGGAAAAAATTTCAAAAGAATCCAAAGATCAAAAGCTAGCTACAAATATATCAATTGTTCATGAAGATGTTTCGAGCACTCAAAAAAAAGAAAATTTAGTAGCAGAAAAAGTTCCTTCAATTGCTCCTCCTGTTACAAACATGAAGCGTGAAACGTATGTTTTGCGTAATGGAAATTCTTCAAAAGAGTCTGAATTATTTTTTGATTCAACTTCAGCAAATATACAAAATTGCCAACAAGCTCAAAATAAATCACAGCATTCAGAAAGTAGCGCATTTGTTCCGACAATAAAATATTCGTTTACACATGAAAATATTTCAATAGATAATTCATCTTATTTTAAATCGCAAGATTATATAAATGATCAACATACATCTAAGATGCATCAATTGCCTGCATATCGTGACGGATACATGCAACACGAAATCGGTGCTTTTGGATGCATTTTGTTAGATTCTAATTCTCAAGATTTTGAAGCAAGAATATTGGCAAGGTTAATGTTAACTAAAGAAGATCATCCGACACATGGACCTGCCAGCAAGACGATAAATAGAGCTTTATCGCATATCTTGAAATTTTATTTTGATGAAAAAACAGGAAATTTAAAATCGCTTGATAAAATTACCGGATTAAACGTTGACGATAAATATGGCATAGATAAAGAAATTTCAATTGCACTAAATAATATTCTTGATAGCGAGCATTTGCAATATTTTCTGACTGTTTATACACCTAATCACGAACTGTTAAGTGTATTGCAGAAAATAGATAAAAATGCTAAAGAAAATTTTTTTAATTCAGTCAACATTAATGAAGAATTAATTACCAAAGTAAGAAATAGTTCATTCAACAAAAAGTTATGGAATATTTATGAATTTATTGAAGCCGGCAGATTTGATCTTGCAGATAAAATAGTTAAACAACTGCAATACCAGGATCAACATAGACTCGCTCCAAGATTTTATAATCATCTTGTAAATAAAAAATTAAAATTTAATTCTAAAGGTATACCAGGCATATCTATAAATGATCCGTTTATAAAAAACATGCCTCAGAAAAATCTTAATTTACTCAGAACAACTAGTCCGTCAGAACTATATTCATTTCTTTACCAAAGACATTTATATAAAGAAAAAATTAAAGAATTATTTCAAGCTCAAAGTAATTTATCTGAGGTAGAAGAAGTAATTTATAAATTTATTGATTCATTAAATCAAACTGAAGAACAATTTAATCTTTTTTTTGATATTGCAAAAAATAGAGAAACGAAGTCTGAAGTTTTTAATGCATTTTTTAGACCAAATGGAATATTAAAATCTTATGGCGATTCTGAGTTAATTAAAAACTTTAGTATTAATCCACAATACTCAAAAGATGAGCAATGTAATTTAATTTTTTTGGCCAACAAAATTTTATCTCTTGATTATTCAAGCGATCAACAAAAAGCATTCAGATATTTAACTTATGCAGCAAAAAATCCAATACTAAAAGAATCCAAAAATTTTCTTTTTACCGCTGAAAGTATTTATAAAGCATTAGAAGGCAATACTAAATTTAATGATTTTCTAGGTAAAAAAGATTTCCTGGATGTTCAATACAATCCAACTAATCAAGCTGAAATGCGAAACCTTATTTCTAAGTTTATTCCTGCGGAAATTGCTGAAATTACAAATGTGGAAATTGCAAAAAAATTACCTGTTAATGTGCATCATCAACAAGATGAAAATGAAAGCGATGATATTCCAGCAGCTGAAATTATTGGAACAGCTATCGCTATTTCACCAATGCCATCTCCAAACATGGATTATGATCCGAATGATCCTGAAGATAAAAAGCATGAAGATTGGCAAAAGGCAAAAGAAGATATAGTCAAAGCAATTGAAAAATTTAATAATTCATCTTTTGCAAAAAAATATAATTTAAAAATTGATTTAGAAGCCGCATTTCACGTTGAACATGGAAATATTAGGAATGGAAAGCCTACTGGTTCTCATTTTATAAAAGAAAGACATTGTTGTTTTGAAAATCAAATAGAAAAAGATTATGGTCCAAATTTAGAAAAAATAATTAGAACATTTTATAAAGGTGTTCCACGAAATCCCTCATCTTTTTTCCCCAAATCTTGGGACTTGCCCAAGGTTTTAGAAAAAATTGCTGAATGGGGAGAAAAAAATCAGCCTAAATTTTTAAGCAAAAATGACCATGTAACGAAATATTTCGTTGAATCTAAATGTTGTAATAGAAGAATAGAGTTTAGTGTTAACAATAATTCTGGAATTATTGAAAGCATATATCCCTCAATTAATGCGTTAAATGCTTTAAATATTAATCAATTAAATTGTGCAAATTGTATTGGAAAATAATGTTTTATTTAATCGCAAATAATTCAAAAGGGCGTCAAGAAGTCCTTTCTAATCAGAATGGCTTAAAATATCTTTATGATCTTTTGTTAAAAAATATTAATTTAAAATCTGAAATAGAACCTCATATAATCTTTGATGAACAATTAATACATCATGAGAGATCTGGTAAAATTATTAAATCCATTGAAGATACTTTTATAAAAGTTAAATTTGGAACAATAATTTATATTTTTAAAAAAAATGAAGAATCGTATGAAAATCAGCTTGAAGTTAAACCAGCTTCATTATGGAAACTTATCGATGAATTAAAACAAATTCGAGAAATAAAATTTGAACAATTAATTATTTTGTTTGATGGCAATGAATTCAAATTAACTGTGAATTTTGAAATTAATGAAGTTTTGAAAAATAAAATTATAGAAGAAAACAAAAATAAATTTTATTATACTAATTATAGATTAAAAATTAATCAAAATAATTCTATCGGATGCATAAATTCTAATAAAAATGAATTAATTTTATTGGATTATATGGCAGACGAATTAGCATTAATGTTATGCAGTAGATTTTATGAAGATCTAATCAGTGATGAATATAACCAATGGGTTTTTAAATTTTTTGATTTAGATATTTTAGCTTCACCTTCTCCATTTATTATCTTAATAGATCCTAATAATAAATTTCCAAATTTAAAAGTTTCAAAAAAATCATTTCTAAAATTTTTCAGATGGCAAAATGAATATGAATATAATGCAAAAAATGAAAAATTTTATGATTTTGATAAAATAATAATAACTTATGATTCTAAAACTTCGGATTTTGAAATTAAAACTGAACCAAAAATGAATTAAAAATTTTAAAATCATTTTACTTCAACTGCTTCACTCATTAATCTTTGTCTATTTAATTCAACGGAAAAGTTTGAAAATATATTTTTTAAATAAATCAATTTGTTTAATTTCTCCTGCGCTTCATTATCATCTTTTATCGGGAAAATTTTAACTAATTTTAAAAATTTAATTGCTTTTAAAATTTTTAAATAAAGTTCTAAGTTTGCAATATCTTTTTCAATTTCCGTAGAGAATAAAACCATTGGGGTAATAAAATCGTTCGGATGGCTTTGATTTAAATATCTTTTTTGAATATCACTTAGCAAATCATTAGCTAAATTTTTTGACTGTATTGAAAGTAATTTTTCAAAAGGAATTTCTGATTTCCAATTTGACCAGGAATCTTTAGTGAATATTGTTTTGTTTAATTTATAAAGTTTATAAAAGGTAATTCCATAAATACCTACAAATGTGCAAAGCGGGACAACAAATTTATATTCGAGTGCCCAGTTGCCAAGGTAAGCCAGGTGATTTTTTCCGCCTAAGATTGTCTCTGAAATAACTTCTTTTATGTCTTTTTTATCAGTTGATTTGCCAGGTTCAATATTTACAAAAAAATATATATTAAGTCCATTATCTAATTTTTCTTTCCTGATTATTTCAACATTTGGTAGGGAATTGTCATTGCTATAGCAAGCTGAACTAAAGAAAAATAAGGTTAAAAAAAATCTGTATTTCATAATTTCCCATTTTCATTTAAACCTGAAGTTATGGTTAAAAATTAATAGATTTTTAATTTTTGTCCAAAAAAGCTTTAAAATTACGTTAAAACTATTGAATTTAAACCCTTTTCTTTGATAATATGAAATTAAGTAAATTTTAAAAAAGGAGGTTATTATGGCTAAATATGGTAAAAAGGCGCAAAAAAAGGTTAAAAGGGCTATGCGCGAATATTCACAAGGTAAGTTGAAATCAGGAAAATCACATAAAACTGTGAAATCAAGAAAACAAGCTATAGCGATCGGGATTTCTGAGGCTAGAGCCCGTGGTTACAAAGTTCCTCCACGTAGATCCAGATAAAATTAATTTTTTAACATAACTCCTAAAAAATAGTGGGTAATAAAATTGCTCACTATTTTTATTGCTTAATAACAAAGAAATTTTTCATAATATTTTTATTATGAAGAAGATTATTAAAGCAATGAACGCTCTGATTGGCGATAAAAGTTTATTGGAACAATCCGGTTGGATTTTTGAACCAAAATTAGATGGTTTTAGGGCGATATTGTATGTAAATCATGAATTAAAGTTCTTATCAAGAAACAGTTTGTCTTTAAATGATAGATTTCCAGATTTGGCTGATTTTAGAAAAAATATAAAAGCTAAAAGTTGTATTTTAGATGGTGAAATTGTTGCTTTTGACTCAAAAGGGACGCCAAGAATTTCTTTGCTAGGGATAAATCAATCTCATTACATTGTTTTTGATATTTTAATGAAAGATGGAAAAAGCCTTATTGATTTGCCATTAATTGAACGTAAAAAAATTTTACAATCCACACTAAAAAATGGAAAAATAATTGAAAATAATTTTTACACTACTGATGGTAAAAAGTTATGGAAAATTATGCAAAAAAAAGATTTTGAAGGGGTAATGGCCAAACAAATTGACAGTAAATATTATCCCGGATTAAGAACAAAAGTATGGTTAAAAATTAAAAATTTAAATACGGCTGATTGCGTGATAATTGGTTACAAATTAAGTGAAAAAAGAGAATTTTCATCTTTGCTTTTAGGGTTGTACGATGAAAATGGAAATCTTCATTATGTTGGTAATGTTGGCACAGGATTTTCTTATGAACTAATTGATCAACTTTTAAATTTATTTAAAAAATTTGAAACAGATAAAAAACCTACTCATGATATTATAAAACAAAAAGATGTTGTCTGGCTAAAACCACATTTTGTCGGAGAGATTGCATTTCTTGAATTTACAAAAGATTTAAGAGTTAGGCATAGTTCATTTAAAAGATTAAGAACTGACAAAAGACCAAGACAATGTACTTTAAAAGCAAATGTGCCGAATTACAAAAAATGAAAGAAAATTAATGAAAAAAATATTTTTTTTAATTTTAATTTTTAATTTTAAATTTGCCTTATCTTTAGACCGACAGTCAACTCAACGTCAAGGAGATGATAATGATGCAGATATTTTAAAAACAGCACATTTATCTGATGATGAGAAGAAAAAATTAATGGAATACAAATCGGAACCAAAATATGATTGTAAAAAAAGATGCGCAGATTACCAACTACTTTTTGTTCTTTGCTGTTTAGGTTCAAAATTTTTAATGAGAGAAATTTTTAAGAAAATTTGTTGTTGCGCAAGAAGGTAGATTATACTTTTTCTAATCCAGCTTCCATCAAATAATTTAATGTTTTATAAAAAATTAAACTAAATGGAACAGTTTTTAAAAGATTATAAAAAAATAAGCTGAAATATATTTTCTTGGTTGGATTATCCTTTAGGTCCGCTTCCAAACTACTAATTTGTTCATTTAAATTGTTATACTATTTTCACCGTATAATTTTGAGCCCGTTACTTCTTTATCTTTATAAATTAAATAAGCGAATACCAAACTTATTGCGCCATTTAAATATTTATAATTTATTGCCTGACTTGATTGTTGTGTTTGTAGTAACGTAAAAAATAACAAAATTTTTAAATATCTGTTCATGAGTTATTTAATTAATTTGTTTAGAATTTGTTTTGAACTATAACTAGCTAAAACACCTAAAGTTAAAGAAGATATTATAGCTCGAGCAATCGTCATATTTGATGGTTGTTTTGTCCAATCAATTTTTGATGATTGATAATTATTTAATTTGAACATTACGGCATACCCAATTGCAATGCTGACAACCATTTTAAAAGCATTTTTTTGAATTGGTGTAATTGAATGTAAATGATTAGGAATTTGCAAAAAAATAAATAATAAAAATATTTTTTTATTTAACATAAATTCCTTTTTTTAATTTATTAATAATTACCGGCAAAAATGGAAGTAGTGAAGGTAAAATTGATTTTGCAAAACTTGTTAATAAAACAGATTTCCAAATTTTGGATTTTGTACTATTTCTTAAATCGTCATCACTAAGAACAGAATATCCGACTCCACGCGAACTACTGACACCTTGTTTTTCTCTTATATTTTTCACGTCAATACATTTTTGATTAATTCCTTTTTGAAGACCATCTTTATAAAAATAAGTTGTTAAGCCAAAAGAGATTAACGCACTTAAACTCATTCTGCCATAATGCCCTAAAGCAAAATTTTTAAAATCTGCAGAATTTAAGCGCAAATTTGTTTGTAAAAATAAAATAAGTAATAAGAATTTTATATATTTCATGTTTTTTTAAAATAATAATTGTTAATAATGTAAAGTAATGTTCTAACACAAACGGCTGTTGCACCTGCGTAACATAAACCTTCAAAAATTGCTTTATTTTCATTTTCTTCAATTTTTTTTGAGTCCACTGAATGTGAAGTGATCTTACTCATTTTTGGCGTTGTATATCCATAATAAACCATTAAACCAGCAGAAAAAGGTAACAAAGAATTTTTCTTTGAAAGTATTTTACCTTTAATTGTGCTGATATATTCTTTTGCAACTTCTTTTAAATTCACAGATTTTAAATAATCCAATGAATTTATTTGCTGGGTTATCTGAGTTAGGAAAATTGAAAATAACAATAATTTTAATTTCATGATTTCCTGTTAATTTTTTTACCGACATGATGTGCCAATAATAATGCTGACGTTAAAAATGAAGATTTTAAAAAACTGACTGGAAGAACTTTATGCCATATTTTTGATTTAGCCATATTAATATTTCTTTCTAAAAAAATAGTTTCACCGTCCATTTTTATGTAACCTGCTTTATTTTGTGATAAATTTCTTTCAACTGCTTTTTTTAAATCATAGTAATAAAAATATTTTGTTAAGACTGCATTTAGTAAAATTGTTCCAATAATTTTGCCATAATTTTCAGATGCAATTTTTTTCAAATCAAACGCATTTGTTTGTTGAAAAGATGAATTTAAGATTAGTAAAGATAAAATTAATTTAGGAAATTTCATATTAACCTCATTTAATATGTTGTTTAGCAGCATAAACTGCAAATAGCAATGCTGATGTTAAAACTGACGATTTTAAGAAACTAATTGGAAGAACTTTATGCCATATTTCTGATTTAATTTGAGTATCTGAAACGTTGACGGGTACTCCATAAACACATGCTATATGTTGTTTGTCGATGGCTATTTTTTTTGCTTCTTTATCCAAATCATAGTAATAAAAATATTTTGTTAAGACTGCATTTAGTAAAATTGTTCCAATAATTTTGCCATAATTTTCAGATGCAATTTTTTTCAAATCAAACGCATTTGTTTGTTGAAAAGATGCACTGAAAATCAAGAATGATAACAATAATTTTGTAAATTTCATATTTAATTAACCTCTTCTTTGTATTTAAACAGATTTTGAATTATAAATTTTTGAAACTAATAAACAAATTCCTGCAACTCCCAGAGCGCTTAATGTTGCATAGATTTTTGAATTAATTTCTGCGTTATTTGTCACAAGATTTTCGAGATTTTTGGACCGCGCAGGATATGGAAATTCCTTAGGACCCTCGTTTGCTTTTCTTTTTTTCTTTTTACCTTTGTCATTAGGAAAATATTTTGCATTGTTTAATTTTGTTAAATAATAATCATGAAATATTTTATGGGTCATAATTGCAGTTATTGATGAAATTACACCTGTGATGGCGATTAAACCTTTATTTTCAAATAATTTGTTTAAAATAGTATTTGAATACGTAGTTTGAGATATTAATAAACTTAAAATCAATAAAAAAAACTTTTTCATAAAATTGAACCTTCATTTAATTAATAAATATTTCTATACATTCTTTGAATTATAAATTTTAGAAACCAATAAACAAATTCCTGTTGTTGCACCTAATGTGGCCAAGATTGCATAATTTCTTGCAGCTTTATTTGTAAAATTAGTTAAAATTCTGTTTAAATCTTTGACACGTTTAGTATCAGGTTTCAGCTTAGGTGCTTTAAGAGGTAAATTTCCCTTAACTAGCCTTATGGCATTTTTTGAAGCCTTTGCTCCGCTTTTATTCCTTCCTCTTCTGTTGTTTGGTTTAACGGGCTTGAAATTTGCCTTTGCGATTTGCCCTTCATATCCCTTTTTTAAAATATTGTGAATAGTTTTATATGTTATAAAAGCAGCAATTGACGAAATTACAAACAATCGCTTATTTTCAAATATTTTGTTTAAAATAATATTTGAACATGACGATTGAAAGATTAGTAAACTTAAAATTAATAAAAATGGCTTTTTCATAAAATTTGCACTTTTATATCTATTTTGAAATTGCTGCACCGACTGCTGTTCCTAAACAGAAACTAAATAATCCGGAAAAGAAATTTGTTACTGGATTATTGTAATAATGAATTCTTTTGACTACAGGTCTTTCAACATATAATGGTGTTACGTCAACGCAATAGTCGTAATCATCACAATCAACATAATCATAATCATCATAAATAACTTCTTCTGCGTAATAATCCCTTTCAGGATAATAAACTTCTTCATAATAAACAGGTTCATCGTAGAAAAAGCTTACTCTGGCATTTGCAAGAACTGAACAAAATAAAGCTGATAAAAATATTAGTTTTTTCATTTTTCCTCCAAAAAAATTATTTATAATATAACTCTTAAACCAATTCCTGGTTTTTGTTTTCTAACTAATCTTCTAACTAAGATTAATCTTCTTGGGTCGCGAATAATTGCTCGAGCTAGAACATGTCTAACTATAACTGGTCTTATTTGTTTTATTACAACCGGTCTGACTCGTTTTACTGGAACAAGTTCATATTTATACGCCATTTTAAGCGCTTCCATTTTTGGTGCAATTACTGAACAGAATGTTAGTAAAATTAGTATTTGTTTTTTCATTTTAACCTCACTATTTGAATGACTATTCTAAAATGAATTATATCAAAAATGTTAAAATGATCAATAAAATTGAGATAAAATAATAAAAAGTTTCTATTTGTCAATAATTATTAGAAGTTTGGTATAATTTTTTTCTAAAGAATGACGCATAATTCAGCTTCAATTCCAATTTCATCTATAGCACCAAATTCTTTTAGAATATTAATAAGTTCTCTGTCCTTCATGATTTTTGCCCAAAACAGCGCAGTTGTATAATTTTTGCCAAAATCATTAATGGTTTTTCTGATAAATTCATAATTTAACAATAATCTGACAATTTCTAAGCTTTCGCTTTTTATCGCCATGATTAATGCAGTATCTTGCGTTTCTTCATTTATACCACAGAAATTTTTAGGATTTTCTAACAACTCTTTTATTGCGTTTTTATCTTTTTTTTCTATCGCTTGGCAAACCTTATCACTTAAAAATGGTTCATCTTGCAAGATTAACATTGACTGTAAATAAATATTAAAATTAAGAAAAAATAAAATAATTATTAATTTAAATTTCATTTTTTTATATTTTTTTTAAAATTCTTTGTTCTTCTTTTTGCATGACTTCATAGTCTTTATCTTTTATGTGATCATAACCAAGAAGATGCAAAATTCCATGCACTAATAACATTTTTAAATGGCTGTCAAAATTTTGATTTAATTCTTTTGCAGCTTTTTGTACATATTCAATCGAAATAATTAGATCTCCTAAATTTTTGTCTTCTTCATTTTTAATTTTAATTGCCTGGCCGGCTTTTAATTCGTTGTGGTAAGGAAATGAAAGTATGTCTGTAGGTTTATCTTTTTGTCTATATTTTTTGTTATATTTTTTAATGGATTTATTTGTTGTTATTAAAATGCCAAGATCAAAATCTGGATAATTTATAAGATCTAAAATTTTTTGAGCAATTTTAGTAATATTCTCTAGATCTATTTTTATTTTACGTTGTCTGTTTTTTATATTAATCATATTTTAATTTTTGCAAACCAAAGATCATTAATTTTTGCAATTTCTGATTTATCAATTTCGTTTTCTAAATAAATAATTTTTTTGGCCTGAGTAATTCCTTTAATTAATTGTTCCTGCTGATCAAAATTTGAACAATCTGCTTCTGAACAGAATATTTGTAATTCTTCAAGTTCTGTTTTTAATGAAAGTTGATTTTCAGTTTTTAATTTTCTAACTTCTGAAATTAATTTAATGACATCTTCAATTATAATTTTGCTTTTTTCAAAATTGTAAATTTTTTGCGTTTGGGAATATTTTGTTTGATGTATCGAATCAATTTTTAAATTATTTTTATAAATAAATTCAAAAATATTTTCAGTAATATAAGGAAGATATGGTGCATAAAATTGTAAAATTCTTAAACCAACATGGTACAACGTCCATTTAGTTGCTTCAATTTCATCTTTTGAATATTTGTCAGGTTTGAAAAATTGATCTTTAATTAATTCGATATAATTATCACAATAATCTTTCCAGAAAAATTTTTCTACTGAATCAAGCGCTAACCCGAATTCATATTGTTCTAAATATTTTTCATATGCTTTAAAAGTCTCTGAAGCCTGATGTAAAATCCATTCGTTTGCTATAAATAAATTTTTTGGTTCTTTTTCCGGTATAAAATTTTGTAAATGCTCATGACCAAATTTAAATGCATTCCATAATTTGGTAATTAATTTTTGACCAATCAATAATTGAGATTCAGAAAAACTTATATCATGCCCCAAATTACCTGTTGCTGTCCAGAATCTGATTGCATCAGCAGGATAGCGCGCCAATAAATTTTCTGGCGTCATAGATTCATTTTCTTTAGATTTTGAAATTTTTTCTTTTGCTGAGCTTAAAACATGACCTGAAATTACAATATCTTTCCATGGCATTTCATTATGATGCATCCATGATTTAACAATCGTATCAAATGCCCAAGTTCTTATAATATCGTGTGCCTGTGGCCTCATGCTCATTGGAATAAATTTTTTTATTTCATTATCAAAAATTTCATCTGATTTTGCATTTTCCTGTGTTTTTTTGAAAAGGGTGTAACAAATCTGTGGCGTCAATGAAGAAGTGTTCCATGTGTCCATAACATCAGTATCGGGAACAATTTTACTCTCTTTGCATTTAGTACAATTTTTTTTATTTTTTGCAAAATCTGTTTGTGGGTCAACAGGAAGATCTTTTATTTCTGCTAAAATTATTTGATTGCAATCTAGACAATGCCATACGGGAAATTTAATTCCAAAATTTCTTTGACGGGAAATGCCCCAATCCCAACTTAAATTTTCTACCCAATTATCGTATCTTGATTTCATAAAAGTCGGATACCAGTTGATTTCATTTCCAATTTTTAAAAATTGATCTTTGTAGTCTAAAATTTTTATAAACCATTGAGGTATTTCAATATATTCAATTTCTTTTTTACAACGTTCATGAACATTAACAGAATGTTTTATTGGTTTTTGAGAAATCAATAATTCATTTTCTTCCAAAATTTCTAAAATTTTTGCTCGCGCTTCATGAACTTTTAATCCTTGTAATGGTCCTGTAATTTCCGTCCACTTTCCATTTAACCCAACAGATTGTCTGTTTGGTAAATTAAATTTTTTGTACCATTGAATATCTTTTTTATCACCAAACGTACAACACATTACAAGGCCTGTGCCTTTTTCAGGATCTACATCTTCATCTTGTAAGATGGGAACTTCATAATTATAAATTGGTACAATTGCTTTGGAATTTTTGAAATTTTGATATCTTTTGTCATTAGGATGATAAAGTAATGCAACGCAGGAAGATAACAATTCAGGTCGCGTTGTTCCGATAATTAATTTTTTGCCATCGGTTGTAGTAAATTCAATATCATTAAAAAATGAATCAATTTCTTTGTCTTCTAATTCAGCCTGAGAAACAGATGTGTAGCAAGTTGTGCAATAAAGCGCTACATCTTTTTTGCGGTAAATATAACCTTTTTTATAAAGTAAAATAAATGATTCTTGAGAAATTTTTCTGACTTCATCAGAAATTGTTGAATAACTACTTTCCCAGTTAACAGACAATCCTATTTTTTGCCATAGAACTTTAAATTGTTCTGCTGCTTGTCTAGTTTCTTCCAAACAAATTTTTATAAATTCTTCCGATGGCATTTGAAAAGAACTGATTTTTCTTTTTTTTTCAACAAAACGTTCAGTTGGTAAGCCATTATCATCAAAACCAAAAGGATAAAAAACTGAATATCCACTCATCCTTTTGTATCGAGCAAGAATATCTGTTTGTGTATATGAAAAAATGTGACCTATGTGAAGTGTTCCAGAAATAGTTGGCGGTGGAGTATCAATGCTATACAGTTTACCTGGATTATTTTTTAACGAATAAGTATTCTCTTGTTCCCATTTAATTTGAATTTCTTTTTCAGTTTGCTCGTGATTATATCTTTTATCCATATTTTTATAATTTAAATAGTATGACTGCTTATCGGCAACTAATTTTATTTAAGAATACAATGTAAGAATTATAAGGTCAAAACGCGTTTGTGTTGAAAATTAAAGAATTTTTGATATATTTTAGCAAATTATAGGGTGTTTAAAACAATGCAATTAAAAAAAATCATAATAATTTCTTTACTTGTAACCATAAAACTTTTTTGTTCGGATTTTAAATCAAATCATTCAAATTCATTAATAATTACTTTTGCCAATCAAAAGGAATATGAAAGGCTTTCAGAAAAAATTGGACCAAAAATAATAAAAAAAAAGTTATTAAAAAAAACTGCGGACAAATTAACATATAAGATAACTTTTGCAGATTTTGAAACGGCTAAAAAAATAAAAAATATCTGTATTAAAAATAAAGCTAAAAATGAAGCAAAAGGAACAATTGTTTATATAATTTTTGATTCTGATCCGGATAGAAAAAATGCCGTTAAATCTCTGTCTGAAATAGGCAAAGTTTTAAAATTAGAAACAATTTACAAAGATCCTTTTGAAGAAAGATTTCCATCTTTTCATGTAGATTTAATGCTATTGCCTAATGTTACAATCGAAAATTTTGATGATTTTGTACAGCGTTTGAATATTGATTTAAATTATCTTTGTTTTATCGGGAAAGAAAATATTTATAAAACTTTTACAAAAAAATTTAAAAAAATTTCAATAGTTTTAAAATCTGAAGCTGATTGGGATTTTGCTTATCAAAAGTTTAAAAGTAATGAATTCATAGAAGATGTTGCGCCTTACGGAAAAATAAAAAATGCTTCTTTTATTGATATTGAATTTAATATTTCTAAAACAACGAGTCAAATAAAAGAATTTTTAAATCAAAATAATATTAATTGGAAAAATTTCAGAGGTGTTAATGGTTATTTTGATGAACCTGAATCAGTTCAAAATGATACCATTTGAAGGATATTTCATGAATTATAAAAATTATATTTTATTTTTTTTTAGTATTTTTATTTTTCAAGTAAAATCTGCAGACATTTTATATCATAAAGTTTGTATTAATTTTAAAGATGCAACGGAATGTGAAAATTGTCATACTAAATTACTTGAAAATTCAAATATTAAAATACTTCGTTATTCTGTGGTCGGTATATTTTTTTTGGATCTAGAGTTTATCCATGATTCTTTAAGTGAAGATCAAATAATAAAATTATTAAATGATAATAAAATCAATTGGATTTCTTTCCAGGATTTTGATGAACTTGGCAAATATGATTTTGCATTGATTGAAAATACCGAAAATAAAGACAGTAAAGATAAAAAAGAATAATTAATTATATAGTTATTTTTTTAAGCACTTGTTTTGCCAATTTTTTCAATTGTTCGGGTTGCTTTTCATTTAAAAATTTTTTTAATAATTCTTCAGCTAAATCTAAATATCCTAAATCTGCAAGACAAATTGATTGTTGAATTTCAATTCCTTGGAAAGTTCTTCCATTTTCTTTTAATTTTTTTATTACTTCTAATGCATTTTCAGATTTATGCATTTTGATATAAGTTTCTATTAAATTTGCCCAGCCGCGAATATCCTCAGGGAATCTGTTGGTCATTTGTGTAAATATTTGAACGGCTTGATCAAAGTTGTTATTTAAAAAATATGCATTTGCTAAATTAAAAAGAGCTTCATTGATATCATCTTTTTTTGAAGCTAATTGTAAAAATTTCTTGCAGGCAAAAATTGCATCTTCATATTTTTTCAGCATTATGCTTGTTGTTGCATAAAGTTGATATCCCGGTAAATCATGATCTAGATCTGCTTTTGTGCATGCATTTTTAAAACATGCCCAAGCTGATTCTAAATCTTCTTTTGCAATATATAATTTCCCAAGATTGTACATTGCTTTTCCATAATGTGGCCTTATCGCAAGAGCTGCCCTAAATGATCGTTCGGCAAAATAATATTCATTTTTGTGTAAAAAAAATGCGCCTAAATTATTGTATGCTTCAGGATTATACGGATTTAATTTTAAACTTTGCTCTAATGTTAAAATTGCAAGATCAATATTATCCAGTGCGGCGTAAACAATTGCTAAGTTTGTGTAAGGGTCCCAATAAGTTTTACCTTCCAATTTTATGGCCTTTTTAAAATATGGAACTGCTTCCTTATTTTTTCCCAGGCTTGTTAATTCAACGCCGTAGTTATTGTATCCACGCGCTTTTTCAGGCGCATTTTGAATTATATTTTCCCAAAATTCCAGCGATGATCTCCATACTTTATTTCTGTGGATGGTTAAGAATCCTAATAAAATTGATAAAAATAAAAAAATGTAAGGATAAGTTTCATTTTTGTAAAAAAAATTAGATGATAAAAATTGTGTGAATTTTACAATTGCGCATGCAATTACAAAAAGCCAACCTATTGAGGCTAAATAAGTTTTATAATCCATTAATAACTCCGGAGAGGGAATAAAAGAAGATCTTGGAGCAATTGCAATAAAAAACCACATGATGGCAAATGATAAAATATTTATTTTGTTTTTTTTAAGTAAATAAAAAGTTAAACAAAAAATTGATATTAAAATTGAGAATGGAAATAAAACTTCATGTGAAAAAAATCCATGAGCTAATTTCCAATCATATTCAACACTAATATTAAATGGCCATAAAAAAATAAAAATATAATGCAAAATTACTTTAAATTGAGAAATAAAAAATGCATACGGCGTGATTAAATCGTTTGGATTTTGCGTTAAAATATTTCCAATATTATTTCTTACGGCATTATTAAAACCAAAAGTTTTTAAAAAAAATGCAGGCTTGAGAAGATAAATATAACTTAAAAAAACAATTCCAAAGATTGATAATTGTAATGGAATTCTTTTGCTGAAGTTTTTCCAGTCTCCTTGTGCTATGAAAAACCAATCAGTAATAATTAATAAAAAGGGAGAAATAATAGCAATTTCTTTTGTTCCTGTTGATAAAAATGCAAGAACGCAGGTAAATAACGTTAAAATAATTTTATTAGTTTTACTTTGAGATTGTGCGGATAAATAATAAAAAATTAATATTAACAATGTAAAAAGAGCAGATAATCCTTCTAATTGCCCTTGAATTATGTAAGAAACCGTTTGAGTCTGAACTGGGTGCAATAAAAATAAAGTCGATGTAAAAAGAGCAATTTTGAATGCATTATTTTTAAAAAAATTCTCTTTTTTTAAATTTTTCAGTATTAAAAAAATAAAATAGAAAACTAAAATACCAGTGAGTAAATGGAAAATTACATTTAACAATCTATATAAATACGGGTTAAAGCCGGCAATTTTGTAATTGACTGTGTTCAGCCAATAACTAATCCATCTTGGTCCACTAAAAAACAATGAACTAAAATTTAAATGTCTTATGTTAAAAAATTTTGTGATATTTGGAGTATCATCAAATTGAAATGGATAATGCAGTGAAGGATAATAAACTGAGAATGTTATTAAAGACAGAATTGCGGGTGGAATAATCCAATCTAAAATTGCAAAATTCCAACTTTTTACCTTTGTTAGTTTAACTATTTCCATATGTTTCCTAATTTAAGTTATTTAAGCATTTAAATACTAGCTAAAAACAGGTTAAAATAAAGGAATTTTGAGATTTAATTCAAATAGAACTAAAACTATTGATTTTTTTCAATAAAATCATTTATTATAAAAATAAAAGGTGAAAAAGGAGAAAAGATGAAGAAATTATTAGTTTTAAGTATATTTGTGAATTTGTTTCTAGTAATAAAGTTACATGCATGTAATGTTAGCGGAGATTGCGGCATAGGTCAGACTTGCGTTAATGGACAATGCATAGCTACAAAATTAGGTTTGCGGGAAGATGCAGAACGTCATTTAGATTTAGCAATTAAACATTTAACTAGTGCCACAGATGAATTAACTAATGCCAAAGGCGAGTTAACAGGCGCTAAAGATGATTTAAGAATTGTAAAAGAAGACCTGGAAAAATTAGACTTGTCAGAAGTAATTTTAAAAACAAGAAGATGTAAACCGCCCTGTGAAGGTAATCAGATTTGCAACGGCACTGAATGCGTAAATCCTGATTAGATAATCAAAACAGAATTTGAGAGAATAAGTAATAATTTTTACTTATTCTCTTTTCTTTTTCAATTGACGATTGAATCGTTTTTTCTTAATCTTTAATTATTTATTAGCTTTTTGGAAAAAACGAATGATCAAATTAGAAACAATTGAATTTGCCCAAAATCTTATCTCTTATTTAGTTGTATATTTTCCTACAGTTGCAATTGCAGGATATTTTGAAAGCTGGATTGCAAAAAAATTGGGTGATTCAACTGCGCAGGATGCAGGATATTTAACTTTAAATCCCTTAATTCACATGGACCCTATTGGATTGGCAATTTTAGTAATTCCGCCACATTTTGGTTTTGGTTCAAGAATTCCTTTAAATCCTTCAAATATTTCAAGAAAATTTGAAAAAATAAAATTATTTTTAATGTATTTTGCGAGAACAATTGCCCATCTATTTTTGACTATTTTTGCTTTATTTTTATTGATTTTAATTCAAACTAAATTTATTGGAAATTTGGACACATTAATTTCAAACATTTCACCGTTTTTATTTTCGGTTATTTTAGTTGTTACAGCATTAATTAATTTAAACATTTTGTCTTTTGTAGTTTATTTTATCATTGGATTGTTAAGATTATTTATTCATTTTTTCTTGCCGGATTTAGAAAATAGATCGCCGCTTGTTAATTTCATGATTTTTTTATTTCCATTTTTGTTTATTCTGGTTTTAGGGCCATACATAGAATATGTGTTAAGATTGTTTTTATTAAAAATTAATTTCTTATTTGGTTTTTTATTAAAATAAATTTCAGATGATGAAAAAAATAGAAGAAATATTTCAAAAAATTAAATCAGGAACTAGTCAAATTATTTCTGAATCAGAATTGTTAAAAAAACTGGAAAGCGGCAAAAAATTAAAAGTGAAATTGGGAATGGACCCCACATCTCCGGATCTTCATTTAGGTCATGCGATCGTTCTTGAAAAAATGAAAGATTTTCAGGATTTAGGACATGAAGTAATTTTTTTAATTGGTGATTTCACGGCAAGAATTGGTGATCCTACAGGAAAATCAAAAACGCGCCCTCCTTTATCTGAAGAAGAAATCAAAAATCATACAAAAACTTATTTTGAGCAAGTTAGCAAGATTTTAGACCCAAAAAAAATAGCAATCAGATACAATTCTGAATGGCTTGATAAATTAACTTCAAAAGAAATCGTAAAAATTTGTGGACAGGTAACTTTAGCTCAACTAACTGAACGTGATGATTTTGCAAATCGGATAAAAACGAATCAGCCAATTGGAATGCATGAATTATTATATCCATTATTTCAGGGTTATGATTCTGTTGCTCTTAAAGCTGATATTGAACTTGGAGGAACAGATCAAACTTTCAATTTGATAATGGGACGTCATTTACAAGAAAAAGATAATCAGACGCCACAGGTAGTCATAACGACTCCACTGCTGGAAGGTCTTGATGGTACGATGAAGATGTCCAAATCTCTTGGAAATTCCGTTGGTCTTGCTGAATCCGCTAATGACGCTTATGGAAAATTAATGTCAATTTCAGATCAATTAATGTTACGTTATTTTGAACTTCTGCTTGGAAAAAATAAGAATGAAATTCATTTAATGCGACATGAAATGGATATTGATAAAGTTAATCCTATTCTTTTTAAAAAATTGATGGCTTATGAAATTGTAAAAAAATATTGGTCAGAAAATGATGCTGAAAAGGCACAGGAAAATTTTATTAATTTATTTCAAAAAAAAGATTATTCAGCAGCTCAGGAAATTTTAATTCAAAAAAATGCAGAAAATCCTCTTTGGATTGTAGATTTATTGAAATTATTAAATGTGATTAAAACATCTTCAGAAGCAAAAAGATTGATAGAAGAGGGAGCAATTAAAATTGATGAAGAAATCATTTCCGATTTCAAAGCAAAAATAAATTGGAAATCTGGAATGATAATCAAAGCAGGAAAACACAAAATTTTTAAAATTAAATAAAACAGTAACAAATCAACAGGAAATATTCATGAAAAAAAAATTATTTATTGTATTTTCATTAATTTCATTAAATATTTTTGGATTTAATAAAAAAAGAATTGATTTTCAAATTGATAGTTTACAGCCGGTGGTACTGACCATTGCTGAATTTACAAAGCATGAAGTTGATGCTGTTGTGCATCCTAAAATATTACAATTAGATCGAGGATTATACTTTTGGAATCCAAAGAATGATGAGTTGGATTGTTCAGTGGAACAAGGAAGTAAAAAAATTAAATTTAAGGCTTTAACTGGCTGCACATATTTAATAAAATTTAATCCAAATCTATGCTCAGTAGAACAAATTAGTTCTAATTGAATCTCAATTTTTTAATGGAAGTCTTCTGAATAAGCTTTAAATCCTGCATTTTTGATCTTTTACCCTAATAATGTTAAAATAACGTTATCTAAAAGAAATTAAAAATAAGGATTTTATGATTTTAAAAAAGATTTTTTTATTTTCTTTATTTTTTTCTTATTTAATTTTTTCTGATGAAAATATTAAATTGCAAAGACTTTTTAAAGATGTTCAGGTGAGTAATACATCAACCACAGAAGAAGCTGATGAAATTGATAAATTCACTGAAGAATTTAATCCAAATAAATATGTTCATAAAGAGTCAAATGAACCAACTGAATTTGAATTATTCTGCAGCAAAATAGGTATTTATTTATTGTTAAGATATATTGAATTGAAAAGTAAACTCTCAGTTTCTTATAATTATTTCTGTAATTGTTTTAAGAATTAGAATGAACAATTCACATGAATTTTCAATTTTTCTTGATTTGAATTTTGTTGAAAATCAAATATTTGAAATATCGCAAGATAAGATTTATCACAGAATTGTAAGAGTATTACGATTAAATATTAATGAAAATTTGGTCCTTTTTAATAAGAATTTTCATTATTCATGCAAAATATTGGAGATTTCAAAGCGATCTATCAAAATCATTATTTTAAAAAAGATAGTAAATATTGAATTAAAGCCATCAATTACTTTGTGTATAAGCCTTCTAAAAAAAGAAGCATTTCAGGAAGCAATTTATTATGCCTGTGAATTTGGTGCGAATATAATTCAACCCGTCTGGAGTAAAAAGGCCCAATCTAAATGGCAAGATAAAGATCGGGAAAGGTTAGAAAATATAATAATTTCAGCAGCAGAACAATCTAAAAATTACAATTTTCCTACTTTAAAATCTCCTATTTCTTTAAATGATTTGATTGCCGAGTCAAAAAATATTGGAAATAAACTTTTTTTTGATTCAAAGGGCGAAGAATTGATGCCGTTCATAAAAGACCGTGAAAGCAAAAAAACATCTGAAATTTTGATATTTTTTGGACCTGAAGCTGATTTAGATCCTGAAGAAAAACTTTTAATTAAAAATGCCGGATTTAACTTTTATCGCTTAACTTCCACAATTTTAAGAGCTCAAAGTGCAGTTCAATTAGGTTTGGGCATTCTTAGAGCGTTAATCTAATCAAAAAAAGACAATCAAATCCATAAAAATCTCTAAAAAATAATTAAATTCTTGTTAAATTAATATTTCAAATAGTAATATAAATATTAAATAAAAAGTTGGTTTCTGTATTAAATTAATTGTTTATATGAAGAAAATCATTATCATTTTAATCTATATTTATATATTTCTAACTACTGTAAGGAATTTTTCTGATACTTGTTACTTAAAAAATGAAGCTTTTAATGATATAATCAATACATCAGAGAAATATTGTAATGAATTAAAAGACCTGAAAAATGTTTCAGATTTGTTATTTGCAAAAATTATTGCAAATCAGTTAGTAAAAAACCTTGAAAATAATGCTTTTGATCAGGATATAGTTCTTTCTGTTTCTGATATGAGGCAAAAAATTAACAATCTTGATAGTAATTTTTGCCTTGAGGTTAAAAAAATCTTAAATTTTAGGGCAAATGGTAGGAGATTAAATGAAATTTAAAATATTTTTATTATTAATAAATATCCCTTTTTTTTGTTCAATAAATTCGATGCAAATGCAAATCACTGAATCTATGCATTTGCCCCTAGAATTAATAAAGCCTGGTAATTTTAATAGATCTGAAGTGTTAAAAAATAATTTATGGATAAGTGGCATTTTAGGTGGAGGAATGCAACTGAATTCAGTTGAAGAAATTAAAGCTAAGAGTGATATTGCTGAATTGATCACACTTATTCAAAGTAAAAACACTTTTGCTTATGCAGGTGATATTAGAGTTGAATGGCAAACGCCAAGATATCAGGGATATAAGCCAACTTTTAAAATTTTTATAAATGGGGTGAGTCAGTCAACATTATTCATTCAATTTAATTCCAATATTTTTTCATTATCTAACTCGGGTGAATATTTTATAATTTATAATCCTGATACGAAAAAAATTAATTTTTATCAATTAGTTGAGACTGAAAAAGGTAGTCCTTATGTAGCAGTACCATCAGGTCTGAAACAACCTTTCTCTGGAACTGAATCGCCACCATCGGGTAGACAATCACCTAACTCAGGAAAAAATTCACCTTCTTTAGAAAGACAATATGAGTTTTTGCAATTACCGAAAACCAGAACGAGTTCCGGAACAAGAATGATGCCTGGACCAAGAACAAAATATGTATTTCAAAAAATTGACAGTGAAGTCAAAGTCGAACAAAACTTGGATGTTCGAAATTTAGCTATTAATTCTCAGGGTAACAAAGTTATAGCTGCAGATGAGAAAGGTAACATAATTCTTTATGAAAAAATTAATAACCTTTGGACTAAAAAATTTGAAACAAAAGTTTTAAATGATAAAGAAAAAATTGGATTTATTCGCTTTAAAGGGGAATCAGATTTTAGAATTATTGCACTTGATCAAAGTTCAAATTATTATATTTATAATTTTTCGATTAATGATTTAAAAAAATATAGTGATGATCAAATATTTTTACTTTATAAATTAAATGAATTGGAAAAAGATAAAAAAGTTGATGAAACATCAAATAAAACTAAAAATCAAATTATTGATTTTGTCTTGAAAAATTTTGACGAAAAAATTCAGAAAAATATATTTAATAAATTCAAATATTTAGAGAAAATTATTGAAAATAGATTACGAATTCTTCAACTATTAAGAACCTTAAATAGTCAATTAAATAATCCTGATAATCCTGAAATTATATCTTTTATTAAAATAAATAAAGATTTTTTAATTAAACAAATAAAAGAAAATTTCAATGAAGATGTTCAAAAAGATATTTTTAGTTCATATAGCTTTCTAAATTGAGCTCATTGTTATATTTAAATTTAATTCATAATTTACATTAAATCTGTCAGAATTTATAAAAAACTAAATCTTTTTTTTATTTTTTTAATTTTTAAGTTGAAAAATCATTTAAAAAACAATATTCTATATTGACAATATTTGAGAAATAGTTTGAAATTATTGGCGAGATTCCCGAGCGGTCAAAGGGGACGGACTGTAAATCCGTTGGTTCTACCTTCGCAGGTTCGAATCCTGCTCTCGCCACCAGTCTTTGCCCTAACGGGCTTCGTCTGGGCACGGCCAGTTATGAAGCAGTAGAAATAGATTTTGTGAAAAATGCGAGGACTGTCCGAGCAAAGTTGATGTACGAAGAAATTAAAATAAATTTGTAAAACGTAGACGTACAATATTTTTTCGAATAAAAAGTCGCTCAAATTGGGCATAAATTAATTTGAAATTCAAAGCGGGAATAGCTCAATTGGTAGAGCGACAGCCTTCCAAGCTGTAGGTTGCGGGTTCGAGCCCCGTTTCCCGCTCCAAAATTGAAAAAATTGAAAAAATTTATTGAAATTATGCTGGCGTAGCTCAGTTGGTAGAGCAGCTGATTTGTAATCAGCAGGTCACTGGTTCAAGTCCAGTCGCCAGCTCCAATATTTTAAATGGAATTAAAAGTTAAAATTTTTAGTATTCTAAAGTTGTTTTTTTCTTTTTTTTCTTTATCCTATTATTAATGATGTTTACGAAATTAGGCTTTTTGCCCACGTAGCTCAGTTGGTAGAGCACTTCCTTGGTAAGGAAGAGGTCACCGGTTCAATCCCGGTCGCGGGCTCCAGTTTCATCAATGATAGTAAACAAGGTAAAAATTATTTATGGCTAAAAATCGTGTAACTACACATTTAATGTGCGAAGAATGCAAAGAGCGTAATTATACTCAGGTTGTATCAAAAAAAAGATCTGCTGGTTCTTTAAAATTAAGTAAATTTTGTTCGCGTTGCCGCAAGCATCAGGCGCACAAGGAGACTAAGTAGTTTGAAGGCCAGTAGCTCGAATTGGTAGAGCGGCAGACTCCAAATCTGCGGGTTGGGGGTTCGAATCCCTCCTGGCCTGCCATTTAGATGTTAAAAAATAAAATTGATGGTAGTTAAATGCATTTAGGTAATGGAATGAAAAATATAGGTCAATTCTTTAAAGAAGTAAAAATAGAGCTTACAAAGATTGTTTGGCCGGGGTTTAATGAATTTATTGGATCTACTATTGTTGTACTAATTATAATAACTCTTTTTTCTATTTATTTAGGTTTTATTGATTTTGGATTCGCTTGGTTAGCAAGAAATGTTTTTTTAGGGATGTAATAGTGTATACAAGGTTTAGAAATCTATGAAGCGATGGTATGTTATTCAGGTCTATGCAGGTTATGAAGACCAGGTTAGATCTGATTTAAATATGAAAATTAAACAAGGTAATTTAGAAGAAAAGTTTGGGGATATTCTTATACCATCCGCTAAACTTAAAGAATTTTTTACTGCTACCGAATCAAAAGATCAAAAATTATTTCCCGGTTATGTTTTAATTGAAATGGAATCAATTCCTGAAACATTACGATTAGTTACTTCATCTCCTAGAGTTTTAAAATTTCTTGGAGGTAAGGAGCCAGCTCCACTTTCAAAAAAAGAAATTGAAAAAATTATTTCAAGCATGAAAGGCGAAGTTGTAGTTACTTCTGCTAAACCTGAGTTTAATGAGAACTCGGAAGTCGAAATTAGCGATGGTCCATTTGCTGGTTTTGTTGGAATAATCGATAAAGTTGATAAGGATGCTGAAAAATTAACAGTAATGGTGAGTATTTTTGGAAGACTTACTCCTGTAGAATTAAGTTTTGAGCAAGTTAAAAGATAAAGGTATAAATTTAATATGGCTAAACCAGTAAAAGCATTAATCAAACTACAGATTCCAGGCGGATCTGCTACTCCAGCACCTCCAGTTGGTTCTTCATTGGGTCAACACGGTGTTAATTTAATGGAATTTTGTAAACAATTTAATGCAGCAACTTCTAATAAAAAGGGTGAAATAGTTCCTGTTGTTATAACAGTTTATGTGGATAAATCATTTAATTTTGTAATTAAATCACCTTATGTGTCTGAATTAATAAAAAAGAAAGCAAATGTTGCAAAAGGTTCATCAAAACCAAAAACTGACAAAGTTGGAAAATTGCAGTGGAAAGACGTAGAAGATATTGCAAAAATTAAATTACCTGACCTAAATGCAACTGATTTAGAACAAGCTAAAAAAATTGTTGCTGGTACTGCTCGTAGTATGGGTATTGAAATAGAATAATTTACTGGGGATTTTTAGTTATGGCAACACATGGTAAAAAATTTGAAAAAGCTACTGAAGCTCTTAAGGGAGTTGAGTTTTTTCCTATTAAAAGTGGCTTATCGAAAGTAAAAGAACTTTCATATGCAAAATTTGATGAATCAGTAGATGTTCATATAAATCTTGGAATTGATTCATCAAAGCCGGAACAATCAGTTAAAGGATCAGTAGTATTACCTTTTGGTACTGGAAGAACTGTGAAAGTGTTGGTATTTGCAAAAGGTGATTATGCTGACAAGGCAACTAAAGCTGGCGCTGATTATGTAGGTGCAAATGACTTGGTAGATAAAATATCTACTGGTTGGATTGATTTTGATTATGTAGTTGCTACGCCTGATATGATGGGGCCTGTCGGAAAATTAGCTAAAATTTTAGGACCTAAAGGACTTTTGCCCAACGTTAAAGCAGGAACAGTAACATTTGACGTGGAAAATATTGTGATGGAATTAAAAAAGGGTCGCGCTTTTTATAAAAATAATAAGCAGGGAATAATTAACTTTTCCATTGGAAAAGTTTCGTTTGATGTAGATAAATTAAATGATAATTTTATTGCTTTTATAAAAGCTTTACTTGCATCAAAGCCGGTTTCTGCTAAAGGACAATATATAAAGAAATTAACTGTTTCTTCTACAATGGGACCTGGAATTCAAATAAATCTTGATGAAGTTTTAAAGGTATAAAAAATGAATCGTGAACAAAAAGAATTATTAGTAAATACACTTAAAAAGGATTTTATTGATAATAAGGCATCATTTTTAGTTATTTTAAAAGGAATGCCTGTTTCAAAAATTCAGGAACTTCGTAAAGATTTAAGGTACAAAGGTGGTAAGCTTAAGGTTGCAAAAAACCGTTTAGTAAAACTTGCTATAAAAGATTCTGAATGTTCAGAAGATTTGTCAGGTTTATTGAAAGATCAATTAGGGATTGTATTTTCAAAAGATATAACATCTGCAGCAAAAATTTTATATGATTTTTCTAAATCAAATGAAAATTTTAAAGTCATTGCTGGATGTGTAGAATCTAGATTGGTTGGTAGTGACTCTCTTGAATTTATGGCGACATTGCCTTCCAGAGAAGTACTACTTGCTCAATTATGCGGAACATTAAAATCTCCAATAACTAGACTTGCAAATGTGCTAAATATGCCATTAACACAGTTATTATTGGTTTTAAAACAAGCTTCAGAAAAAAAGAGTTAAGTAATAAGCATTTGTATTTTGGAAATTTTTTGTCAGTTTAATTAATTGTTTTGGAGAAGCTATGGCAGCTAAAAACTATGAAAATATCATAGACAGTATCGGTAACATGTCAGTATTAGAATTAGCAGAGTTAGTAAAGGCTCTTGAAACTAAATTTGGTGTTTCAGCAGCATCATTTGCTATGCCTGCGGCAGCCGCACCTGTTGCATCATCTGGAGCAGCAGCGGGAGCTAAAGCTGAAGAAAAAACAGAATTTAAGGTTACGTTAGAATCATCAGGTGATAAAAAAATTGATGTTATTAAAGCTATTCGCAAAGTAACACCTTTATCATTAACTGATGCAAAAAATATGGTTGAAAATACACCTGCGGTTATTGCTGAAGCAGCATCTAAAGATGATGCACAAAAAATTAAAGAGGCTTTAGAAGCATCGGGTGCAAAAGTAAAACTTTCATAATTTTTGAGCCAAGAGTCTATAAGATAAACAACTAAAACGAACAGTGAATTTGATTCATGGGGAGCAGCTCAATGCCTTCTTTAGGTTTAAATAAGCAGGTTCTTCGCAAATCCTTTGGAAAACTAAAGGATATAGTTCCGGTTCCTAATTTAATTGAGGTGCAGTCAACTTCATTTAATGATTTTGTGCAGCTTGATTATTTGCCTTCAGAGCGAAAAGAAATCGGACTTGAAAAGGTTTTGAAAGATATTTTTCCTATTGAATATGATAAAATGTCTTTGGAATATGTTAGTTATGAATTAGGTAATTGGGCTTGCACTTGTGGTAAATTGACTGGAATAACAAATAGATATACTTGGAGTTGTTCTTCATGTAAAAAGTCTGGTTGTTCTCGTTTAAGTTTAGATTTATCTTGTCCAAATTGTGATAAGAAAACAGCATCTTATAAAACATGTTCAAATTGTTTATCAAGAGTTACTATTCAAATGCCCATGAACTTGGAAGAATGTCAATATAGCGGGCAAACATTTGCAATGCCTTTGAAAATTAAAGTTCAACTAATAAGTTGGGATATTTCTGAGAATGAAAAAAAAGTCAGAGATATTAAAGAGCAGGACATATTCTTTATTGATTTGCCAGTCATGGCAGACATTTATGAAGAAGGCGGAAAAATAAAACTTGGTAATCAAGGTACATTTTTAATTAATGGCGTAGATCGTGTAGTCGTAAGTCAAATGCATAGATCTCCCGGTGTTGTTTTTTCAAAAAGTAAAAAAGTAAAAGATTTTAGGGGAAAACCTTATTATCTTGCTAGAATTATTCCTATGCGAGGTTCTTGGTTGGATTTTGAATTTGATAGTAATGATTGTCTTTATGTCAGAATTGATAAAAAGAAAAAATTATTAGTTACTACATTTCTACAGGCATTAGGAATTCCAAGAGATGAAATTATTCCTTTATTTTATAATTTTGATCAGATTTATCTAGAAAATGGTAAATTTATCAGAAAAGTAGATGATAAAATTCTTGGTATGCGTCTTGATGCTGATATGCTTCCTGAAAATGCTCCTGCCGGTTTAGTTGGAAGTCGCGTCACTAAAGACATTATTAAATTGCTTGAAAAATCTGACATTGAAAAATTAATTTTACAAAAATCTCATTTACTCAATAAAGTGTTAGCAAAAGATTTAATTGATCCTACTACGGGTGAAGTTTTAGCGGAGCAAGGTCAATTATTTACTCCTGAATTATTTGAATTAATTAAGAAATTCAAAAAGTTAGAATTTGCTTTAATCGTATCTTCTGGTTATGTGTTTCAGCCAACTTTAAGTTTAACGCTAACTCAGGATGCTTCTTATTCGCAAGATGATGCATTAAAAGAATTGCATTCTAAAGTTTGGCCAAGCGAAAGTGCATCAGTTAAGGATGTTTTAGCGAGATTAGAAAATATTTTATATTCTCGTAGAATGTATGATCTAACGAAAGTAGGCCGTGTTCGCGTAAATCGTAAATTAGGTTTGGATGTATCTGATGACACTACAACTCTTACAAAAGAAGATATTGTTGCAACGATAAAATATCTTGTTAATTTACGTGAAAAAGGTGAAGGTGAATTAGATGATATCGATCACCTTGGAAATAGAAGGGTAAGATTAGTTGGGGAATTATTAGGTAATCAGATTTATTTAGGTTTATCAAGAATTGAGCGCATTGTTCGTGAAAGATTCAGAATTCAAGAAATAAATGGAACTTTAATGCCGCAAGATCTTTTAAATGTTAAACCATTAAATGCGGTAATTAGAGAATTTTTTGGAACTGGTCAGTTGTCTCAGTTTATGGATCAGACAAACCCGTTATCTGAAATTGCTCATAAGAGAAGATTATCAGCTCTCGGGCCCGGAGGCGTATTAAAAGATAGAGCGACTTATGAAGTGCGCGATGTACATACATCACATTATGGTAGAATTTGTCCTATTGAAACTCCGGAAGGTCAAACTATTGGACTTATTTCATCACTTGCTACTTATGCAATGGTGAATGATTTAGGATTTATAGAATCTGCATATAGACCTGTAGAAAATGGAAAAATTAAAGATGAAGTTGTTTTTCTAGATGCTTTTGAAGAACAAAATAAATTTATTGCTCAATCTGAAGCTGCGGATGAAAATTTTAAATCTTTAAGAAAAGATCAAGATATTGTATTAGCGCGCAACGAGGGAAATTTTTTATATACAGATAAAAATAAAATTGATTTTATCGATCTTTCTCCGAAACAATTGGTTTCTGTTGCTGCAGCATTAATTCCTTTCCTAGAGCATGATGATGCTACACGTGCATTAATGGGTGCAAACATGCAACGTCAAGCGGTTCCTTTAATTAAATGTCAAACTCCTCTAGTTGGAACTGGGATGGAAGGCGAAGTTTCCAAAGCAGTAAGTTCAGTAAATTTTGCTAAGCGGTCTGGTTTAGTTGAATTTGTGTCCGCAGATAAAATCACAATTCGTGCGGATGAAAAAGAATTTGCTAACACCGAGGATTGGATAGCGAATGGAATTGATGTTTATAATTTGAAAAAATTTAAAAGATCAAGTTATGATACATGGATTCATCAAAGACCTATTGTAAAGCGTGGCCAAAAAGTTAACGCTGGAGAAATTTTGACCGATGGTCCTGCAATTGAAAATGGTGAATTGGCGTTAGGTTCAAATTTGTTAGTTGCATTCATGCCTTGGAATGGATACAACTTTGAGGATGCTATTGTTTTAAATAAAAGATTAGTTGCAGACGATACTTTCACGTCAGTTCATATTGATGAATATATTGTTGAGGCAAGAGATACAAAGCTCGGACCCGAAGAAATCACAGCCGATATTCCAAATGTAAGTGAACATGCTTTAGTTGGATTAGATGAAGAAGGCATTGTTAAAATTGGAACAAGAGTTGCGCCCGGCGATATTTTAGTTGGGAAAGTCACTTTAAAAGGTGATATTCAATATTCACCTGAAGAAAAATTATTAAGAGCAATTTTTGGTGAGAAAGCCAGAGAGGTAAGAGATACTTCTTTACGTGTTCCGCCCGGTGTTGAAGGTACTGTTATAGATGTTAAAGTTTTTTCTAGAAGTGGAATTAGAAAAGACAAAAGATATAAAGATATTGTTAATGAACAAACTCAAAAAATTGAAAATGAATATACTCAAAATATTGTAATCATTAACAAAATGATTTTTGAAAAAGCTCTTGAGCTTTTAGATGGTAATGAGCCATCAGGTAAAGTTTCACAATCTTTAATTAAAAATAAAGTTTTTGATAAGAAAAAATTAGAAGAATTACCTGTAAAAGAATTACTTGAAATAAAATTAAAAGATGCTCATGAAAGTGCGAAATTAGCGCAATTAAAATTATCTTTTGAGAATCAATTAAGAATTTTAGAAACGTTAAAAGAAGAAAAAATTAATAGATTGAAAAAAGGTGATCCATTGCCTTCGGGCGTGATAAAAATGGTGAAGGTATATGTAGCATCTAAACGTGTTGTACAAGTTGGTGATAAATTAGCTGGTAGACATGGAAATAAAGGTGTAGTTTCTATAATCGTTCCGAGAGAAGATATGCCTTATCTTGAAGATGGTACGCAAGTTGATATCGTATTGAATCCTCTTGGCGTTCCTTCACGTATGAACGTTGGTCAGATTTTAGAAACTATTTTAGGATTTGCCGGAAGAAAAATAGGTCAAAATATTAATCAATTGATTGAAGAAAATGCATCATATGATCAAATTAAAAATTTATTGATTAAATATTTTGGCAAAGATCTTATTGAAAATATTGAAAAAAATAATGGTAAAGATGAAATTTTAAATTTAGCACGCGAATCATCCAAGAGAGGAATACACTTTGCATCTCCTGTATTTGATGGTGCTTTATTTGAAAGAGATATTAAACCTATTTTAAATGATTTAAATTTATCTGAAACGGGATCTTATTGGTTGAATGATGGCAGAACAGGACAAAGATTTGATCAACCTGTTACTGTAGGATCAATTTATATCATGAAACTTTACCACATGGTTGATGATAAATTGCATGCAAGATCGGTTGGTCCTTATTCTCTTGTTACCCAACAACCATTGGGTGGTAAGGCGCAATTTGGTGGACAAAGATTTGGTGAAATGGAAGTTTGGGCACTTGAAGCATATGGTGCTGCTTATACATTACAGGAATTATTAACTTATAAATCCGATGATGTAACTGGTAGACATAAAGTTTATGAGACTATTGTTCGTGGCGATAGTGATAATATCCCAGAACCAGGTTTACCTGAATCATTTAGTGTTATGGTAAAAGAATTACAAAGTTTAGCATTACAAGTTGATTTATTCAAAGGCAGTAGGGAGGAAGTTGGTGACTAATCAAATGTTGTCCCGATTTAGGGAATATATAAGAACAACTCAGTTTAATGCGATAAAAATTTCGCTTGCTTATCCTGAAAAGATTAGAGCTTTATCTTATGGTGAGGTAAAAAAAACTGAAACCATAAACTATAGAACTCTAAAACCAGAAAGAGATGGCTTATTCTGTGCTCGTATTTTTGGTCCTGTTAAGGACTGGGAATGTAATTGTGGCAAATATAAGCGAATGAAACATAGAGGTGTGACTTGCGAAAAATGTGGTGTTGAAGTAATTCAATCCAGAGTTCGTAGAGAGCGAATGGGTCATATTGAACTTGTAGCTCCTGTTAGTCATATTTGGTATTTAAAAGGTATACCAAGTTATCTAGGTCTTGTTCTTGATATGTCAGTAAAAGATATTGAACGTGTAATTTATTTTGATTCTTATATTGTTGTGAATCAAGGGAAATCTCCTTACCCAAGAAAAACATTATTGACGAATGCTGAATATGATAATTATTTAGATGCCCATCCTGAAGATTTAGAATTTGTTGCTAAAAGTGGCGCTGAAGCAATTCGCGACATTTTAAAAATAATGGATCTGAATCTTGAGATAGATTTTTTACAAGAAGATTATAAAAAATCTTCATCTATAACATCGCGTCATAAAATAATGCGAAGAATAAAAATTTTATCAAGATTTCTTCAGGCAAATTTAAGACCCGAATTAATGATTATGGAGGTATTACCTGTTCTTCCTCCTGATTTGAGACCATTAGTGCCTTTAGAAGGTGGTAGATTTGCCAGTTCGGATCTTAATGAATTATACAGAAGAGTTTTAAATAGAAATATTCGTTTAAGAAGATTAATGGAAATTGAAGCGCCTGAAGTAATTATAAAAAATGAAAAAAGAATGCTTCAGGAATCTGTTGATGCTTTAATAGATAATGGAAGACGTGGTCAGCCAGTTCGTGGTTCTAATAAACGACCACTTAAATCTTTAAGTGAAATGTTAAGAGGTAAGCAAGGAAGATTCAGACAAAATTTACTCGGTAAACGTGTAGATTATTCCGGAAGATCTGTCATTGTTGTAAATCCTGAATTAAGAATGGATCATTGTGGCATTCCAAAAATGATGGCATTGGAATTATATAAGCCATTTGTTTTATCTGAATTAATACAACGTGAAGTAGCGCCAAATTTAAGAGTAGCGAAAAAAATGGTAGAACGAATGGAGCCAGAAGTTTGGGATGCTCTTGAAGAAGTTGTAAAAGATAGACCAGTTCTTTTAAATCGTGCGCCTACCTTGCACAGATTAGGTATACAGTCTTTTTATCCGATTTTAGTTGATGGAAAAGCAATAACAATTCATCCATTAGTTTGTGCTGCGTTCAATGCTGACTTTGATGGTGATCAGATGGCTGTGCATGTGCCATTAAGTGCTAAAGCAGTAGCGGAAACTAAAGATTTAGTGTTATCAACAAAAAATTTATTATCACCTGCAAACGGAAGACCATTGACGGTTCCGTCTCAAGACATGGTTCTTGGATTACATTATATTACAAAGGCACGTTGTAATTTAAAAGGTGAAAATACAATATTTTCAAATACTCAAGAAGTTGTAACTGCTTTGCAACATAGCAGTGTTGATTTACATGCTCAAATTAAAGTTCGTTTAGGATCAGAAATTATTGATACAACTGTTGGTAGAGTTATTTTGTTTGAAGCTTTACCAAAAGGATCTGATTTTAAATGGATTAATAGAGTTGTGCGAAGAGCCGATTTGGCGAAATTAGTTGAAAGAATTTATCATAGATTTGGCAGTGATGCGACAGTTGATTGTCTTGATAAAATAAAAAAATTAGGTTTCGGATACTCAACTAGAGGCGGAATTTCTTTTGCTATTTCAGATCTAATTGTTCCTGGAAGTAAAAGTGCAATAATTCAGAAAGCTGAAAAAGATGTTCAGAAAGTTGAAAAACTTTATATGGACGGAGCAATAACCAATGGTGAACGTAGTAGTAAAGTCATTGGAATTTGGGGACAAGCTACATCTGATGTTGCTAAAGAAATGATGAAAGATTTAGAACAACAAAATAAAATGGCTTATTTAAATGAAAAAGATAAAATGATGCCATTTAATCCGATTTTTATGATGTTAGAATCTGGTGCACGTGGCTCTAAAGACCAGATTAAACAGTTAGTTGGTATGAGAGGATTAATGAATAAACCATCTGGAGAAATTATGGAAACTCCAGTTAAAAGTAACTTCAAAGATGGTTTAAGTGTATTTGAATATTTCACTTCAACACACGGTGCTAGAAAAGGACAAGCGGATACTGCATTAAAGACTGCTAACTCCGGTTATTTAACTCGAAGATTAGTTGATGTAGCTCAAGATGTTGTAATTACAATGATTGATTGTAAAACATTGGGATATATTGAACTTGAAGATCTTAAAGAATCTGGAGAAGTAATTTATTCGGTGGCAAATAGGGCTTTCGGTTGTGTTTTAGCTGCTGATGTTAAAGACGATGTTTCTGGCGAACTACTTTTAGCTCAGGGACATGTAGTTGATAAAGATGATGTAGATAGATTATCAAATGCCGCTATTTCAAAAATTTTAGTAAGATCAGTACTATCTTGCCAAGCTAGAAGAGGCGTTTGTGCTCAATGTTATGGAATGGATCTTTCAAAAGGTTCTTTAGTAGATGTTGGGTCGACCGTAGGAATTATTGCTGCTCAATCAATTGGTGAACCAGGAACTCAGTTAACTATGAGAACATTCCATATTGGTGGTATTGCAAGTATTTCTGAACAATCTTTATTTGTTGCAAAACATGATGGAATTGTTGAATTCCGTGATATGAGAACAATTAAAGATAAAGAAGGTAAATCAATTGTAATGAGCAGAAAAGCTCGAATATTGATTGTTTCCAAAGACGGTTTAATTTTACAAGAACAAAATATTGAATATGGTTCAACATTACTTGTTGAAGATAAGCAAGAAATTAAATTAGGAACAAAGTTAGCGGAATGGGATACTAATAATAAATTATTATTAACAGAACGTTCCGGTTATGTAAAATTTGTTGATTTGATCACAAATTTAACTGTTCAAGAATTATATGACGAAACAACAAAGGCAACAAATAAAATTATATTAGAACATAAGAGTGAAAGATATCAACCTGCGATAAGCATTGTTGATGATGCTGGAAATGAAGTTGCACATTATTATTTACCATCTGGTTCATATTTAACTGTGCAGCAAAATCAAAAAGTAGAAATTGGCGACGTATTAGTTAAAATGCCAAGAGAAACTTCAAAAACAAAAGATATTACCGGTGGATTACCAAGAATTGCTGAATTATTTGAAGCTAGAATTCCTAAGGACCCTGCAATTATTTCTGATATTGATGGTGAAGTTGTTATTGGCGGGTTGCATAGAGGATTAAGAAAAATTTCTGTTGTTGCCGGTGATCAGACATTTGATTATTTTGTACCTCGCGGCAAACAAATGAACGTATCAAATGGCGATAAAGTTAATGCCGGTGATTTATTAACTTCAGGCGAACCTGTATTAAATGATATTTTAAGAATATTAGGTCCTGATAATTTACAAAAATATTTAGTTAATCAGATTCAGCAAATTTATCGTTTACATGGTATATTTATTAATGACAGACATATTGAAATTATTGTAAGGCAAATGTTACGCAAAGTAAGAATCACTGATTCTGGAGATAGCGATTTCTTAATTGGCGATAAAGTTGATCAAGTACACTTTAAGATGGTAAATTCATTATTACAGGAAGAAGGTAAAAAAGTGGCAACAGCTAAACCTGTATTAATGGGTATAACAATGGCATCGTTAGTGACTGAAAGTTTATTTGCTGCTGCTTCATTCCAGGAAACAACAAGAATTCTGGCAGAAGCTGCATGTTCAGGACAAGTTGATCATCTTTATGGTCTTAAAGAAAATGTAATCATTGGTAAATTAATTCCTGCAGGAACTGGAATTAAATTATTTATGGAAAAATACATTGGAAAAGATCTTTCAGAATTAGAACAAAAAGCCGCTGAAGAAGAAAGAAGTTAATTGAAGGCGCGTAGCTCAGCGGTAGAGCATTGCTTTGACGTAGCAAGGGTCAGCGGTTCGATCCCGCTCGCGCCTACCATGAAATTTGAAAATTGATTTAATTAATATTAAGGTTTAATTATGAATAATGAAAAAAATATAGAGAAAAAATTCCAGCATCATGATAAAGACACCGGTTCTGTTGAAGTTCAAATTGTTAAAATGACCGAAGAAATTAACAAATTAGCTGGACATTTTGCTAAAGAAAAAAAAGATTTTAGTGGTAGAAGAGGATTGGAAAGACTAGTTAGCCGAAGACGTAAATATTTAGATTACGTTAAGAAAAAAAATGAAGCTTTGTATAAAAAATTAATTCAAGCTTTAGAATTAAGAAAATAGTGGTTATAAAAAAAATATTAATTTTAGTTTTAGCCTTTTTTTCTGTTAATTCTTTTACAATGGTTATAAAATATAAGAAGCGGGAAAAAAGTTCTCAGGCAATTGAAACTCCTCTGCAAAGAAGATATGAACCTGGATCATGTCTAAGTGAAATACAATTTAAAGCTGACTGTATTAATAATGAAATTAATCAGTGCTGTAAAGACGCGAAGCATTGTTGGACTGGAATAGCAGTAATTTATTTTATTGCTGTAGCAACAGTACTTTTTCTTGATTTTGGGTTAAGAATTCATGGGGATGGTTTATATGGTTTGTTTAAGAAATTTTAAATTTTAGAGATAATTAGATAATGGTAAAAAAATTTTATTTAAAAGAATTTGGATATGAATTAGAAATTGGTAAGTATGCTAATCAGGCTGATGGATCTGCTTGGTTAAAACAAGGTGGGACTGTTATTTTGGCAACTTCTGTTTCTGCTAAGGCAAAAGAATTTCCCGGTTTTTTACCGTTAACTGTAGATTATCGTGAATTGTTTTCAGCTGCGGGAAAAATTCCCGGCGGTTATTATAAAAGAGAAGGTAAATTTACTGATAAAGAAGTTTTAACATCAAGATTAATTGATCGCGCAATCAGACCTTTATTTCCAGCAAGATTTTTTGACCAGGTACAAATATTTGCAACTGTTTATTCTGTAGATAAAAAATATTTGCCTAGTACATTATCTTTATTAGCAACATCTATTTCATTAATAATTTCAAAAATACCATTTTTAGGACCTGTCGGAGTTGTTGAAGTTGGGAGAATTGATGGCGAATGGATTTTTGATCCAACTTTTGAACAATCTTTAAAATCAGATCTTAAGCTCATTATTGCCGGAACTGAAGAAGGCATAGTGATGCTTGAAGGAAGCGCTAAGTCAATTTCTGAAAATGAATTGGTTGATATCATTTTTAAAGCGCATGAAAAAATTAAAAAACAAGTTGAGTGGCAAAAAGAAATTCAAAAAGAGTTGAAAGCCCAAAAAGAAGAACTTACAGATACTTTTGATTGGAATCTTTGGGAAGATAGAGCTTCAAAATTTTTCACTTTAGAAAAATTAAAAACTGTTAACAAAGCAGACAAAAAAGAAAGAGCGGAAGCTTTTGATAAATTAAAAGATGAATTTTTAGATATTTATAAAGAAGAAATTGAAAAAGATGAAAATTTATCATTAACTCAGATTGAATATGCATTTGATTCAATTTTTAAAACAAAATTAAATGATTTAATTTTTGATGAAGGCAAAAGAGTTGATGGAAGAGCATTTGATAAAGTCAGAGATGTTTCTGTTGAAGTTGGAATTTTGCCGTTTACGCATGGTTCTTCATTATTTAAACGCGGTGGCACGCAAGCTTTAACAACTGTGACTCTTGGAAGTGGACAAGATGTTCAGCGAGTTGAAGAATTAATGGATGGTGAAGAAGATAAAACTTTTATGCTTCATTATAATTTTCCGCCTTTTGCAGTTGGTGAAGTAAAACCTATGCGCGGACCGGGAAGAAGAGAAATCGGACATGGTTATTTGGCTGCTTCTGCAATTAAAGGCCAATTACCAAATCAAGAAGAATTTCCTTACACTATTCGTGTTGTTACTGATATTTTATCTTCCGATGGTTCATCTTCAATGGCAACTACATGTGGTGCTACAATGGCGCTTATGAATGCCGGAGTTTCAATTAAAAAAATGGTTGGTGGTGTTGCTATGGGACTTTTAAAAAGTTCTAAAGGCAAATTTCAAGCCATTACTGATATTACTGGATTTGAAGATGAGTTTGGTTGGATGGATTTTAAAGTAACAGGTACAGAAGAAAGTGTTACTGCTATTCAAATGGATATTAAAAATAAAGGTGGGTTGCCAAGATCAGTTTTTGAAAATGCTTTAGCGCAAGCAAAACAAGGAAGACAATTTATTTTACATGAAATGAAAAAAATAATGTCTTCACCAAGTCCTGAATTGTCACCACTTGTTCCTAAGATTATTAGCTTTAAAGTTCCAACGGACAAAATTGGAGCAATTATTGGTACGGGCGGAAAAATTATCAGAGAAATTATTGATAAGACAAAAACCACAATTGATATTGAAGATGATGGAACAGTAAAAATTTTTGGCGGACCCGACTCACAACAAGATGAAGCGGTCAATTGGGTTAAAGTTTTGGGTGGTCAGATTGATATCGGGTCAATATTCAAAGGTAAAATAAAAAGAACTGCCGAATTTGGAGTTTTTGTTGAGATTGTTCCGGGTCAGGATGGCTTAGTGCATATTTCAAGTTTGCCAAAAGAACAACAAAGAAATCTTAATGAACTTTACAAGCCAGGTCAGGATGTGACGGTTGAAGTTATTGATTATGATCCATCAACTGGCAGAATTAGATTAAGATTTGTAAATCCAAAAAAATAATGAACGTCCAAAGAATTGATGGTCGCAAATTTGATCAGATTCGTAATTTAAAAATTTCTTATGATTGTTTTGGCTTTTCTGATAGCAGCGTTTTGTTAGAGTTAGGTAAAACAAAAGTTCTGTGTTGTGTAACTTTAGAAAATAACGTTCCTCAATTTGTAAAAGGCAAAAATGAAGGATGGATAACTGCTGAATACGCATTATTACCAACTTCAACTTTACAAAGAAATTCAAGAGAATCATCATCATTTAAAAGAAATAGTCGCTCTGTAGAAATTTCAAGATTAATTGGTAGATCATTGCGAACAATTGTTAATTTAACTAAATTAGGCGAAAAAACTATAAATATTGATTGTGATGTTTTGCAGGCTGATGGTGGCACAAGAACAGCGTGCATAACAGGATCATTCTTAGCTCTTAAAAAAGCTGAATTAAAATGGTTATCTCAAGGAATAATTAATGAACCAATTTTAATTGATGAGATAGCTTCAATTTCAACAGGAATTTATTCAGGTCAACCACTTTTAGATTTAAATTTTGAAGAAGATAAATTAGCAGAAATTGATTTTAATTTTGTTTTAACAAAATCGGGCAAAATTATTGAAATTCAAGGCACCGGTGAGAAAAGACCAATTTCTTGGAATGAATTTGAGCAGTTAAAATTATTAGCTGAAAGTGGTGTGAATCAGATTTTTTCTTCTCTTGATGATAATATCGCTATTGGAAAATTAAAAGATTCTAATGTTATTAGAACTTAATCAAATTTTAAAAACAGATAATTTTTTAAATCAATTTTTAAATGAAAAGGTAATTTGTTTTAAGGGAAAAAATTATCCAGTTTTATTTTTCCAAACATTTTTTAATAATTTAAAAATTCATAATATTGACCGGTGTTTTTTAGATTTAAATGAAGTTGATTTAAATTCATTTAAACAGCAGACAAGCCAGAGTTTTCTTGGGAATAATTTATTTTATTGGCTAGGAAATGTTTCTGAATGCAATGAAAAAAAAATATTTGAATTCATTGAATATATTAATTCCTACCACGGACCACATTATATTGGTTTTTTTCTTGACGAAAATTATATAAAGAATATTCAAATTAAATTTTTAGTTATTAATTGTGGTGATATAATTGATGTTAATTCTATCAATGATTTATTAATTTTTTGGCCAAAAGTAAAGCATAAAATTATAATAAATCTTATTCAAAAAGTTCTAATAAAATATAAGAAATTAAATTTGGACCAGATTTTTTTGCTTATTAATTATGCAACTTTAATGGGCAATAAATATATAGATTTTGTTGAACTTTGGCTGGAAAAAATTTTGATTCCTGAACAATCTTTATTTCAATTGAGCAAATATTTTTTTTCAAAAGATTCAACTTCATTTTTTAAATATTGGAATTCAATTGGACAGGAATATCAACCTGTCTTTTGGACAACCTATTGGTCGGAGCAATTATTTAGAGCTTATAATTTTTTGTATTTTCACGAAATTGGAAAATTTGTGCAAGCAAAACAAGTTGCATTTAGATTGCCATTTTCGTTCATTCAATATGATTGGAAAAAACATTCTTTAGATGAATTATTTTATGCGCATAATGAGATTTATTTGATTGATCATTCATTAAAAAATGGCGGCTCTGAAATTCAATTAGATTATTTCTTTGCTAAATTTTTTGAAAATTAATCAAGAATTCTTTATTTTGTATTTAAGTAAGTGAAGATAAGGATTTTCTTATCTTCACCTAATTAAAACTTTAGGATTAAATTTGATTAGTTGTTTCAGCTCTATTTTTGAATATTATTTATCTGTAAGGATAAAAGTAGCACGTTCAAGATCATTATCATCTAAACCTACTTGAGCTAAATTCATTGAGTCAGGTAAATTTTTAAAATTTGAATTTATGAGATTACGTCTTTCTTGGGATATTGGGTTTATTGATCGACCAATTAATGCTACTACTAATTCGTTGAGTGGATTTGCAATTGAAAGATTTAGTTCCGAACCCATTTCCCTTCGACGATTTAAGTATAATGCTTTGTCTTTAACAGCTTTAACTGTATCTGTCAATCTGACTTCTACTGGATGTTTAAGCAATGCTTTTCCGTAAATAACATTGATTTCATGTATAGGAAAAGTTCTTGTTAAAGCATTAGAAGTTACTAGTAAAACTAACCCTAAGACACCATATTTAAGTAGATTTTTCATTATTTCTCTCCTTATTTTAAAAAACTACTTTACTATTTCTAATACTAATTGTAATTTAAGATGATATTAAAAATCAAGAGTTTGCATAAAGTTTAAGATTTGCCCTTAAAAATATGGTTAAAATGATATTAAAATTAGCGTGAAATATGAACTTTTTGGTTAAAAAAAGGGCCAGGAATTATTTAATTTCCCAGCCTTTTTTAAATTATGTGAAATCCTTTTATTCTTTTTCAAGTAATCTGAGAACTACATGAAACATAAAATCTTGGTTTTTAAGATTATCTTCAGTAACGCCAAGTTCTTCTAGAGTTTTTGAATTATTTTTATGACCAGCATATATTGTTTCAAATTTGCTTCCGGCTACGGGTATTAATAATAAGAAATTGTTATTTTCTGGAATTCCTGAAGTTTCTTTTATTGCTTCTTTTACTTGCTGAATTGTTGTTTTTATCGACTCGATATTTATTGGTTTAAGTGAACCATTGAGCCAATTCACTCCAATTTCAACTGCAAAAGAATTAACTACAGACATTAAAATTAAACTAAAGACACCGTATTTAAGTAGATTTTTCATTATTTTACCTCCGTTTTTATAAAACTACTATTCTCAATTCTAATTGTAATAAATCCAATAAATAAAAGTCAATATTCTGGCTAATTTATCAATTTAAACCTGATTTTTGATAAAATATCCCCAATTTTGAGATAAAAAAATGCTTACAATAACTGTTTCAATTGATGTAAAAGTTCATAAGTCATTTCATTAGCTTTTTCTGTATTTTCAGATTCCACCATTATTCGCAATAATGATTCTGTTCCTGAATATCTAACCACTAACCGGCCTGGCTGAATTTTCTTTTCTGAATTTTTAATGATACTTGCAAACGGCTCTTCTTTTAGATTTTTCTTTTTTTCAACTTGAAGATTCATAATTAATTGTGGAAATTTAATGAAGCTGTCCATATTTAAATTATTTGTTCGTAAAGCTTCTTGAGCAACTGATAAAGCTGTAAAAATTCCATCGCTTGAATTTAGATAATCAAGCATAATTATATGTCCTGATTGTTCTCCCCCCAGTAATAATTTTTCATCAATTAATTTTTGAACAACATATTTGTCACCAACTTGAGTACGCCACATTTTTTGACTTTTTCTTTGCATAAATAATTCTAAACCCAAGTTAGACATAATTGTTCCAACAATATCCTGATTTTTATATTTTGGGCTTTCTGATAAAAATGCTAAAATTTCATCGCCGTCTTTTATGTTTCCATCTTTAGTTACTATTGCAATCCGATCCCCATCGCCATCAAATGCAAATCCAAAATCAGCTTTTTCACTAATTACTTTTTCTTGTAAGGCTTTAGGTTTTGTAGATCCGCAGTCTGAATTAATATTTTTACCATTTGGTTGATTATTTATGGTAATTATGTTTGCACCAAAATTTTTAAAAATATTTATCGCAATTGTCGATGTTGCACCATTTGCGCAATCTAAAATTATTTTTTTATTTTTTAAAAATTCGTCCTCAAAATATTTTTGAATATCATTTAAGTAATTTTTTTCTGAATCAAAATAAAAATATTCTTTTCCAAGATTTTCATAATCAATATCTTTAAATTTTTGATTTATAAAATATTCAGAAATTAGAACTTCATCAGCCTCTGAAATTTTTACATTATTTTTTGAAATAATTTTCACGCCATTGTCATGAAATGGGTTGTGTGATGCAGTTAACATTAGACCAAAATCAAATAATTTTTGTTTCTGCACCAATTGATAAATTATCGGAGTTGGCAAAATTTGTGCATCAAATAAATTAATTTTGTATTGCAATAATCCGCTCTTTAATGAATTTTTTAAAACATCTGCGGAAATTCTTGTATCTGTTGCAATTAAGATTTTTGGCTCTTTAACTTTGGCCAATGACCATAAACTTATAGCTTTTCCCAGATTTGTTAAATCATTAAAAGTTAGGGGAAAACTACCGACTTTTGACCGAATGCCATCTGTTCCAAATAAATTTGTCATTTTTTTTCTTTGATTTGTATTGTAATTATTTGTGGGGAATATTCTATCAATTTAAATTTTTTATGTAAAAATAGATCAGCTTTTTGCACGTCAATTTTATACTCCCCAACATTATCAATATGAGAAATATCAAAATGAGCTGCTAATTGTTTTAAATCTAATTTGCATAAATCTGATCTTCGTCCTTCAATTTTTACTTTAAGATTTTCCTGGCTTTCAATTTCTAAATTATTTTTTAATCCATAAAAATAAATTGGAATATTTATGTTAATTTGAGCATTTTGATTTTGCGCTAAAATTGCCCAAAATAAATATCCAAAAATCAGAGAAACAACTTTAAGCGAGTGGTTGATTAGATGTGGATGTTGTTTTAAAATTAATTTCATTACTCCCTTTCTTTAAATCTAAATTATTTTTTCTTACAAATTGTTGAATTATTTGGACTGCATTATTTGGTAAAACGTTATCAATTATTTTACCAAATATTATTATGTCGAAGTTCTGTTTTGTAGGATTTGTTTTAAATATTAAAGCATCAATTTTTGATGTTAATAAAATGGCATCTTGTTTCCAATTTTCGAAACCTTGGATTTCTTTTGAAATCCACAAATCATGATTTTTAATATTCCAATCACTATTAATTGCGTTCAAAAAACCATTTTGAGAAATCCAAATCATTTTATTCTGATCGTACGAAGGACTATTAAAAATAACTTCAAGAACATCTTTATTAATTGGTGTGTTCATGGTAAATGAAGAAGTAAGAAAAGTTGAAAGTGAATCTTTTCCTTCAATCACACCAATAATTTGTTTTTTGTTGTTCATTGCAATTAAAGATGATCTCATTAAAATTTCTAACCAATCAGTAAGGCTTTGTTTTTCAGGTGTAATTTTTAATAAACTTATAAAATTTTTTTGCAAAACTTTTTGATGCACTAAAATAAAAAGCATTATAATTGCAGGAAAAAAATAAATTAAGAAATTATGTAGGACATTCATTTGAAAGAACTGAGTTACAAAGATTGTTGAAAAAATTAAATAAAATGAAGATAATAATTTTTTTTGGGAATCTTGTTTAAGCCACAATGAAAAATAATAAATTACGAAGCTAAAGATTAAAATTTCAAAAACATCAATGAAATTTATGATATATAAATATTGAAAGCTTTCTAACATTTTCATTCCTTTTTTAACAATGTATTTAATAAAAATAAGTTACTATTTTTTTATTTTTAGTTACAACTTTTTTGTTTAATTTGAGTTATAAAAATAAAATTGATAAAATTTTAATATGAATAAAGAAATTGTTTTAACTGGCGATCGTCCCACCGGACCTCTGCATCTTGGACATTATGTTGGTTCGTTAATTAATCGTGTAACGTTACAGAATCAATATAAACAATATATTTTAATTGCCGATGTTCAAGCGCTGACTGATAATTATCAACATCCTGAAAAAGTAAGTGAGAATGTTTTACAAGTCGCTTTGGATTATCTTGCTGTTGGTATTGACCCTGAAAAATCTACAATTTTTATACAATCGCTGATTCCCCAAATTGCCGAATTGACTATTTTCTATATGAATTTAGTCACACTAAACAGATTAAAAAGAAATCCGACCGTTAAAACAGAAATTCAACAAAGAGGATTTGGTGAACAAGTTCCGATTGGTTTTCTAGCTTATCCAATAAGTCAGGCGGCAGATATTACAATTGTTAAAGGAACATTGATTCCTGTTGGAGATGATCAACTTCCTGTAATCGAACAAACTAATGAAATTATCCGCACTTTCAATAATATTTATAAAACAAATATTTTTCCTGAAGCTAAACCTTTAATTTCTAAAGCTTCACGATTAACTGGAGTTGATGGAAAAGCAAAAATGAGTAAATCATTATCAAATGCAATATTTTTATCAGATTCATCTGACGAACTTAATAAAAAAGTTATGAAGATGTATACGGATCCAAATCATTTGCATGTTAATGATCCTGGTAAAGTTGAAGGAAATGTAGTTTTTACCTATTTGGATATTTTTGACAATGACAAGGAAAAAGTTGAAGAATTAAAACAGCATTATCAACGAGGTGGTTTGGGCGATGTTGTTTTAAAAAAATATTTGTTTGAAATTCTAGAAAAATTAATTGATCCAATTAGAAAAAGAAGAGAACTTTTAGCACAAAATCCTGATCATGTGATGAAGATTTTAAAAGATGGAACGGAAAAAACTTTAAAAGTTGCAGAACAAACTTTATCTGAAGTAAAAAATGTTATGCTTTTAAAATATTATTAATCTTTCGATATTTTTTGCTTTCGCAAAAACATTCGGGATGAATTGATGAATTAAAAAAAAGGAAATTTATGAAGAAAAAAAATACAAAAAAATTTAGTGAAATCTTTTCAGTTTCAACAGCTTTCACATTTGCATTTCTTTTTATGTTAACAATCTGGCTTGTGTATAAATACATGCCAAGTTACAAGGATCAGATCATAGCTGATGAGATAAAAAAATTAAATATAATTTTTCAAGACATTAATAATAATGCAGGAATTTCACATTTTGATTATTTAAAAAATAGAATTGATTTTTTAAATGTTGAAAAATTTGCCGGATCAAAAATCGGGTCAATGAACTTATTGCATCCTGAAAAATGGAAAGGTCCATATGTTCAGGAAAATCCGACAATTAACAAAAAAGTTTATGAAATAATCAAAACAAAAAATGGTAATTTTATCGTTCCGGCTGAAGGTACAATACTTGAAAATGGCAAAATTATTGGTACAGATATTATTTTTGATGAAAATTCTGATATTGAAAATATGGCAAATGATAAAAATTTGCTTTTATCAAAATTTGGTCCACTTGCGGTAAAAATTGGTGATAAAATAAAAGCAAATTCTAATGAAAATGTTTTAGAACCAATTATTAATGATGAATCTGATGTTTATTAAAAAATTTTATTCCAATTAAGTATCATAATGAAATACGCTCCAAAGATGAATAAGGCTTTTATGTAATTCTTCAGATGCTATTTTCGATTTTTCCCTTAATTCTTTCAATTCTTGATTAATCGGATAAAGCTTAAATCTATAGATAAGTGTTGGAACAAGAACCAAACTTAAACTTGTCATCCTACCTAAATCCGAATAAAGTGGCCCACCTCTATTTCTCCATAATAATTTATATAAAAATCTTAAATTTTTATATTTTTTTTCAAAAATAGACATTTGTTCTTCCATTATTTTATCTTTTCTTAATATTTCAATAAGCGCGGATTTATGTAAAGAAGGAACTGTACCATGTAAAGAATTTTGAACTGAATCTATTATATCATCAGGAACATACTGTTGCTTTGCTAATAAAAATAGACAATTTTTTTCATTAATTAGCGTTTCATTTATCTTGGCTTTAATTTTTTCTCTTTCTATTCTTTTTTTTAATAAATAGATTAGCTGTAAAGTCAGACCTAATGTTACAATAATCAAAGGTATTGAGCCAATTAAAAGAGTTTTGTTACTCATTAAAACTGGATGAATGAATTTATCAAATCCTTTTTCCATTTTTTGACTCAAGATTGAGGCATTTTGATTAACAACTTGTACAGCTTTTTTTAAATAATTAGCAGCATTATTTGTAAGATTATCTGTAAGTGTCATAGCCCTCAGGTTTTGAGTTGCAATAAAAGAAACTAAGAAAAGGATAAGATTTCTTTTAAAATTTTTTATCATGATAAAATTTCACTAAGCGAAAAATAATCGGCAACAATATAATTCGATCGAGCAGTTCCATAGACCCAGGAGAAATGCGATGACTGATGTGATAAATTGTGTGATCTATTTTATCAAAAATTTGTCCTATTAGAGTTTGACCAAAAATATTGTTTGATTTTTGATAAGATTTCCATGCTATCGCTTCAGCAACTTTTTTATTTAATTTTAAATTATTGCTAATTTTTTCAATTAACTCATCTGGAAGATTTAATTTTTTAATTAGAACTTGTTGTTCAAAATAAGTTTTTTTAAATTTAGCAAAGTATTCATCAAAAGTTAGACTTTTAAATCCATGAGCAAAGCGAGCTGCCTCGTTAAATATTTGATATAAATATAACAAATATACTGGTGATAAAATTAATATTGTCTTATTGCTATTTAAAACTTTGACACTTGATTCTACAATTTTCCCTTTGATGTCCATTCCTAAAATTGGTTGAAAATTTTGAATGCCAAAGAGAGTAATTAATAAAAAGATAATATTTTTCTTAAAATTTTTCATAACACTCCATTCAAATATATATATTCTATTATAAATTAAATAATAGATATGTCAAGGGAAAAATTTACTACCTGCAACATAGCATTACTTTCTCTTTACAATAATCAAATAGATTAAAACGCTTAAAAATGCTGCAAAAAAGCACCATACTGAAATCAAGTAATTCAGATAGAAGAACATGGTTATTATTAGCGAAATAAAGCCAACCAAACCAAAAAACCACATTAAAGGAACACTTGATATAAAAAATGGTAAGACAGTTGCAAAAACATACAAAGCCGTATAAAGAAATCTTGGCGATGGATAAAAAACATTATATAAAATATGGTTTTCAGTCAATTGAGCTGATACACCGTATTGAAGCATTAAATATGCATTATGAATTGCTACAAAAATTCCCATAAATAATGTCGAAAATAATATCTTTTTTCTATTAAGTTTTTTTTCTAAAAAAATTAGTGATATTGGAATCCATATTGGCCATAAAAGAAAGGCAATTGAAAGAAAGCCCCATGCACATAACTTTATTAATTCCGGATTTGCTTTTCCTGTTAAAGATAACCACAAAATTCCTTCAATAAATTGCTGGGCAGAAAATATTAATGGGATTGATGCAAATAAGATTTGTTTTTTTTCTTTAATTTTTTCTAAAGTTACAATTCCCATTACTGCTAACATTCCACTTGTTAAAAAACTAGCTTTAGCTGAAAAACACATTTTTTATTCCTTTTTTAAAAAAAATAATTCCTTCACTTTATAAAAATGAAGGAATTATTTTTTCAGTCAATTTAAAAATATGTTTAACTTTTAATTTTTCTTGTATTAAATCTTCTATTTAAATACCTGAATGCAACTGGCATTAATACTATTAATAAAATTAATATTAAGTAATTTGAATTATAACTTAATTTTTTAACATCATATTTTAAATATTTTTCTAATTCTAATGGATTTTCTCTTTTTTCTTTTTCATTAGGATTGATTTTTTTATAATTCAATTTTTTGATTATATTTTCAATGTTTTTAATATGCATATTACCAACGCAAATATGTACATTTTTATCTTTGTTTTGGTGAATTGCATGCATAATTTTTGCATCAACTAATTCACAATAATCAAAGAAAAAGTTTTCGTGCATTTTTTCATTTATTAATTCTTTTAATTCATCATAATATTTATCTTTATTTTGTTCTAAAATTGAAATAAATTTTTTGTTATTTAAAACTTCTTGAATTAATTTTTTGTAATAATTATTTAATAATGGATTGTCATTATAATTTTTTATTTCATTTATTGTTTCATATAAAGCTTTTAAAAATTTTTCAGTTTTTATAAATAACGAATCAAAATATAATGTTCCGGCATATCTACATTCGACGTTAATAATTTTTATATTATTTTGTTTGCATAATTCATTTATATCTGTTAAAAAACTTGTAAAAGTGTCATTATCTGAATTTTCATCATTTATTTTTACAAATTCTTTCTCAAAGCCTGAGTTTTCAATATCAGTTATATCTTCGACTAAAACACAGCAATTGCTATCACAATTTTTCAAAAAATTTATCAAATGATCTGCTTGTTGCTTGTTTATTTCTTTTATTTGTTTGTAATTTAATTTTGGATGTTTATTAATTGCATCTCCAAAATGCACATCTCCCCAACCATAAATTTTATTATTTCCTTCAAATTCATGTTTAGTGAAAATATATGCATTTGAATTGCTTATAAAAGAGAGCCCTAAAATGATATTTATAACTTTAAAAATTGATTGAGATTTCATGATTTTAACCCCCTATTTATTCTAATTTTATATCAGATAGAAAATATGTCAATAAATTGTGTTTATGTAAATTTACACCTAGAAAACATTGAATTCATTAATTAGAATTAATTAAGTGACTGTACAGAGAATCTTAGCTATAATAGCCTTTATTATTCGTATTTAAGGGTAAAAAATGAAACAATCAGCTCTTTTGACCAAAACAAGAAAAAATACCTCTCAACAGGAGGCAAGTATAAATGCTCAGCTTTTAGAAAAAGGTGGTTATATCTCTAAGCTTATGGCTGGAGTTTATAGCTATTTACCCTTAGGCTTAAGAGTTCTTACTAAGATAGAAAATATAGTCAGAGAAGAAATGAACAGTGAAAATGGGCAAGAATTACTTATGCCAGCTTTACAGCCCAAAGATATCTGGCTAAAAACAGAAAGATGGGATAAAGTTGATGTCCTCTTTAAATTAAAAGGAGAAGGTGACAGGGATTTGGCTTTAGGTCCTACTCATGAAGAAGTAGTTACACCTTTGGTTGGTGAATATATTCAATCTTATAAAGATTTGCCAAAACATGTTTACCAGATTCAGACCAAATTCAGAAATGAGCCACGTGCAAAATCGGGTCTTTTACGTTGTCGTGAATTTAGGATGAAAGATTTATATTCATTCCATGCTCAAGAAGATGATTTAGATCAATATTATGAAAAAATGACTAATGCTTATTTAAGAATTTTCAATCGTTGTGGATTGGGAGAAATTACATACCTGACTTTTGCATCAGGTGGAATTTTTAGTAAATATTCACATGAATTTCAGACAATAACACCATTTGGTGAAGATATAATTTTTTTGTGCGAAAATTGCAAGATTGCCATCAATAAAGAAATTATTGAAGAGCAAAATTCTTGTCTTAAATGTGGAAATAAAAATTTGGTGCAAAATAAGTCTATTGAAGTTGGAAATATTTTTAAATTAAAAACAAGATTTACAGATGCATTTAATTTAACTTTTACAGATGCATCAGGACAGCAAAATCCGATTTTGATGGGTTGTTATGGCCTTGGAACTTCAAGATTAATGGGAGCAATTGTAGAAATTTTGCATGATGAAAAAGGAATTATCTGGCCAGAAAATATTGCGCCTTATAAATATCATTTAATTTCATTGGCAAAAGAAAAAGATGAAATTGAAAAAGTTGAAACAATTTATCATCAATTTCAAAATTCAGGCTTAGAAGTTCTTTTTGATGACAGAATTGGAGTTCATGCAGGTGAAAAGTTTGCAGATTCTGATTTATTAGGAATTCCTTATCGCATTGTTGTAAGTACAAAAACTTTAGCTCAAAATTCTGTTGAAATTAAAGAAAGAAAATCAGCAGAAACCAAATTAATTAAAATTGATGAATTAAAAAATTTAAATTAATCTTGCGCTTAAGGTTGATAAGCAGGCGGAATATAGCCATCTTTTCTATCGTGATTTTCCGATGATCTTTCTGGTGCTGGAAAATGATTTTCTCGCATTTCATCCATAGTAACTAATTGATTGACTCTATCTCTTTGTTCATTTCTCAACATTTGCATGTATTTTATCCAGAATATTGCCAAACACATAAAACTCAGTCCCATTCCAACAAAACTTGAATTCAAGGTTGCATTTGAAGTATTATGTAAATCGTGAAATGAATGTTGTGAAACAGCAGGATTTAGTGAACATGTAGAATTTACAATTGTGTTTGCTGATAATCTATCAACACTCATCCTTGTCATAATGCTGCTTGTATTTTGCGATAGAGAATTAAATAGTTGTATGATGCACAAACCAAAAACCATCCATAATGCTTTATCAGCTTTAATTTGAATTGGAGTTATCAAAATATTATATATTAAAATTATTGAGAGAATTTTAGAAACTTTTTTTACTTTCATTTTATCCTTATTTTGTGTTTAAAAATTCTGAGCTTATTTTTTTTAACCCATTTTTAAATTTTGTAGTAATAAAAATTTTTCCATCTGCTTTTGTTTCAATTTTTTGAATAATTCCTAAACCGAATTCTTTATGTTGCACTGGCTGATTTTTTTTCCATTTATTCTGCGTAGAATTATCGATCGAAGTTTTGTCTAAAATTTGGGTGGCCGATTCTTTTTTTGCAGGAATAATTTTTTCTGAAAATGTTAAAACTTTTGGATGTGCTGAAGAATTGATGCCAAAAAATTCAGAAAATACCTTAGAAATTTGCATAGAAAAATTTAAATAATAAGTTGTATCTTCTTTGTAAGATAGATTTGCTGGAATTTCTTCAAGAAAACGCGATGCAATTTGCGCATTTGTTTGCCCGAATGAATTTCTATATTTTACAAAGGAGAAAATTAAATATTCCTTTGCTCTTGTTATTCCAACATAAAAAAGTCTTCTTTCTTCTTCTAAATCCGCTTCATTAATTAATGAGCGATTATTTGGAATTATTCCTTCTTCAAGTCCGGCAATTATTACAAGATCAAATTCAAGACCTTTTGCTGCATGCAATGTCATGAGTTGCACACGATTAATTTCTTCTTTATTTTCTTCTTCAACTATTTTTTGTTGAAGTAATGCAATTTGATCTAAAAATTCCGGAATTGTTTTAATTCCTTGTTCTTCAAAATGATGCGCAGCACGTAATAATTCTTTTATGTTTTCTATTTTTGATTCGGCTTCTTTTTCTTCAAAATTATTTTTTAAATAAAGGAAATAATTTGTTTGCGTGATTATATGGTTAAGAGTTTGTAATGTTGAAGATTCTCTGTTTATTCCAGAGAATATTTCAGTAAAACTTAAAAGCGATTCTTCTTTAACTTTTGTCAATGTTCCCTGATCAATTAATTTTTTTGAAACATCAATAAAGTTTAAAAGTGGTTCACCATTCCATTCATTATAAAATTCTTCTTCGAACTTTTCGCCCAATTTTCGTTGAGGGCAGTTAATAACTCTAAAAAATGAAATTTTATCAAATGGATTTACAATTAATTTTAGGTAACCAAGCAGATCTTTAATTTCTTTACGTTCATAAAATTGAATTCCGCCGATAATTGTATATGGAATTGAATTTTTAATTAATGCTTCTTCAATTGCGCGTGATTGAAAATGTGTTCTGTATAAAATTCCTATGGAATTTATTTTTTTTTCTTTGCTTACAAATTTGATTGCATTTGCAATCATTTCTCCTTCTTTATATTCAGAAATACAAGTCATTTGCAAAACTCTATTTTTTGCTTGTCTTTCTGACCATAATTTTTTTGGATTTCTATTTTTATTGTTGTTAATTACTTTATTTGCAATTTCAAGAATTGGCTGGACGGATCTATAATTTTGTTCAATTTTTATTATTTTTGTATCTGTAAAATCATTTTTAAAATGAACAATGTTATCTACAGTAGCTCCGCGCCATGAATAAATTGATTGGTCTTCATCTCCAACAATACACAGTGATTCAATTTCTAAATTCTTTTTATCAGATGCCAAAATATCAGAATGGTTATTTTTAAACGTTGTTGAACCCGAAGAAGCAGAAACCTTTTGTGTAATTTGTTTTAAAAGTTCATGCTGGACACAATTTGTATCTTGGTATTCATCAACAAGAACATGTTTAATTTTATTTTGAAAATCGGTTTTAAATTTTTTATTATTTCTGAATAACTTTATGGTTTCTATAAGCAGATCGTCAAAATCTAAGCTTTTGTTAATTTTCTTTTCATGTTCATAAGCTAAATAAATTTCCTGAATTAATTTATTTTCATCAAATGCAACTGAACCAACTGTTAAATTATTTTTTATAGATGAAATTTGATAATTTATTTGCTTGGCATTAACTTTTTTATTTAATGCGTGTCTTTGGATTATTGTATTTATCAATTTTAATTGATCATCATCATCTAAAATTGTAAAATCCGGAATTTCAAGAAGATGGCTATTTGATTTTAAAAGTTTTAAACAAAATGAATGAAATGTGCCAATAAATGGAATCTGATTTTCAAATCCAATCCAGCCATGAATTCTGTCTCGCATTTCTTTCGCAGCTTTATTTGTAAAGGTTAATGCAACAATTGAACTTGTTTCTTGATTCTCATTGATAATTAAGTTTGCAATTCTGGCAGTAATAACTCTTGTTTTTCCTGAGCCGGCACCCGCGATAACAAGAAACACGCCTTCTTTTTCCAGAACAGATTTTAATTGGTTTTCATTAAGATTTTCTCTAAGGAATTTATTAAATTTTTGAATTTTATCAGGCATTATTCAGCATTGGTTATTTTGTTTATTGTTATCATTTTAACTGAATTATAAATTTTTAAAATTATTTTTTTCTGTTATATTGTTCACATAGGATTTATTTTTTAGGGGGAATTTTTCGTGAACAAATTTATTTTATCAATTTTATCTTTTTATTTTTTTATTTCTAATTCAGCTGATTATAACATTTTAAGACGCGTTAGAACATTGAGTGATGTTCCGGCAATTAATTCTGATTTTAGAATTATAAATATTCAAAAAATGGATTTTGCAGAACAATTAAATTGCAAAATGTTTTTTATGCTCGAAGAAAATTATTTAATGTATTTACAATGGAAGAAGGAAAGACCATTAGAGTGTAATTTATCTCAAGAAGATATTGAAGAAGAGATAGAAAATTTAAGATATGCAGGAAATAAAATAAAAAAAAGAATAGATCCAAAATATTACGGTATACTTAGTGATATTTGTGTTAACGTAGAATCAAAGCAAAAATATGAGCAACAAATTAAGGCTTTGCAACAATATATTAAACTTTTTGAAGTAGATTAAGGAAAATATGAATAAAATTATTTTATTAACTTTTACATTTATTTTTAATTTGTATTCTGCTGAGTCACTGAAATCAGCTAATTCATTTTCTAGTGATGTTGAAAATATTAGTGGCACTGAAGCTAAACAAATGAGTGCCAAAGTAATAAAACGCATGATAGATGCTGTAAATGAAAATTGTGAAATTCCAATCAAAAATCTTAAAATATTTAACGAAATTCATAAATTGAATATTGAAATTGATAAAGTAAATTTATATGACTCGATAATTTGTGAAATAAGTTATCTTGCAAATAAACTTGAAATATTTTTTATTAACCTAGATGGCGAAATTGCATTGGATGGAATTGAAGAATACGAAAAATTTAGTTGGCGCAGAGTTGAATCACCTAAAAAAAGAGCAATATGTCAACGTTTATGGAATACGAATAGTATTAAAAAGTGTCAAGCAGGCATAAAAGCAAAAATTGATGAGAAATTTCACCAATTAATTGATCAAATTATTCTTGAAGCAGAAAATCTGCAAGCATTCCAAGATCAGATTAAATTTTTATTAACGTTAATTAAAAAAATTGATGAAAAATTGTTCTCAAAATATTGTCAAATGTATAATTAAAAATTTTTTTATTTATAAATATGAAAAAAATTATTTTTAACTTTATTCTTTTAATTACAATAAATTCTAATTCTTCAGAAGTTTATGAAGTCGAAAAATCCGATACTACTTTAACTTATACGGAAAGTGAAGAAGATATATTAAAACGGAAAATAGCGGTGGAGCTTAAAAAATTTAATCCTGAAGAAATTGATTCAGTTTCTAAAGAAAATATTAGATTATATTTGCTTGCGAAACTAGATATTTTATGCGCAAAAGTTAAAGAAAAATATTGTAAATCTTTTCAAGAAAAATGTTATGCAAGTAATGTTCCCTTAGGAATGAATGATTTTCATGTGAAATTGGCAAAAAATAATATAAGCTCTAAATATCATTCATTGCTAGACAAAATATCTAGTTATTTTGAATTGATTAATTATTTTCCTCATCAGGTTATTTTAACAAATAAATATTTAAAAAAACTGGGATTAAAGACGTCTGATTCTTATGATAATTTTATCAGATCTTTGATAATTATTTGATTATGAATATTTTTTAAGTAATTAATTTTTTTCCCATTGATCTAAATAATCAGATAATGGCTGAATTCCTTCTATTGTAGTTGCAGAAATTAATACATTTGGTTTGAATTTTCTTAATTGATATTCAAGATCTTGAATATTTAACACTTTATCAATCTTGTTAAATACGTATAACATTGGTGTATCAACTTGAAGTTCTTCAAGTATTTCATGAACAACTCTGATTTGTGATTCCCAATTTTTATCTGACAAGTCAATAACATGCAATAATAAATCAGCATATTGTAATTCTGATAACGTTGATTTAAATGCCTCAATTAGATTAGGTGGAAGCATTTGAATAAATCCAACAGTATCAGAAATTACTCCCTTTTTTTTTGAATTTATATAAAGTTCACGAGTTGTTGTATCTAATGTTGCAAACAATTTATCTTCAGCTAATACGTTGCTTTTTGTTAGCGTATTTAAAATTGTAGATTTTCCGGCATTTGTATATCCTACAAGACAAATTAATGGAATGTTTTTTGTTAATCTACTTTTACGCTGAGTTTCTCTTGTCTTTTGAAGTTGTTCAATTTTTTGTCGTAATTTGTGAATACGATTTTCTAAAGTTCTTAATTCTCTTTCTTTAGCGGTTTCTCCAGGTCCTTTTGCGTTAATTGCTCCTAATTGTTGTCCGTAAAATACGCCTTTGCCTGCGACCCGCGCTTTTCTATGTTGAAGCATTGCAATTTCAACTTGAGTTTTACCTTCATTTGTATGCGCTGATTTTTCAAAAATTTCTAAAATTAATTGAGTTCTATCAAAAACTTCTCTGTCTAAAAAGTCTGCTAAATTTCTTTCTTGTTTTACTGTTAACGGCTCAGAAACTATTATTTGTTCAATTTCATTTTTTTCGCAAATTTCCCTGATTTCTTCAAGTTTTCCTTTTGTAATGAAAGTTGTTGGGTCAATTTCTCTGATTTTTAAACTAAAAAATTCATCAATTTTTACGCCATTGGCTTTAGCTAAATTTTTAAATTCTTCAAAATAGGAATTGATGTCTTTTGTCTGATTGTAAGGCGCTTCTATTGCTAGTAATAAAGTTTTTGGATATTGATGTGTTTCAAAATGTTGAGGTTTTGTCATAATGTGGCCGATCTTTTGGAATAATATTTAATTCTATATTTCATTTTAAATCAAATAATTATTTATTTCTATTGCGATTTTTGTATACTAGCTAATTGATAAATTTCTGAGAGGGAAAAATCATGAAAAAAAGTCTTTTTATCTTATTGTCTTTGCTGTTTGTTAATTCTGCGGAAATTAAAGGAAATTATTTTCTAAAACAGTTTGTGTCTGGAGTCGCTATTGGATTAGCGTCTGGTTCGATTTATAAATTGTGTTCGGCCAGCGGTGCTAATTCTAAAGAATCTGCAGCCGTTTCGGCGATTTGCGGTGGTGGTTTAATCGGCACTAAATTTTTTTATGATCTTTTAACTGCTCAAACATCAGGTGATGGATTTAAAGGAGTTGTTTCAACTCCTTTTTATACTGTTGTTGCAGTTTTTACGGCTTTAGTTATAAATTGTAATCAATTTAAGTAAGTTTAACTTAACTAATCTTTTAAAGGAGTTTTATGAATTTTTCAAAAAAAATGTTACTAAACTTAATTTTAATTTCAGGAATAATTGTAAATTCTTCAAATGGATTAACTAAAGAAGATATTGTTTACGGAGCTGCTTTTGGTTCCTTAGTAAGAATTGTTTCTTATGCTCTAGTTAAATATAATGTTTTGGATGTTAAAAGTGCAATTGCCGCAAGTTTGGGCGTAAGTGGTCTTTTAATTTATTCAACTGCCGATGAAAATGATACTAAAAAATTAGGCCGTTCTGTCGCTGGACAAATAGCATTTGCTTCAATTGCTTATGCTTCTACAACCTTATTGGCTGAAGCTGCAATAAATCAACTTTCTCCAGTCAAGAAATAGTAAATTTTGAATTACTTTGCTCAGTTATCTCTCGATACAATTTTTCCTACGAAAAATCACTCGAGATGATTAGACTTAGTTATTATTTTAATGTTAAAGATGTTGTAATTTGACATTAATACATATGAAATATTGAAGCATTTGAAAAGTTATAACCTCTAATCATCTCGAGTGTTTTGCGCAAGCAAAATGTATCGAGAGATCCAGTTTTTATTTTTCTAACAAATTATTGCTTTTGACTTATAAATTATGCCAAAATAATATTGTATTTGAAATTATTTTTTAAAAAAAGGGTTTAATGAAGCATAATTTTTTAATTATCTTATCTTGTACAATAGGTGGACAAAATATTCAATCAGAAATTCCTGACACGGATAATACTGATAAGATAGAGGATTCTAGTGAAAATAATAAATTTGAATTAATAAGTAATGCTTTTGAAAATAATGGCAAAATTCCTGAAAAATTTACTTGTGATGGCCAGAATATATCTCCATCTCTTTCATGGAGTGGAACGCCACCCAGCACTAAAAGTTTTGTTTTAATTGTAGATGACCCGGATGCAGTACAAGTTGTGGGTAAAACTTTTATTCATTGGAATTTAGTAAATTTGCCGTCTAACATTGATAAATTACCGGAAAATATGTCGATTGATAAATATCCTTCGGCTAAAATATTAAAAAATAGTTCAGGAAAAGAAAAATATATGGGACCTTGCCCTCCTGCTGGTCAAAACCACAGATATTTTTTTACATTATTTGCGATGGATGACATTCATAAATATCAGGTTAGCCTTACAGCCGAAGAATTCAAACAAAAAATGAAAGAGCATATTCTTGGTGAAGCTGTTTTGATTGGGACATATCAGCGAAAAAAGTAAATTGATAATAGCTTTTTTTTGTTGATTTGATAGAATTTAAAAAAGCTCGTATGGTTCGACAAGCTCACCACGAGCGGAAATAGTTAAACTTTTTCTTAAATAAATCTAAATAATTTACGTGATCGCTCGCCCTGAGCCTGTCTTGCGAGCAATAAAATATTATGTTTAATTTTTTAACGCAAAAATTTTCTTCAATTTTTTCCAGTTTTAATGGAAACACTAAATTAACCGAATCCAATATTGATGATGCTTTAAAGCAAGTAAGTGAATCTTTATTAGAAGCTGATGTGCCGAATCATGTTGTTATTGATTTTATAAATCAAATTAAGCAAGAAACTCTAGGTAAAGAAATAATAAAATCATTAAATCCCGGACAGCAATTTATAAAAATTGTTTATGAGAGATTATGTGAATTTTTGGGTGGAAAAAATGCAATTGCTCCTACTTTTCAAATTCCATCCGTGATAATGGTTTTAGGTCTTCAGGGTTCAGGAAAAACAACCACTGTTGCAAAATTAGCCAATTATTTACAGGATTTAAGTAAAAAAAAGGGAAAGACGCGAAAAATTCTTTTAGGTTCTGTAGATTTTTACAGGCCCGCGGCAATTGATCAATTGGAAATTCTTTCGAAACAAGTTAATGTTGAATTTTATCGTTCCAGCCAAGCTGATGTGATAAAAGCAGCTAAAGAAATTTATAATCAATTTAAACAAAAAGAATATGATTATTTAATTTTAGATACTGCTGGCAGATTGCACATAGATAATAAAATGTTACAGGAATTACAGGAGATAAATTTAATTTTGGAGCCTAAATATAAAATATTGGTGTTAGATTCTATGACTGGTCAAGAATCTCTAAAAGTTGCTCAAGCTTTTGACCAAAATATAGGTTTTAATAGTGCAATTTTGACTAAATTAGATAGTGAAACACGTGCGGGAGCTGCATTTGCGTTTAGATATATTTTAAAAAAGCCAATTTCTTTTATTGGTTCAGGTGAAAAAATTGAAGATTTAGAATTATTTTATCCTGAAAGAATGGCAACGCGTATTTTGGGAATGGGCGATGTTCTCACTCTTGTTGAAAAAGCTGAAAGTAAAATTAAAAAGTCTGAACAGGATAGATTAGCAAATGCAATATCTTCAGGAAATTTTACACTGCAGGATTTTGCAAGTCAGTTAGATATGGTTGGTAATTTAGGTTCATTATCTAAAATTATGCAATATTTGCCTGGCATGGGATCAGTAAAATTAACGCCTGAGATAATGGAAAAGGGTGAAGCTGAAGTTAAGAAGTTTAAAGCTATTTTAAACTCTATGACAGTTAAAGAAAAGGTTTTTCCCAGAATTTTAGATAATTCTAGGAAACAAAGAATTGCAAAAGGTTCAGGAACAATCGTAATAGATGTTAATTTATTATTGGAAAAATTTGAACAAAGTAAGCAATTTGCTAAACTTTTTAAGAGACATGGTAATTTTAAAGATATGTTTAAATAGAGGTTTTATAAAGGACATGCAATGGCAGTTAAGATTAGATTTTCAAGGGTAGGTAAGAAGAATTCTCCAATGTATCGTATAGTAGCAGTTGATTCTCGTGCTAAAAGAGATGGAAAATGCATTGAAAATTTAGGTGCATACAATCCAATTAAACATGAAATTGTTCAACTCAATGAAGAAAGAATTAAATATTGGGTTTCTCAGGGTGCTGTAGTTTCAGATGCTATTAAAAAAGTTCAAAAACTTCATAAGAAATCAGTATCTGCATAGTTCTGAATGAAAATATCAATTCTCACTCTTTTTCCTGAATTGTTTGAACCTTTCTTAAAAACAAGTTTAATAGGGCGGGCAACTGAAAAAAAAATAATTGAAGCTGATTTAGTTAGTTTTTTTAATTTTGCACAACCAAAAGAAAGAATAGACAGTCCAACTTTTGGTCCTGGTTCTGGAATGTTAATAAAGCCAGAGATTATTCAAAAAGCAATTGAAAACCAAGACCAAAAAAATGGAAAAAGTTTTAAAATATTCTTTTCTCCTCAAGGGGAAAAATTAAATCAAAAATTGTTAAATTCTTTGTATCAAAAAATTAAAAACCAAGATCATTTATTGTTAGTTTCTTCAAGATATGAAGGTATTGATACCCGTGTGGAAGAGTATTACTCAGATTTAGTAATTTCTGTCGGTGATTTTGTTTTAATGGGTGGTGATTTACCAGCCATGTGTTTTTTAGAAAGTTTTTTGAGATTATTTCCTGGAATCGTGGGAAAAACTGATTCAGTTGAATCTGAATCTTTTTCCGGCCCTTTTGTAGATTATCCGCAATATACCTCACCTTTAAGTTGGAAAGCTATGCAGGTTCCTGAAATTATCCGTTCCGGAAACCATGGCTTAATACAAAAATGGCGTGAAAAAATGGCGGCATTAAAAACAGTTAAAAAACATTTTGAATGGCTGAAAAGTTATCCGTTAAATCAAGGAGAAAAAAATGTGGCAAAGGAATTTATACCGCCTCATTACGCCGTTTTAATGCATAATGACGTTTTACTAAAAGACAAATCTGTAGGAACAACTTCTGTTACTTCATTAGATCTTCATGATATTGCTAGGGCTGCCGCAACTTACGGTTTAAAAAATTATTTTATTTCTACTCCTTTGATTGACCAGCAAAAGGTTGTGCAAACATTAATGGATTTTTGGCAAACAGAAGGGCCACAGTATAATATTCACAGGTTTCAAGCAGTAAATTTGGTAAGAATGGTGAATAATCTTGATGAATGTGTAAAATTAATTGAGGAATCTAAAGGAAAAAAACCAATTTTAATTGCTACTTCAGCAAAAAAACATAATCATGCGAATTTAATTACCTATTTTGATCAATCAAAGGTTTGGCAAGAAGATAGACCTGTTCTTTTTGTCTTTGGAACTGGTCATGGCTTGGCGCAACATATCTTAGAAAAATGTGACTATTTATTACTGCCAATTGAAGGATTTACTGATTTTAACCATTTATCTGTCAGGTCTGCTTGTTCTATTATTTTTGATCGCTGGTTAGGGATAAATATCAGAGAAGATAAAATTGACAATTTGTCATAAGTTGATACGTTTATATATATTTAAATTACGATTTATTTAGGGGATCAAAATGTTAAAAAATATTAAATTCATTTTACTTTTATCAGCAACAGTTTTCGCTATAAATAATTATTCAGCTGATTTAAAAATGGAAGTAGAAATGAATACTGACAAACAAAAGGAAATTGATCATTTTGCACCCGATAGAGAATTTCCTGTTTCTAAGCAATTAAGAGAAATTCAACATTTGAAATGTCTACGATTTTTTTTAAACCGCCTAGTAAATGTTATTGATTTCGGAAAATTTGAGGTCGATGATATACAATATGTTGAAGATTATGATTTTATTAAAGATTTAAAGAATTTTTTAAGCAGGGATGAAATTGATGCGTTAATTAAATTGGGTAAAGAATATGTTTCGAAAAAAGTAGATTTAGAAGATAAAATTGATAAATACGCAAATGAACCCAAATTTTATGCGTATTATTCTGAAATGGAAGAATTAGCTAAAACATGGTACAAAAATTGTCATAAATTAATAGAGTTATACAATATTCTTATTAAACAGGCTAAAATTAAATTTACTAGATTTGATGAATATTTAGAAAAGCATAAAGATTTAATCAAATTAAATCTTCCGTATTCAAGTTAAAGTTGTCGATTAATATGGATTTACCGATGTTAAAAAATATTAGTTTTATTTTGTTATTTGCGACATTTTTCATTTCAAATGATTTCTGTGCTGAAATGGATTCGAAAAAAGAAGCTGAAAAAATTCAAAAATTGATTCAATTGGATAAATTTGACGCGTTTAAAGAAATAGATATTTTACAAATGTTTATATATTCATTAAATCAATATATTGTGACAGGAAGAGCTGGTAGTTTTCCAATTAGATTTGATTTAGTAACGCCACGATATCGTTGGCAACATTATAATTATGATTTAAATAGAGCATTAAAGTTATTTTTGACTGAAGAAGAGATCAAAAAATTTGATGAAAGCGATAGAACATTTGCTGAAGAAAATATTGATAGGCTTATTCAAATATATATTGAAGTTTATAATTACTGCTTAACACAAAACTGTAGTGATCATATTCAAAATAAGTATTTATATCCAAAGCGATTAAAGACTTAAACATTTTAAGTTAGTGTATTTCGCTTCCAATTGAAAGTTTTACTGATTTTAATCACTTATCTGTCAGATCAGCTTGTTCTATTATTTTTGATCGTTGGTTAGGGATAAATATCAAAGAAAATAAAATTGACAATTTGTCATAATTTGTTAAAATAATTATATTATTAAATTAAGTCAATTTGGGGGGCATAAAAATGTTAAAAAATATTAAGTTTATCTTGCTTTTATCAGCAATTTTTGTTGCGAATAATTATTCGGCTGAACTTGAGAAAAAAGTAAATGCAGAAAATTTGCAAGAAAATGTAGTTCAAACTGCAAAAAAAATTGATAAGTTTAAAGATTTCGATCATGTATTAAATTTTTTGAAAAGACTGGTTGAGTTTATTCACGGTGAAGAAATGAAAATACATTTTGGGAATCTGTATAATAATCTTTCTGAGGATTTAATACAGATTTTTCAAATCGAAAAATCAACATTTGAATACTTATCACTCAGTGCTGAAACACTTAGAGATGAACTTGAGTCTAGATCTGGAAATAAAGAGCAATGTAAACACTTATATAAATATAGGCTTGCCGAACTTAAAAAATATAAATTTTTTGATATATATAATTTGATTTTTAGTCAGGCTAACGAAAAGTTTTTCAAACAATTCCAAGCTATTTTATGTAATACTTATTCTCCCCAGGGTATTAAGTTAATACTTAAATATGATTTAAAATTGGAAGATATAAAATAAAATCTTCAATTGAAATTAATTAATTTTTGAACTATATTTTAAGATATTAAGACTTTTATTACCAAAAATTTAAGGTTATCTCCATATGAAAGCAAAAAAATTAACAAAAGAAACAATAGGTTCATTAGGTGTTAGTGATGTTAAATTTCCTGATTTTGGACCTGGAGATACTATTGCTGTAGCTCAGAGAATAAAAGAAGGCGATAAAGAAAGAATACAGGTTTTTCAGGGCGATGTAATATGTGTTCATAAAAATGGAGCATCATCAACTTTTACCGTTCGTAAAATTAGTGCAAATTCAGTGGCTGTTGAAAGAATTTTCCCTTTTTATTCACCTTTAATTGAATCAATTAAATTTGTTAAAAAAGGCAAAGTTCGCCGCGCTAAATTATATTATATACGTGAAAGAATAGGTAAAGCTGCACGTCTTCAAGAGCAAATTTTAACAAAAGAACAAAAAGAAGAAATGCTACAGTCTGGCAATGAAAATAAAGCTGAAGAAGCCTCATTATAATTGATAATTTTTTGAAATAGATGAGACTATTGGGAAATTACAGTTATATTCTAAAGTTTATTTTTTTATTAATTTTTTTTGGTTGTTCAAAAAATAAAATTACAGAAAGAAGTTTCAGAAGTTTTCAGCAGGAAGCTAAATTTGCTGATATTCCAGTGCCTTTAGATATTGAGCCGTTGAATTGTGGAATTTCAGCAAATTCATATGCTTTTCAAACATCAATAAATTTATCCGAATTTCTTAAATTTTTTATTCAAGAAATGGAAATTTTCGGGTGGGATAAAAAATATCATATTTCAACATTTGAAGAATTATTAATTTTTGAAAAACCGAATAAAATAGCGGTAATTTCTATAAGAACAAAGTCAAAAAAATTAAATATCTTTGTCTTTATTCAAAAGAAGACTGATGGTGAAAATATTTAATCTTTTATTTTTCATTTTCTTGTATAGATGTTTGGCTATCACGCTCTTTTAGGGCTTTTTCACGTCTGATAATGTTAATTTCTCTATTTTTTAACTCTTTATCTTTCTGCATTAATCTTTTTTCTCTATCTCTTAGTTCTTTGTCTTTTTTGGCCATATTTCTGGCCCTATTGCTTAATAAAGTTTCTTCTTCGCTAAGCCTTTCCTGCCATTCATTAAGTCTGATTTCCCATTCAGTTAAATCTATTTTTCTTAATGGCCTATAAGATGGTTGTTCCATATAAACAACCTCTCTTCTTGGTCTTGATGCAGCTCCAATTATTCCTCCTACCGCTAAACCACCTAAAACACCTGCAGCAACACTTCCGCCATTATCCGCCTGAATAGGCATTAAATTGATTGAATTTAGTGCTATTAAGAATATTTTTTTAAATTTCATAAGGTTGACCTCTTTAAATATTTTTTATATAATTTTAATTAGAAATTCTGATTTAATTGCAGTGTATTATTTTATCTATTAAAATGCTTATAATTAGCATTAAAATGATAAGAATTAATCTAATTCTCATCAATTTTTCTCCTTTTTTTAAGTGATAATAAATGATATTTTAATATTACCAATTGAAATTAAAAAAAATCAAGAAAATTTTAATTTCTTGATTTTGCATTATTAAATAAATGGAAGGTATAGGGGACGCTCATGAAAAAACACATTATTTTGTTAACTTTTATTTTGAATATTTTATTTTTCAAAATTTCATCTTTTGATATTGAAAATTTGACAAATATGAAAATCAGTTATGCAATTGGAATTGGAGAAGATTGTATTCCTGGAGATCTTTTTATTAAACCATCTGAAGTCATTGCATTTGATAGTGAAACATTGTCAAAGATTAAGAAAAATAAATCGTTTTCAATTTATTTTTCTTTAGCAAACAGACTAGTAAATATTGATTTCTCAATCGGCGCACCTGAAAATCCGGATCAAAAAATCGTTATTATTCAAGAAAGTGATGTTGAAAGGGGAATTAAGTTGCAAATTTTACAAGAGAAAACAGAAATAAAATTTCAATTAAAAAAACCTAAAGTTGTTTGTTTTGGTGAAGATAGTGTTCGACTCTTTTCTAAAGGTAGATTATTAAAATATTAAAAAATAAAGAAAAATCAGAGACAGATTTACATTATTAATTTAACTTTTTTTGAAGGTGTTTTATGAAAAAATCATTATTACTTTTACTTTTAAGTGTTAATTTTTTAAATTCATCTGAATTTTATGGAGATGAAGATTTTGGAACTTATCCACAAAAAGAAAATGTGTCTGATGCTGATAGAAAAGAAGCTGAAGATGAGCAAAATCGCCCTGATATTTTTTTAATCAACGAATCAGGAGAAAATTTTCAATTTAGATTTGGTTTTTCAAAATCGCCTATAGATGGCGGGCGGTGGTCCAATACTGATTTGAGTGAGCTTGTGCAAAGGAAACTAAAATTTCAAATTGAAAACTTTGATTCCCAATTTAATTTTAAAAATCATAAGCTTTTTAATGAATTTTTTGACTCCGAAAATAATTTTTTTCTTTTAGCAGTTTTTGAGAACGCATATTTAAAATGTATTAAAGTATTTTCTATGAATTTAGTCGATTCCAAAATTAAAACTTTAGGAAAAACTAAATCAGATTCTATTACAATTACTGTCGAGTGTGGTGATGATAAACAAATAAATTTTTCTGTCAAATAATTGCATTATTAACTTTTTTTGAAGGTGTTTTATGAAAAAATCATTATTACTTTTACTGATTAGTGTTAATTTTTTAAATTCTGCAGACTTAAAAGATGATGCTGATAGAAAAGAACAAGCGTCAATTCAAGCTGAACATCCAGATATTTTTATTGATAATAAAATTGATAACAAAGATAAAGCTTTTATTTTTACTTTTAGTGATCGAAAAATGCCAGAACGATGGTTAATTAATGAAGGTGGCATGATCTATACAATTCCTTTTAAACAAGGTAAACATTCTTTAAAAAGTTCTAATTTTTTCCAGGAATTTTTTAATTCTAAAAATAAATTTGTAAGAATAGGAATTGTAGATAAGGCGTATTGTAAGAGTGAGTACCAGATTTTACGCAATGTGTCTGCATGGTACACATTTTCGTTAAATTGTGATGTTGATAATTATAATAAGTTGGATACAAGTTCTTCTGTAACGATAATTGCAGAAAGAAAATTTTATCAAGGAGATTTGATTAATTCTTATTCTTTAATCAGACTTCAATAGATAATTTTATTTAAGGAATTTCATGAAAAATAAGATTTTGATTTTTGCATTTTCTCTTTTATTAAATTTAAATTGTTTTGGAACTAAGATTGTTAATGCTACTTCTTTCGATAAATATGTTTACATTAAGGGTAAATCAATAGAATTATCTGCAAATGGTGAATGCAGTTTAGATGAATTTATTTGTGAAGAAGATGAGTATCTTGAAATTGCATTAACGCCAGGTCGAGATGTTTATGAAATACGTTTCGCATTTTCCAGCCCAAGTTACAAGTTCGAGAAGAAGTCTATCAAAAAATCAAGTTTATTTTATATAACTGAGAAAATGGTGCCATACCCAAAAGTTACTTTAAAAAACCAATTAAAAGTATATTGTAATCTTTTTGAATCAGTAGATGAATTGAAAAAATTTTTAGAAAGTGAGAAAAAAGATTAAAATAAATTAATTTTTCATTAATTTTGTAGCAATTAGATTAATTTTTCCTGCGCCTTGTAATAATAAAAGATCATTTTCATTGGCAATGTTATTTATTTCTTTAATAATATTTGCAAATTCTTTATCCAATGGTACGTAAGTAACCGGATAATCAGGATTTATTTCTTTTAAGGCTTTAACAAAATTTTCGCTTGTGATATTTTCTATAGGCGCTTCACTTGCAGGATAAATATCTGTAATTATTAAATTATCAATTTTTGTATTTAAAAAAATTTCCAAGAATTGATTCCATAATTTGTGAGTTCTTGTAAATCTATGTGGTTGAAAAACAACATGCAATTTTTCTTTAGCTCTTTTTCTTGCTACATGCAAAGTGTTCAAAATTTCAATTGGATGATGGCCATAATCATCAAAAATTTCAGCTCCTTTAAATATTCCATTAAATGAAAATCTTCTATCTATACCTTTAAAATTTTTTAAAGAATTTTTAATTGTTTCAAAAGAAATTTCTAAATCTAGACAAAGAGTTATTGCTGCCAGTGAATTCAGAACATTGTGTTTTCCTGGCATATTAATGTGAATTTCTCCCAAAAATTCATTTTTATTGAATAAATTGTAAGTTGAATGAGTTGGCAATAAATTTATATCTCTTGCATACGTATCAGCTTGATTTTCAATTCCATACTTTAACGTTTTAATATGCGCAAGTGGTAAAATTGATCTTATTTCCGGGTCATCAATACATAAAATTGCTTTTCCATAAAACGGAAGGTTATTTAAAAATTTTTTAAAAGTTTCTTTTATGTCATCAAGATCTTTGTAAGTTTCTAAATGTTCAAGATCTATATTTGTTACAATCGCTAAGGTTGGTTTTAAAAGTTCAAGAGATCTGTCACTTTCATCTGTTTCTGCTACTAGAAAATCGCCTTTGCCAAATTGTGCATTTTCAGAAATATTTTTTAAATGTCCGCCAATAATTACCGTTGGATCCATCTGTGCTTCAATAAGAATATGAGAAATCATTGAAGTTGTTGTAGTTTTTCCATGAGCTCCTGCAATTGCAATGCTGTATTTTGTTCTCATTAATTCAGCTAGCATTAATGCTCTTGGAATTGTCGGAATTCCTCTTTGTTGAGCAGAAATAATTTCAGGATTAGATAATTTTATTGCAGACGAATAAACTAAAATATCAATTGAGGAATCATTACATAATTGCGTATTATGACCATAAATAATTTCACAACCAATTTTTTTTAATTCTTTTATGCTTCTTTGTTCAATATCAAGATCGCATCCTGAAATATTGTAACCTTGATTTTTTAGGATTTTGGCAATTCCACTCATGCCAATTCCGCCAATGCCAACAAAATGAATGTGAATTTTTTTATGATACATTTAAATTTTCCGTGAAATTTATTTTATAGAATGAATCCTTCGATACAATTTTGCTTATGCAAAATCACTCAGGATGATCGGAGATAAGTTTTTTATTTTACCGTTCGTGGTGAGTGTTTTTGAATGAGCTAAAGCGAATGAAAAAATGTATCGAACCATGAACTCAAAATTTTACATAAATAAATTTTACAAAAGTTCTCTTAATTTTGAAAGCTGTTTTTTTAATTCATCTAATTTTTGATTCACTTCAAAATTAATTTCTTGTCTTGAATCTTCGTTTAGTGATGTTTTTTGTGAAGGGATAATTGTATTAGTTTTTTCTATACTAATCCGCTTTATTTCTGTCTTTGCGCCTTCTAAAGTGAATTTTTTTTCATATAATAATTCTTTAATCAATTTAAATTTTTCAAAATCCGTTTCATTATAAAATCTTTGTCCACCTTCAGATCTTGTTGGTTTTATATTAAATTCTTTTTCCCAAAAGCGAATAACAAAATTTTTAACACCTAAATTTTGAGCAAAATCTCCAATCCTGAATTTCCTTTTTTCCATCTTCATTTTTTATCCTTTTTAATAAATTTCTCTTTTTTAAAGCTTTAGCAAAATTAATTATGAAAAGCAAAGAAGTTAGGTTTTTTAGGATAATTGCAATGAATTGGTATAGATTGAATGATTTTTTTTTGATATTATTTAAAATAAATTGCTATTAATATTACGTCTTAATAAGGTTTGTTATGAATTTCAAATTTAAAGATTTTTTAATTCCTATTTCTTTTGCTTTTTTAATTACACTATTTTGCCAATATATGTTTTTTAATGAAAATTCAGATGTGAAAGCTCATGAACAATTAGAATCTGGTCGTAGTAAGGTTGCTCCAAGAGTTAAAGAAGTACATAGGCCGTTAGATTTAGAAATTGATTTTTTAGATACAAAACCATCAATTGAAGAAAAAAACAGTTTAATTGAAACTGATTTTGCTAAATTTTTGTTTTCTAATTATGGAGCTTCAATTGTAAAGGCAGAATTTAAACATTCTGTCAGTGGAAAAGAACAATTGCTTAAAACTATTAATGCAACTGCAAAAGAAGATAGGTGTTTATTAGTTGCTTTTAATGAAAAGACTCCTTTTTATTATAAATTAATAAATCAGAATGCTACTGATGAAATCGCTTTACTGTCTTACATGGCGGATTTTGATGGTGGGAAAATTATTAAAAATTTCAAAATTTATAAACATATTTGTCAGATTGATTTAGAAATAATTATTGAACCAGCTAAAACCTTATCTGAAGATATAAGATTAAGAATTTTTTATCCGTCACCTTTGCCTTTGGATGTTAATGATATAATTCAAGGTATTTTTAATGAAGCAAATAATGTTGTTAAAAGAGCGATACCATCATTACTGGAACGTTATTGGGAAATTCCTTCATTGTTTGGATTAGAAGATCGTTATTTTGTTCATGCAATGGTTAAAGATACAAATAAATTTACGCAACGCGGATATTTTAAATCTATGGGAATAAATTCATATTTTTCTATTTTAGAAGGTCCTGCGATTAAAGATAAATCATTATGGAATTTATCTTTTTATTTTGGACCAAAAAAATCTGCAAATCTTGTTGCTGTGGATCAACGCTTGGAAAAAGTTTTAGATTATGGATATCTTGCAGTAATTGCTAAACCATTGTTATCAATTTTAGTGTTTATTTATGGATTTGTGCATAGTTATGGTTTAGCTATTATTTTATTAACTATTTTAATTAAACTTTTACTTCTTCCTTTCACCCTACGTGGCGAACAAAGTATGAAGAAGCGTGTGGAATTTCAAAAAAAATTACAATATATTCAGCAAAAATATAAAGATGATAAACATGCTTTAGCTCAGGCAAGAGCAGAATTACTAAAAAAACATGGCATGGCTGATATGGCAGGTTGTTGGCCTTTACTTTTACAATTTCCAATCTTTTTTGCGCTAAATCGTGTCCTTACAAATTCCATTGAATTATATCACGAACCATTTTTATGGATTCCAAATTTATCTGCTAAAGATCCATATTATGTTTTACCAATTTTAATTGGTATTAGCATGATTTTGCATTCATTATTTACGGCGACAGATGCAAAACAGAGATTATCGACATTTGCAATTGCATTATTATTCTCTGCATTTTCTGCAGGATTGCCTGCAGGGTTGTCATTATTTATTTTTGTTAGCGCAGCTTTATCTGTAGTGCAAACAAAATTATATTCGATGGTTAAAAAATCGGCATAATCATGGAACAATTGCCCAGCATAAAATTATTATTAAAGCATTTACAACAAGTACCATATTTGGCTTCAAAAAATTTATATAGAGTTGCAATTCATTTTCTAAATATGGATGAAAATAAAATTCAGCAATTTTGTACTGCTTTGCAGACAGCAAAAAAGAACATTACCAAATGTGAGCAATGTTTTACCTGGAAAGAAAAATCTGATAAATGTATTTATTGTGATTCATTAAAAAGAGAAAAATCAGTTATTTGTATTGTTGAAACATGGCAAGAACTGTTGGCAATTGAAAAGACGGGCGGCTATCTTGGGCTTTATCATGTTCTTGGGGGTGCCATTTGTCCGCTTGATGGAATTTCAGCCGAAGATTTAACAATTGAACAACTTGTCAGTCGTGTTAAAAATTTTGGAATAAAGGAAATTATTTTAGCAATGAATCAAACTCCTGAAGGCGAGGCCACTTCAAATTATATTGCAAATAAATTGAAAGATATTGATGTTTCAATTTCTTGTCTTGCAAAAGGTGTTCCCGTGGGTTCCTCATTAGAATATATGGATCGTGTTACTTTGTATAAAGCATTATCTGATAGAAGACCATTTTAAGAGTTAATATTATTAACTAATTTTAAGTTATGAAAAATATAAAATGTTTTCTTTACTTTTGCATAACCAAATCATCAAACTTTAAACCTAATCATCTCGAGTGATTTTTCGTAGAAAAATTGTATCGAGAGATACTAAATCATTTCACGTATAATGCCAAAGAAATCAAAGTTGCTTGAATAATATTATCAATTATTTTTGGCGTTCTCTTTAATAATTCTTCAATTGAAAAATTTTCTTTTAACATTTGGAATTTATAATTTGCTTTTGTTAGAAGGTACATTGCTGGTAATGAAAGAACTAATTTTCTTAAATCTAAATTTTTTAAACCTGCAGCAAATAAAAACGCGCCTAATGCAAATTTGTTAGAATTTAATTTTGTTATAGTTTCAACATTATAATGCATTACTTCGCACCCAGCTATTTTATCAGGACACTCAGTTGGATACTGTCTTTGTTCTCGTTCAATGCTATTTAAAATTGTAAACAGTCCAACGGTTGAACTTATTTGATCAATATTTTGCAAAATATCCGTTTTTGTGTTTGCAATAAAAATTAGTGAGAAAATTATTAGGAAAATTATTTTTTTCATTTTAATCCTGATAAACGAAGCTGATTCCTTTAATTGCAATCTTATTAAAAAATGAATTAATTATTTCTGCTGCTCTTCAAATTGCGGTTTATTTGTAGCAAAACAAAGCATATCGTTATTATCATTAGATAAATCTGATGGTAGAAGAGTTTTCTTAAAAGTTTCAAATTCGCAGCTTAATTTTAAAAATTCTTCTTTTGCTTGTGAATCTTCAAAATAAATAATGAATTTTCTTACGAATTTAGGTGTTTCTCGAAGAAGAGAATCCTGACCTAGTAAAGTTTGGGCATTTTCATCATTATGAAAAGTAATTTGACTTATTTCACTACTGAATAATTTAAGCGAATTGAATAGGATTAATGTTAATACGAGCTTTTTCATTTTTCCTCCAAATGACAAATAGAAATGATATATTAATAAAATTATATATAAAAAATGTAAATTGTCAAAAAAGATCTACTCATATATTATCTCAACTGACTTAATTTTGAATTTATTTAAATGGGGGATTTTTTCAGATAGACTAGTATAGTTTATTGATTCTTTTACCCTAATTTCCACTGCATTACTATCAGTTATATCAGTATATGTTACATAATCATCTTTCTTTAAAACTTTTTTTCTCTTTAATTTTTTTGCCTCAAAAAATGATAGTTTTTTCTTAAATAGATCCTTTTTTATAAAATTTAATTTATTTTTTTTTATTTCTTCGTCATTTTTTCCACTGAAGTAAATAATAAATTTATGAAACGTTTTTCTAGGTTCAACATATTTTTTGGCAAATTCTTCTTCATAATTCAGAAGTTGTCGTGCGGCTTTTATATTTTTGTGATTGAATGCCGCTGATGCAGCATTTTCATTATATTTATTTACCAGAGCTGGATTAACATTTTTTTCAATTAATAACTGGGTAAATCTATAATCTCTACATCTGGAGGCATGAATTAATGGGGTTTCTCCATTTTCATCCTGAAAATTCAGATCAATATTTTTATCTTTTAATAATTTTTTTACTGTTTCATAATTATTTTGTTTGATTGCTTCAATTAGTTGAAGTTCAGGAATTTCTTTATCTTCAAATGGAATATGTAAAGTAACAATCTCTATTTCCGAACAGTTCAAAAATGACAATTTTAAAATTAAGGAAATTAGAAAAATTTTATACATAATTTTTAATACTTTTGTAAAATTAAATGTTAGTAGATTAAATATTAATATATTTTTTAAGGTTAAGAAAATGTTTAGTTTGGCAGATTTTAAATTACGAAGAGAAAATTTAGTAAATTTAGTTAAGCAAAAATTTCCCGAAGTTAAAAATGGAATAATTTTATTTTTTGGAAATTTTGAGCAAGAGGCAATTAAATTTAGACAAGAAAGTTCTTTCTATTATTTTACTGGAATTAGTGAACCCGGAACTGCTTTTTCATTAAATCTAGATGGAACTTCCAATTTTTATGCTGCAAATACCGGGCAAAGTCGTGCTCATTGGATAGCAAATTGTATTGACCCACTAACCTGCAAACCAGCTGACATAGGTTTTGATGAACTAAATTATTTGGGTGAAAAAATAAAAGGTTATGAATTTTATCCTTTTTTTGATTCTGAAGAATATATGAATTTAATTTCTTATTTAAGAGAAGTTATAAATAAAAATGGAAAAATTTTTACATTAAATCCGCAAAATCAAAGACAATATTTTGAACAAAGATTTATTTTAAATCGCATTAACCAATTTTTACCTGGTTTTGAAAATTCGCTCATTGATATTTCTCCAATCGTTGCAAAAATGCGTAGAAAAAAATCTCAAAAAGAGATTGAAGCACTTTATAAAGTAGTTGATATAACAATCTTGGGTCAAGAAGCTGCAATTCAAGTAATTGAGTCTGGGAAATTTGAAAATGAAGTTCAAGCAGCCATTGAATATGTTTTTACGGTCTCAAATTGCGAATTAGCATTTCCAAGTATTGTCGGATCAGGAAAAAATTCAACAATTTTGCATTATGTAGCAAATAATAAAAAAATGGAAAAAAATGATTTGGTAGTTGTTGATATTGGAGCTAAATTCGAACATTATTGTGGTGATTTAACAAGAACTTATCCTGTTTCGGGTAAATTTTCAAAAAGACAAAGAGAAATTTATGAAATTGTCTTAGAGACTCAAGAATATATTGCAGATATTGCAAGACCCGGACTTTGGTTAAGTAATAAAGAAAAACCGGATGAATCGTTAAATCATATCGCTAGAGAGTTTTTAAAAGAAAAAAATTATGAAAAATATTTTTTACATGGTATTGGACACTTTTTAGGACTTGATGTTCATGATGTTGGTGATTATGCAAATCCTTTAGAACCTGGCGATGTTATTACCATTGAGCCTGGAATTTATATTTCGCAAGAAAATATTGGCGTAAGAATTGAAGATAATTATTGGATTGTAGAAGATGGAGTTGTTTGTTTAAGTGAACATTTGCCAAAATCCGTAGATGAAATTGAAAAATTAATGATTAAATAGAAAAAGAGAAAAGATTATTTTCTTTTCCCTTTTTCTAGATATTCAATATTTTAAGAACATGCATCTAATGAATTAATTTCTTCTTGCGAAGGATTACATTTATTCTTTTTAAATTTTTTTATGTCACGGTCTCGACAGAAACAAATTGGACCAAATCCGCTTTTTGAAACAATTTTAGGTTTATCTTGGCCTTCTATAAATTCTCTCGGGCCACATTGAATTGAGCAATAGCATGTTTCAGCCTTCATTTGACCAATTACTGAAATACTAACTAACAAAATTAGTAAAACATTCTTAAAATTCATAAAATAACTCCTTTTTAACATTTTTTTATCTACAAAATCAGCCTAACAAATATTTCTGATTGAAAACAAGAGTTTTTATAAAAATTAGCTAAAACAGCTAATTAATTATATAAATTAGTTCAGATGGCATTAATTATTTTATGATCTTCTAAATATTTTTTGCATGAATAACAAAAGACCAAAAGAAATTAAGATCCCAGCTAAAATTGAGCTTGTTAATGCTAAATAAATATTTTTATTTATTAAAAAGCCGATAATTAAAAACGAGATTGATGTCGCAATTACGCTTGGAATTACATAATAAAATCTTGCTTTTACAAGATCAATAATATGCGCTCCTGTGCTCGTTGAAGCCATAATAGTTGAATCTGAAATTGGTGACAAATGATTACCAGTGATAGAACCAGAAAATATTGCGCCAATGCATGGAAGCAATAAAATCACATTTTCAAACAATGTAGGTGTTGGGATATTTAAAAATGTTAATACCATCGGCACAACTATTGGAACTAAAATTGCAATTGTTCCCCAAGATGAACCTATTGCTAAAGCAATAATGATTGAAGTTAAATAAATCATTAGCGGTAAAATATGAATATTTACGATTCCTAAAAGTAGATCGGCAAGATAAATGCCTGTTTTTAAATCCTGCTTTAAAAATGACCCAAAAACCCATGCAAAAATAATTGTTACAACAGAAGCAAACATCATTTCAATACCATTTTTTGTGATTGTGACAGTATCAAAAATTTTAATTTTTTTTCTAATTAGTGCAAAAATTAAGCTGATAATTAAAGATAAAGCACTAGCGATACATAAAACCAAAGATGCATTTGAATATTGAAATGATTGAATTAATGTATTAGTTCCACCAAACAAATAATATCCGCCAACGTATGGAATTCCTATAATTACCGAGAAAATTAAAATTAAAATTGGTAAGAAAAAGTCTAGAATTGAATGTGTTGTTTTTGTAGATTCTAAAATTTCTTCTTTAACAAATTTGCCGCCAAATAAATTTCCTGTTTCTTTTGCAATTTTTTCAAATTGATGCATTGGCCCATAAGAAATTCTTCTTCTTACAATAAACCATGTTGAGGCGATCATAATAAAAGAATAAAAAATAAATGGGATTGATTTTAGATAAACAAAAAATGAATCAGCTAAAATTATAGGCTTTGCAGCGGGATCTAATGAAATACCTGATAAACTTAATTGACCAATTAACATTCCAACCCAGCTTGAAATTGGCATTATAACAACTAATGACCCCGCCATTACACCAATTAAGTAAGCTAATTTTACGCGAGGAATATTAAATTTTGCGGTTAATGGGCGCATTACATAACCAACTGTTAAAGAGTTTAAATAATCATCAATAAACAGGCATGTTGAAAGTAGTAAAGTTGATGTTTCAGCATCTTTTCTACTTTTTGCTTTTTTTATTATTATGTCTCCTAAAGCTTGCGCGCCACCCGTTTTTGTAATTAAAGCGATAATTATTCCAAGGATAAAAATTAATGAAAAAAAATAATAATTATCAATATCTTTAAACTGATCGTAAAAGCGGCTAAAGATAGAAGTTAATGTATCTTTTATTCCATAATTGTTAGAAATTAATGCCGCTGAAAATATTCCTAAAAAAAGTGAAGTTTTTATTTTTTTTGTTATAAATGCTGCTATTAGTACTAATATTGGCGGTAAAAGTGTGAGATATGTTATTTGCATAAAAAGTCCTGAATTGCTCGTACCCTTCGATAAGCTCAGTCCTATTCTACCAGTTGCTTTATTATTTGACTATAGGCCTATTTTGCTTTAAATTATTACTAATCCCGTTTAGTTCTTAAAAACACACTAGAAATCAAGAAAAAGGCTAATTCAATGGATATGAATAGAACATTCTTTTTAAGAAAAGAAGATGCAAAGCCAAAGTGGAAAGTAATTGACGCGCAAGGTAAAATTTTAGGAAGATTGGCAACTCAAATTGCTGACAGCCTAAGAGGAAAAGATAAGGCTCATTATACTGCCCATACTATGTCAGGTGATTATATAATTGTAATTAATGCTGATAAAATCGTTTTAACCGGAAAAAAATTAACTGATAAAATTTATGATCATTATACAGGTTATGTAGGTGGTTATAAAGAAATTACAGCTAAAAAGATGTTGGAAAAAAATCCTGACAGATTAATTGAATTAGCAGTAAAAAGAATGCTTCCAAAAAATAAATTACAAAATCATTTCTTAAGAAGATTAAAAGTTTATGCAGGAAGTGAACATCCTCATAAAGCTCAGATTGAGAAAAAATAAGATATAAAATCTTTATAAATTAAAAAAGGCACATTCAAAATGTGCCTTTTTTTTTGTAAAAATTATCGCATTAATTAGCTAGGTAAAAAGGATCTTTTTTGCATTGTCCACCTTGGGAACTCGCGTCATTACCTTTATTGAGATCACAATAAAATGTTGGCATGCAATCATCATCGTCTCTACATGCTCCAATTTTTGGATAAATGCAGTTTATTACTGATAAGCTTAATAATAAAGTTAATAACCTCTTCATAAAAACCTCCGATTTTCTTATTTATTAACTTATCAGATTTAAAAGGAAAAAATCAAGGGTTTTTTAAAGAATTTATTAATGATAATTATAGTATATCCGTTCGTCCTGAGTGCCGCTCGAAGAGCGGTGTATCGAAGGATGAAAATTTGTGTTCATGGATTCCCCTTCGGCAAGCTCAGGACAGGGATACTCATTCCGAGTGTTTTGCGAAGCAAAATGTATCGAGGGACACCACGAACGGGATTTTAATAAAATTCTATAACGTGCGAGTTTTTTTCTCTTTTTTAGCTGCAATATTGAAAACAACCGGAGCGGTTTCTATCATAATTCACAATTTTATAAATTTCTGTATTAATTTTTTTTAAATAAAAACGTGTCTCCAGTCCAATTTTTAATCTTTTTGGAATTGAAACTCTATATAAATTATTTTCATTATCCTGAATAAAACATTGTTTGTTTTTGAGAATTAATTTTCCATATACGTATAAATCATATTCAGAATCAGAATCATATCCTGAAGTATTGCCAGGTTCATCGATTTCTGAATTGTATTCAGAACAATTTAAAGATAAAAATGTAAAAATAAAAATTATTAATTTTAATTTCATTATTTATTTAAAGTATAGTACACCAATCATCTATTTCGCATTCCTCAAATCTGATTACATGTACAGGCAAACTCTTACTATCGGCACATGTGCCAACATTGTGATCTTTTTTTATGGTAAATTTCCCTTTTAATCCCGCTCTGACATTATCAAATGGCCAGCGACCTTTCATGGGAGAAAATTGCTCTCCATTGGTTGTCCTGATAACTAATCTTTCTCTGGCATATTGTCTGTCGATAATTATTCTACCTTCAACAACAAACTCTTTTTCATATTCTTCAATTTGTTTTTGATCAATATTTGCTTCAGAACTATTTAAATTAAAAATTGATAACATTAATATTGAGTAAATTAATTTATTTTTCATAAACCTTCTTTTTTATAAAATAACGCAGCTACTTTCATGACCCATTTCCCATTCTTCATAGCTAATAACTTGAACAGGAATTCCTTGCATATCTCCAGTAGCTACATTTTCTTTTTTTAAAACAAAGCTATAAGTTGTATTCAATTTTAATTTTTGAGCCACTTTATTATCAATTCTATAAAATTCATCATTGGCTCTTATTAAAAATGATCCTTCTTCATATCCTCGAATCATATTTCCGGATATCCGAAATTCTTTATTATCATCCACTTTTGTTTCGGCGCAGAATGAATTTGATGCAATAGAAATTAAAGTTAAAAATAATAATTTTTTCATGAGATTCCTATAAAATTATGCAAATACTAGTGTCTTCTTCTTCTTCTTCATAACTAATAACTTCGACTGGAATTCCAGGAACAGGTATGCCGATAGATGGATCTAGTTTTAAAACAAATTTGTGTTTTTTATTTTTATTTTTAATTTTATTTGCAACTTCATTATCAATTGCATATCGTTCAGAAGAATCTTCCGGTTTAATTAACCAAACGCCACCTTCAATGCCTTGATATTCTAAACTTCCGATTACAGTAAATTCTTTATTAAAATCTACTTCGTTATCATATTTTGTTTCTGCGCAAAATAAATTTGCTGCTGCAGAAATTAAAGCTAAGAAAAATAATTTTTTCATTTGTTGTCTTTCAGTTTTATAAAATTGTACAGCTGCTTTCATTTTCTTCTTCTGTTTTTTCAAATTTAACTATTGTTACAGGAATTCCACTGCATGGTATTCCAATTGTCTTTACCAGTTTTAATGTGAATTTTCCTTTATAACCGGATAATTTATTTAATTCTTCTTTAGAAATTTGATATTCCATTTCACTATTATCAGGTTTAATAAAATAAGTTCCACATTCCAATGCCTTATTATAAAAAATTTTTCCAATGACAGTGAATTCTTTTTCCCAATTATTGAAATCTATGCCATCATTATTTTTTACTTCGGCACAGAATGAATTTGCTGCGACAGAAATTAAAGTTAGTAAAAATAATTTTTTCATTTAAATCCTTTATTTATAAAATGGTGCAACTTATGTTATCAAAAGGTAGTAATTCAAATCTCACGATTTTAACAGGAATATCACCTTCACGCAAAAATGGGATCACGTCTACACTTATTTTTTTAAGAACTAATTTATAATGAGTATATTTTTTTACGTTTGAATAATCTTCACTTTCTCGGGGAATATAGTATTTAAGTCGATGAGCATATTGTTTTCCTATTCGAAATATATCGCCAGATTGATCAACCATGCCTCTTTCTATAGTAATTTCTTTGTCAAAGTTTTTATCATCATTTTTAGATTCAAGGCAAAATGAATTTGATGCTAGAGACATTAAAGTCAATAAAAATAATTTATTTTTCATATTCTCCTTGCGCTGATTTAACTGATTACAAAATTACACAATTTTCACAACTAGGTTTTTTGTATCCTATGATAAGTAATTGTCCATTTGTATTCTTTAAAGTAAATTCTCCTTTTAATCCATGTTCGAGTCTGAGTTTAGTATCGATCTCAAGGCTATGATAATATTGAGTTCCAATTATTTCCCATTTTCTCATAGGTCTATTGAATACTAGTTTTCCATAAGTTTTAAAAACTTGTCCATCGTTATCTGTATGTCTTTTTTTTAAGAACTCCTGACCAATTATTTTTTCGATATCTTTTTGATGGTAATATAATTTAATTGAATAACCAAATTGAACTTTGCAGAATAATTCTCTTAAATCAATATTATTTTCAAATGAATAATATTCATAATTATGATAATCATTAATTGGACAAATGCAGGCATATAATATGTTATTTAATTTTTTTAGAAATTCATTATTAATTTCATATTCCCACAACAACCCGTCTATCTTATGATAAGAAATTTTTTCAAAATATTTTAAGTGAAGTTCATTCCAGAAAATATATTCATTAACTTCTTTGATTTGAGCAAATGTTTGCGAAATTGAAGTTAATAAAATGAAATGCAAAAAATTAAATTTCATCTTTATTATTTAAAAAATATTCTACGAATATCCGCTATACTCAAATAAATAGCAAGTAAAATAATGCCAATCCAACAAATATAATGAATTACCAATCTTATATTTTCAGGAATTTGTTTACGAATAATTGCTTCAATTGTTGTAAATAGAATTTGACCACCATCCATAATTGGAAGTGGGATTAAATTTAAAATCGCTAAGTTAATGCTGATAAATGCAAGTAAAATTAAAAATATTTTGAATCCCTTTTTTATTCCTTTAATTGTTTCTGAAATAACTAAAAGTGGTCCGCCGATACCTTCAAATTTCTTTTGTTTAAACATGGAACCGAATGCAGAAAATGTTAAGAGAATTATTTTGTTGGTTGAGGAAATTCCGTGTTTAACACTTTCAATAAACGAGTAGGCAGGAAGCAGTTTTATTTCACCTTGCGCCCAATCAACACCTAGCATTCCGACTTTTTGTTGATCAACATCTTTGTACCCCACTTGAACTTCTACATCTTGCTGCGCGCCATCTCTTTCAACTGTAAATATTGCTTTTTGGTCAGGTAGTTCCTGAATTTTTTTACTTACTTCAATTACGTTATTAACTGGAATTTTGTTAATAGCTATAATTTTATCATTTGATTTTAAATTGAATTTTTCGGCTGCCGAACCCGGAACAATATTACCGATAACTGCTGAAACATCTTCAGGATATAAAATCGGGGTTTTTGGCATACCGGCCATAAAAAGAAAAATGAAAATTACATAAGCCAAAATTAAATTAAATATAATTCCGCCACTGAGAATTAGAAGTTTTTGATAGTAAGGTTTTACTGCAAAAGAATATTTATCTTTTCTTTTTGCTTCTTTTTGTTCGCCCTGGCCAACTTCGGCCATTCCGGCTATTTCTACGTAACCTCCTAAAGGAAGAGCTGAAATACTGAAATTCGTCTCACCAATTTTTTTTTGCAATAATTTTGGTCCCATCCCAATTGAAAATGATGGGGTACTTACTTTAAATAATTTTGCAAAAAGAAAATGCCCTAATTCATGAAATCCTATTAAAAAACCGATTCCAAGAATTCCAATAAAAATAAAAATAAAATTTTTGATTACATCTGGAAACATAATATTGCTCCTAATTGAATTTTTTTACTTAAATTTTATATTCGCTTAAGGTATCACCATTGCTATTTTAAGTCTATAGTTAAATGAGTGTGAAATTTTACCAGTTAGCTTGTATTTAAATGATTCACAAAAATGCGAAGAAAAAAATTGATTAACAACGAATGGTTAAATATGTCTGTCCAGAGAACATTATAGGGTTAACTCAAAGTCTGGGTATAATTGCAAAAAAATTTAATAATTCCACTTGAAAAAATATGGAAAAAATATAAAATAGCTAATAACTACTTCTAATCTTAGAAGATTTTCACAAAATTCAATTGTGCGAATTAATCTAGAATTTAGTTTGTTTTGAAGTAAAACTTTTATAAATGAAAGTATTGGGAACATTTGTATGCCTACTACAAGTCAATTGGTACGTTTTGGTAGAAAAAAAATTAATATTAAATCAAAATCACCTGCTTTAAAGGGTGCGCCTCAAGCACGTGGCGTTTGTGTGAGAGTTTCGACTGTAACTCCTAAAAAGCCAAACTCAGCTTTGCGTAAAGTAGCCCGTGTTAAATTGGCTAATGGTAATGAAGTTACAGCTTATATTCCAGGAGAAGGGCATAATTTGCAAGAACACTCTGTTGTTTTAATTAGAGGTGGAAGGGTTAAAGATCTTCCTGGTGTTAAATATCACATTATTCGTGGTGCTCTTGATACAGCTGGTGTAGAAAATAGAAGACAAGGACGTTCATTATACGGTGCGAAACGACCAAAATAAGAGGAAAATATGCCAAGACATAAAAAAATAGAATTTGTAAGAAATATAGGCGTCGACCCAAGGTATAATTCTGAAATTCTTCAAAAACTAATTAATGTCATAATGGAGCGTGGTAAAAAAAATATTGCACGTAGCATAGTTTATGATGCTATGGATGTCCTTTTAAAGAAATCTAATGGTGATAAGGACAAAGCTTTAAAGCTTTTTTATAAAGCTTTTGATCAAGTAGTTCCTGCTATTGAAGTAAGGCCACGCAGAGTCGGTGGTAGCGTTTATCAGATTCCAATGGAAGTAAGGCCAAATAGAAGTAGAGCTTTAGCTCTAAGATGGATAATTAATTCCGCAGCTGATCGAAATGACAAAACCATGGGAAAACGATTGGCGCATGAATTATTGGATGCAAGTGAAGGCCGTGGAAATGCAGTTAAAAAGAAATTAGATGTTCATAAAGCTGCAGAATCAAATCGTGCATTCTCGCATTATGCTTGGTAATTAGGACAATTATGAGTAATCAATTAGATAGATATAGAAATATTGGTATCGCAGCTCACATTGATGCCGGTAAAACGACCGTTACAGAAAGAATTTTATTCTATACCGGAATAACGCATAAAATTGGTGAAGTGCATTCTGGTGAAGCAGTAATGGATTGGATGGAGCAGGAAAGAGAACGTGGAATTACTATCACTGCTGCTGCAACCACTTGTTTTTGGAAAAATAATAGAATAAATATTATTGATACTCCTGGGCACGTTGATTTTACTATTGAAGTTGGAAGATCTTTGCGTGTATTAGATGGAATGATCGCAGTTTTCTGCGGTGTAGCCGGAGTTCAACCTCAATCTGAAACTGTATGGCGCCAGGCAAATAGATATAAAGTTCCAAGAATTCTTTTCGTTAATAAGATGGATAGAATCGGAGCGAACTTTTTTAATGTTTTAAAAGGCGTTAATGAAAGATTGCGTGGAAATGCATTAGCTATGCAGATTCCAGTTGGAGAATCAGAAAATTATCGAGCAGTCATTGATATATTAACACGTAAAATGGCTGTTTTTGTAGATATAGAAAAGGGTGGAGGAGTTGAATGGCAAGATGTTCCTGAAGAATTTAAGGAACAAATGGAAGAAATGCGTATTAAAATTATTGAAAGAGCATGTGATTTTGATGACGCTCTTGCTGAAAAATATCTTGAAGGTAAAGAAGTATCTATAGATGAAGTTAAAATGGCATTAAGAAAAGGCGTTATTAGTATGCAAGTAGTTCCTGCTTTTTGTGGAACTGCTTTTAAAAATAAAGGTATACAACTTGTTTTAGATGCAGTTATTGATTATTTACCTTCACCATTAGATGTTCCTCCGGTTGAAGGTACAAATCCCGATACTAAAGAAAAAATAATTAGAAAATCAAGTGATTCAGAGCCATTTAGTGCTTTGGCATTTAAAATTATGAATGACCCATTTGTAGGGTCATTAACATTTATTCGTGTATATTCTGGCGAACTGAAAGCTGGTTCATATGTAATAAATGTAAGAACAAAAACCAAAGAACGTGTTAGCAGATTAATTAAAATGCATGCTAATAAACGTGAAGAAATTGATTCGGTAAAAGCCGGAGATATTGCTGCGGTTGTAGGATTAAAAGATGTGTTGACTGGTGATTCGCTATGCGAAGAAGGAAAATTAATTGCACTTGAGGCAATTGAAATTCCAATGCCAGTTATTGATGTTTCTGTTGAACCTAAAAATAAAGGTGATTATGAAAAGATGACTCTTTCATTAAGAAAAATGATGCAAGAAGATCCATCTTTTAGATTTTCATATAATCAAGAAACGGGGCAAACAGTTATTTCAGGAATGGGCGAATTACATTTAGAGATTGTTATTGATAGACTAAAAAGAGAACATAAAGTTGAAGTAGTGCCGGGAAGGCTTCAAGTAGCATATAAAGAAACTATTAGAAATACAGCAGAAGCTGAAGGTAAATTTATTAAACAATCCGGTGGACGTGGACAATATGGACATGTATGGATTAAATTTGAACCTTTAGAAAGAGGAAAAGGCTTTGAATTTGAAAATAAAATTGTAGGTGGTACTGTTCCAAGAGAATATATTCCAGCGGTTGAAAAAGGTTTAGAAGAAGCTAAAAATTCAGGTGTTATTGCGGGATATCCGGTAGTAGATGTTAAGGCATCACTATTTGATGGTTCATATCATGATGTTGATTCATCTGAGATTGCATTTAAGATAGCTGCTGCAATGGCATTTAAATCCGGATTGTCAAAAGGTAATCCTGTTTTACTTGAACCAATTATGAAAGTTGAAGTAGAAACGCCGGATGAATATATGGGCGATGTAATGGGTGATTTAAATGCCAGAAGAGGAAGAATTCTTGGTATGGAAGCGAGAATTGGTGGTGTTCAAATTATAACCTCTGAAGTTCCATTGGAAACAATGGTTGGCTATGCAACTGATTTAAGATCTATGAGTAAGGGACGTGCTAGCTATTCAATGGAATTTGAATGTTATAGGGAAGTGCCTGAACATATTCAAGCAACAATTGTAGGTAAAAAGTAATTTATAAATAAGGGTCTTTTAGGAGAAATTATGGCTAAAGTGTTTGAGCGTAAAAAACCTCATATAAATGTAGGAACTATTGGTCACGTTGATCATGGTAAAACAACATTAACTGCTGCTATCACAAAAGTTTTAGCTGAGCAGGGTTTGGCTGATTTCAGAGCTTATGATCAAATTGATAATGCGCCTGAAGAAAAAGAACGTGGTATTACAATTGCTACATCTCACGTTGAATATGAAACTAAAAATCGTCACTATGCGCACGTAGACTGCCCAGGACATGCTGACTATGTAAAAAACATGATTACTGGTGCAGCTCAAATGGATGGCGCAATTTTAGTTGTATCTGCTGCAGATGGCGCAATGCCTCAAACAAGAGAACATATCGTTTTAGCGCGTAACGTTGGTGTTCCTGCAATTGTTGTATTTTTAAATAAATGTGACATGGTCGATGATACAGAGATGATCGACATGGTTGAAGAAGAAATTAGAGATTTATTAAATAAATACGAATATCCTGGTGATAAAATACCTGTAATAAGAGGATCCGCACTTAAAGCTTTGGAGGGTGATAAGGGCGAATATGGAGTAAAAGCAATTGAGAAGTTATTAGAGGCTCTTGATACTTATATTCCAGCTCCAAAAAGAGAAATTGATAAACCTTTCTTGATGCCAATTGAAGGTGCATTTACTATTTCCGGGCGTGGAACTGTTGCAACTGGAAGAATTGAAAGAGGAAAAATTAAAATTGGTGATGAAATTGATATAATTGGTTTTGGCGCAAAGCTTAAATCTGTTATTACTGGCGTGGAAATGTTCCGAAAAACTTTAAATGAAGGTGAAGCTGGTGATAACGTTGGTCTTCTTTTACGTGGTACTAAGAAAGAAGAAATTGAAAGAGGAATGGTTTGTGCTGCTCCTGGTTCAATTACTCCTCATAAAAAATTTAAATGCCAAGTTTATATTTTAAGTAAAGATGAAGGCGGAAGACATAGTCCGTTCTTTACTGGTTATAGACCGCAATTTTATTTCAGAACAACAGATGTTACAGGTATCGTAACCTTACCTGCTGGACGTGAAATGGTTATGCCAGGAGATGACGTTGAATTAATTGTTGATTTAATTTCTCCTATAGCAATGGAAAAAGATCTACGTTTTGCTATACGTGAAGGCGGAAGAACTGTTGGATCTGGCGTAGTAACCGATATTATAGAATAAGGTTTGATTGAATGAAGAGACAGAAAATTCGATTAACGTTAAAATCATATGATCATCAATTGCTGGATAAGGCAGTTAAACAGATTGTATTAACAGTAAAAAGAACGGGATCACAATTAATTGGTCCCGTGCCTCTTCCTAATAAAAAGAAATGTTTTACTGTTTTAAGATCTCCCCATATTGATAAAAAATCAAGGGAACAATTTGAGTTAACAACACATAGAAGGATCTTGGACATTGTTTCGCCAAATGATCAAACTATGGATGCCCTAATGAAATTAAGTATTTCATCCGGTGTAGATGTTGAGATTAAGTAATTAATGAAAGGTTAGTTAATGGTCACCGGACTTTGGGGAAAAAAAATTGGAATGACTCAAGTTTTTAAAAACGATAAAGTAGTTCCAGTAACGGTTATAGATACTGGTAATTGGTTTATAACCCAAATTAAAACTGAAGAAAATGATGGATATAAAGCAATTCAAGTTGCTTGCTTAAAGTCTAAGTTTGAAAATGAAAAATTTTCTGAAAGCTGGCTTAAGAATTTAAAAAAATATTTCAGTGATATTAAAGAAATTAAAGTAAATGAGTCCATCGAATCATTTAAGATTGGCGACTTAGTTGATTTATCATCTTTCGAAAGCGGCAAACTAGTTAATGTTTATGGCATAACTAAAGGTTGTGGCTTTGCAGGAGCAATGAAACGTCATGGATTCAAAGGTGGTGCTGGAAGTCATGGCGATAAAACCGGTCGAAGAACAGGGTCTCTAAGTTTTATGAGAGCAGAAGGAAGAGTTATTAAAGGTAAGAGATTACCAGGCCATATGGGCGTTGAACGCGCTGCTATGAGAAATCTTGAATTAGTTGAAATTGATAAAAATTCCAAAATTATGCTGATAAAAGGATCTGTTCCCGGAAAATTTGGATCATTAGTTTTTGTTAAGAAACTTGGATAAAATATTATGAGTAAAAATATAACTAAATCAAAAATTGAATCTACAAATGATAACGTTTTAAAAATATTATCAGCAAAGGATTTGGGATTATCCAATAAACCAGAAAAGGTTTCATCTGTTGCATTTGCAAATTGGGTTCGTGTTCTTTTGCAAAATTGGAGACAAGGTACCGTAGGATGTAAAGATCGTTCTGAAGTTGCTTATTCCAATAAAAAACCTTGGAAGCAAAAAGGAACTGGTAGAGCACGTGCCGGTTCAAGAAGATCACCTTTATGGATTGGCGGTGGTGTAACGTTTGGTCCTCAGCCAAGAGTCAGAACCTTAAAAATAAATAAAGATCTCAAAAAAAGAATTTTAGGTGACATTTTTTGGAATTTATTAGATAATAATAATGTATTCTGTTTAGATTGGTCGGCAACTGATAAACCGAAAACAGCTGAAATATTTAAACTACTTAAAGATTTAAATTTACATGACACTAAATTAAATATTTTAGTTGATCCAAATGATTTATCAACTCAAGCATCATTTGCGAACATTCCAAATGTGCATTTAATTTTATTTGATGAGGCAAATGCTTATTATTTGGCTGCCGGTACAAAATTAATATTGCTGAAAAAAGATTTAGATAAGTTTAAAAACATGGTGTTGAAATGCGTTTAAGTATTTATGATATTATAAAAGGTCCAGTAATTTCTGATAAAGCGCAAAAAATAAATTCCGATTTGAAAAAATTGGTTTTGAAAGTGCACCCAAAATCAAATAAGCCTTTAATTAAAGAAGCAATAGAAAAGCTTTTTAATGTAAAAGTTGATAAAATTAGAGTTCATTCTAGAAAAGGTAAAGTTCGTAAATTTAAACGAATGACTTTTGTTGGGGACCTTGAAAAGAGAGCAATTATAACTTTAAAAGAAGGTTATACGTTAGATCTTTTTGGGCACGGTCAATCCGGAGCAACTGTGGAACCTCAAATTAGTGAGAAAAAAAGTTAAGGACAATAAATGGCTATTGTACAAAGAAAACCAAGAAATTCATCATTAAGATTTCAATCATATCTTTCATCAAAAGATATTACGAAAAAGAAACCTGAAAAAGGTTTAGTAATGTCTTTAACAAGATGTCATGGGCGAAATGCTTATGGAAGAATAACAATAAGACATAGAGGTGGGGCAGCTCAAAGAAAATATCGTATAATCGATTTTAGAAGAGGCGAAAGATCTGTGCCTGGTAAAATCGTTGCTATTGAGTATGATCCAAATAGAAATGTTAGAATTGGTCTGACTGTTTATCCTAATGGTGATAAAAGATATATCTTATTGGCTGATGGTTTAATTGTTGGAGCAGAGGTTTTTGCTAATAAAGATGCTGAACCAAAGATTGGCAACTGTCTGCCTTTGAAAAATATACCAGTTGGTTTCTTTGTTCATAATGTTGAATTAATTCCAGAGCAAGGTGGAAAATTAGCTAGAAGTGCCGGTTCATCTATTCAAATAATGGGTAAAACTGATGAACATGCAACCTTGAAATTACCTTCAGGTGAAATTCGTATGGTGCCTGTTGATTGTTGGGCAACTGTTGGTATTTTAGGAAATGCTGATTATAAAAATATCGTATGGGGAAAAGCTGGACGTACAAGATATAGAGGAATAAGGCCAACTGTAAGAGGTATGGCTATGAATCCGGTTGATCATCCACATGGCGGTGGTGAAGGTAGGTCAAAAGGTGGAAATCATCCTAGAAGTCCATGGGGTAAAGGTTCCAAAGGTACTAGAACTAGAACTAGAAAAAATCCACTTATTTTAAGAAGAAGAAAATAATTATTTTAATAAAAATTATGAAATAAGGTATAATTATGGCTAGATCCGCTAAGAAAGGACCATTCGTTGACGATTCTCTGATGAAAAAGGTTAATGCTGTAAAAAACAGTGGAAAAAGAGAAGTAATTAAAACTTGGTCCCGCAGAAGCATGATTGTTCCTGAATTTGTAGGGCTGACTATAGCTGTACATGATGGAAAGAAATTTATATCAGTATTTATTACTGAAAATATGGTTGGACATTATTTGGGTGAATTTGCGCCTACTAGAACATTTAGGCTCCATAGTGGTCAGAGAAAAGCTGGTGCAGAAACTCCTCCTCCAGCGAGTTAAACTATTAGGATTAAAATGAAATTTATTTGTAAATCTAATTATATTCGTCAGTCGCCATATAAATTAAGATTAATCGCAGATGTTTTAAGAGGAAAAGATGTTGTTTATGCATTGAACTGGCTTTCAACATATAAAATAAAAAGAGTTTTGCCTTTTCAAAAAGCATTAAATTCTGCGATTGCAAATGCGAAAAATTTAAAAAACATTGAAGCTGATAATTTAATGATCAATGAAATACTTGTGGATCAGGGACCGATTTTCAAATACTTTAAACCTGGTGCTATGGGACGAGCAAATCCACAAAGAAAAAGATTGAGTCATTTAAGTATAATTTTAAAAACTAAAGATAACAATTAACTGAGAGGATATTGTGGGTCAAAAGGTTAATCCATTAGGATTTAGATTAGGAATCTACAGAGATTGGGATGCGAGTTGGTTTGCAAGAGATTCATACAGTAAGAATTTTCTTGAAGATTTTAAAATTAGAAAATATTTAAATTCGACTCTTGAAAAAGCTGAAGTTTCTTCGATTAAAATTGAAAAAGCTGGGGAAAGTATAAAGATTATTATACATTCTGGAAAACCGGGATTAGTTATCGGAAAAAAGGGTCAGGAAATTGATACGCTTCGTAGAGATTTATCATCATTATTGGAAATTGGATCAATTGAAATTTCTGTTCAGGAAGTTAAGAAACCTGAATTAGATGCAATGTTAGTTGCAAAAAATATTGCTGAACAACTTGAAAAGCGAGTGAATTATAAAAAAGCTATGAAAAAAGCAGCTACCACAGCAATGAAAAGTGGAGCTAAGGGCGTAAAAATTTGTGTTGCTGGTCGTCTAGGCGGTGCGGAAATTGCGCGAACCGAGTGGTTAAGAGTTGGTTCAGTGCCATTACATACATTAAGATCAGATATTGATTATGCACTTGCTGAAGCAAAAACAAAATATGGAATAATTGGTGTTAAAGTGTGGATTTGCAGAGGCGAATATCAAATTGCACGAAGACGTTTACAATCTTTATAATCTTTAATTTTAATGGAATATAGCAATGTTAGTGCCAAAAAAAACTAAATTTAGAAAAGTCCAAAAAGGCAAGATGAGAGGGATGTCTAAAGGTGCGCGTACATTTAATTTTGGGCAATATGGACTGGAAGCAGTGGAGTCTTCTTGGGTAACTGCTCAGCAGATTGAAGCAATAAGGGTAACAATTTCTCGTAAATTATTAAAAACGGGAAAATTATTTATTCGTATGTTTCCGGATAAACCAATAACACAAAAACCTGCAGAAACACGAATGGGTAAAGGTAAAGGTAATCCTGAATTCTGGGTTTCGGTGGTGAAAAGAGGTCGTATAATTTGTGAGATTTCCGGATTAACTGAGACGGAAGCAAAAGAGGCATTGCGAACTGCAACCTATAAGTTACCAATGAAAACTAAATTTGTTAAAAAGGCTGAAAATCATGAATAAAGATGAATTAAAAAAATTAAATACTGATCAGCTTAAAGAAAAAGTTGAAAATTTTAGAAGAGATTTATTTAGTCTTAAATTGACTACTGCAACTTCTCATGTAAAAGATTATTCTCAGTTTAAAAAATTAAAAAAAGATTTAGCTAGAGCTTTAACTTATTTAAATCAAAAAAATTTAGGTAAATAAAAATGGAATTTTCAACAAAAAATGAAAAAAAAGATTTTTTAATTGGTAAAGTTGTTTCTGACAAAATGGATAAAACAATTGTAGTAGAAGTTGAAAGAGCTTTTATTCATAAACGTTTTGATAAAGTGATGAAGAAACAAAAAAATTATAAAGTTCATGATGCAAATGGAACTGCTCAAGTTGGCGATATTGTTGAATTTTATGAAGGTCGACCAGTTTCTAAAACTAAATATATGTACTTGCATCGTGTTGTTAAATCTCAAGCTAATTAAGATAAGGAATTATTATGATTCAAAAAGAATCGTATTTAGAAATTGCAGATAATTCTGGTGCAAAATTAATGCAATGCATACATATAGCAGGAAGCACACGTAAAAGATACGCTTATATCGGAGACGTTATAAAATGTGCTGTTAAAATTGCAATACCAGGGGGAATGGTTAAAAAAGGTGAAGTGGTAGATGCGGTAATTGTAAGAACTAGAAAAGAATATAGACGTGAAGATGGTAGTTATATCAGATTCAGTCAGAATGCAGCAGTAATTATTAAAGATGGTGAGCCTATTGCTTCTCGTATATTTGGTCCAATTGCCAGGGAATTGAGAAGTAAGGGTTACCCAAAAATTATATCTTTAGCACCGGAAGTGCTTTAAGGATTTCAATATGATGCGAGTAAAAAAAAATGATAAGGTGGCAGTAATAACCGGTAAAAATAAGGGAAAACAAGGAACAATTATTGAAATTTTACCTAAAGAAGGTAAAGTTAAAGTAAAAGATGTTGCGATTGTTACGCGCCATAGAAAAGCACGCAAGCAAGGGGAAACATCTGCTATTGTTAAATCCGAATCTTTTATTGATATTTCCAACATAATGCCTATTTGTGGTTCATGTAAGAAGCCAACAAGGGTTGGATCAAAAATAGTAAATGAAAAAAAAGCTTTAATTTGCAAACGTTGCAACGAAATAATGTAATTAAAGGATTAATCTAATGGATAAACCGCGTTTACAACAACTTTATTTTGAAGAGATTCGTCCTCAATTAATGAAAAGTTTAAATTTAAATAATATAATGCAAGTCCCCGAAATAAAAAAAATTGTTTTAAATGTTGGGGTAAAAGAAGCAGTTGAGGATAGCAAAGCTATACAAGCTGTTATGGATGGTATTACAAAAATTGCAGGGCAAAAACCGGTTAAAACAATGGCAAGAAAATCAATTGCCGGTTTTAAGATTCGTGAAGATATGTCAATTGGTGTACGAGTGACATTAAGAAAAGAAAAAATGTATGAATTCTTAGATAGATTCATAAATTTGGCATTGCCGGCAGTAAGAGATTTTCAGGGCTTGCCTACAAAAATGGATGGCAGAGGAAATTATAATATTGGAATTAAAGAATGGATAATATTTCCGGAAATTGAATTCGGCGCATATGATAAAATTTATGGTTTAAATGTAACTATACAAACATCTGCAAATACAGATGATAATGCTCTGGAATTATTAAAAAAATTTAAGATGCCATTCCGTAAAAATGAAAAAAAATAAGAGGAATATTTATGGCAAGAAAAGCTTTAATAGAAAAAGCTAATAGAACTCCAAAATTTGCGGTCCGAAAAAGAAATCGATGTGGATTATGCGGAAGACCACGCGGATTTATGAGATTGTTTAGATTATGTCGTCTTTGTTTTAGAAAATATGCTTTGGAAGGCTTGCTTCCTGGTGTTAAAAAAACTAGCTGGTAAGGAAATAAGATGTCTACAGATTCAATAGGTGATTTTTTATCAATTATAAGAAATGGAATTATGGCATCCAAAAGAACAGTGAATGCGCCATTTTCCAATATTAGATTTGAAATAGCTTCTTTGTTGAAAAGTGAAGGCTACATCAAAGATGTTGTAGTTGAAGATACAGATTCTGTTAAGAAAGAATTGAAAGTATTTTTAAAGTACGTTAGTGGCGAATCAGTAATTCATGAAATTAAGAGAATTAGTAAGCCTGGAAAAAGACAATATTCAGGTGCAAAAACAATTAAACCTGTAATTGGAAAATTAGGGATTTCTGTTTTAACTACAAGTAAGGGAATTATAACAGATAAAGCAGCACGTGAATTATCAGTTGGTGGTGAAATTATTTGTACGGTTTGGTAAAGGTTGTTGATTATGTCTAAAATAGGAAAAAAACCAATTTCCCTTCAAAATCTGCAAGTCGAAATTAAGGGACAGGATGTTCACTACAAGGGAAAAAATGGAACCGGAGTTTATACGTTACCGGAATTTATAATACCTGAAGTTGTTAATCAAGAATTATTTCTTAAGTTGAAAAATGGAAAAGATAAGAGAAAATTTTGGGGTTTGCATAGAGCTTTATTAGCGAATGAGCTAAAAGGTATCAATCAATTATTTGAAAGAAAGATGCAAATTGTTGGTTTGGGTTTTAAAGCTGAATTAGCTGGTAGCAAGATAAAATTTTCATTGGGATTTAGTCATAAAATTGAAAAAAATCTTCCTAAGGGTGTTACTTTTGAAGTTGATAAAACAGGTCAAATTTTGACTTTAAAATCAGCGGATAAAGAGCAGTTGGGACAATTTTGTGCAGACATCAAAGCACTACGTCCGCCTGAACCTTATAAAGGTACTGGAATCAAGATGGAAGGTGAAAGAATTAGACGTAAAGCTGGTAAAACTAAAGCAGCAGCCTAATTAATTAAATTTAAAGGATTAAAAGTGTCTTTAATTAGAAAAAATAAGCAACGAAAAGCGCGTAGAAAATTAAGAACAAGAAAGCATTTATCGCAAAATCAGAGTTTGCCAAGGATTTCAGTTTTTAGAAGTCTGAAGCATTTTTATGGTCAATTAATTGATGATAAATCTGGAATTACTTTGGCTAGTTGTTCAACTTTGGAATTAGATAAATTAAAAGGTGATAAAAAAGAACAAGCAAAGGCCATTGGAAAAGAATTAGCAAAAAGAAGTCTTGAAAAAGGCGTAAAAGCAGCAAAATTTGATAAGGGTAATTTTATTTATCATGGCAGAGTTAAAAATTTTGCTGAAGGTCTTAGAGAAGGTGGCTTAAATATTTAGGTAAAGGCATTTTATTTTATGGAAAATAATATAGTTGATACAGTTGTAAGTGTTAGACGTGTTACTAAAGTAACAAAAGGTGGAAAAAGATTTACTTTTTCTGCATTTGTTGTTTCTGGTGATAAACATGGAAAAATTGGATTTGGCTTAGGTAAGAGTCGCGAAGTTTCTTCTGCTATTGCTAAGGCAACTGCAAGAGCCAGAAAAAAGATGATTAATGTTAATTTGCGAGGATCTACAATTCCATTTCCGGTAATTGGCAAACATGGTTCCAGCAAAGTTATTTTAAGATCAGCATCAAAAGGTACTGGTGTAATTGCCGGTGGACCTGTAAGGGCTATTGTTGAGGCTGTTGGCGTGAGAGATATTCTCGCTAAATCTTTGGGATCAGCAAATCAACAAAATGTTGCAAAAGCAACTTTAAATGCATTGGCTAAATTACGTTCAGCTAGTCAGATTGCAAAATTAAGAGGAAAGACTTTAGAACAATTGTTACAAGGGTCATCAAATGTTTCAGCTTAATAAATTATCAAAGATTACAAAAAAGAGAAAAAGAATTGGTAGAGGTGGAAGCAGAGGTGGTACATCTACTAAGGGTAATAAAGGTCAGATTGCAAGATCCGGTGGATGGAAGGGTCCTTTTTTTGAAGGCGGGCAAATGCCTTTATCAAGAAGATTGCCTAAAAGAGGATTCAATAATACCAGATTTAGAAAAGTATTTGAAATTGTTAGCTTAGATCAATTATCAAACGTATTTAATGATAATGATGTTATTTCTAAAGAAAATTTAATAGAAAAAGGACTAATTAAAGGCAAGAGTAATACATTATTAAAAGTTTTAGGCAGCGAAAAACTTTCAAAAAAATTTATTATATCGGCAGATGCATTTAGTAAAAATGCTATGGAGGCAATCAACAAGGTTGGTGGTAAAGCTACTTTGATTAAGGAGAGCTAAGTTGATATTATTAAAAAGCTTTAAAAATATTTTTTTGATTTCTGAATTAAGAAAAAAATTATTTTTTACATTAGGTGTTTTGATAATTGACCGTTTAGGTACTTATGTCCCAGTAATTGGTGTTAACGTGCCATTACTCGGTGAATACATGAAGCAGGCTACAAATCTTGGATCATTGTTTAGTTATTTAGATACTTTTTCAGGTTCTGCTTTAGGTAAATGTACCTTATTTTCTCTAGGAATTTCGCCTTATATCACGGCGTCAATAATGATGCAGTTACTAGGTATGTCTGTACCTGCGTTAGAGGCGTTGATGAAAGAAGGTGAATATGGAAGAAAAGTTATAAATCAATATACGCGTTATTTGACTTTAGGTTTAAGTATTTTTTATAGCTTCTCATATGCTTTCTTTTTAGAAAGTCAGGGATTAGTCTTAACACCAGGTTGGGCTTTTAGAATTACTTTTGTAATTTCACTTACAGCAGGTGCTTTATTTGTTATGTGGCTGGGCGAGCAAATTTCATTATATGGAATTGGCAATGGCGCATCGATGATAATATTTGCCGGAATTGTTGCAAGATTTCCCGATTATATCATGAGAACATTGCGATATATTGATATGGGAACAATTAGTCCTATAACGGCTATATTGATTCTAGTTATATTTCTTGCGGTTGTTGCTTGCGTTGTTTTCCTTGAAAAAGGTGAAAGAAAAATTCCTGTCCAATATGCCAGAAGAATTATTGGCAATAAAATATATGGCGGACAAAGTTCTTACATTCCATTTAAAATTAACACTGCTGGTGTTATGCCAGTTATTTTTGCATCATCAATTTTGCAAATTCCAATGACGGTAATTGGTATGCTATCAGCAAGATATCCATCTTTGAAATTTCTTTCTGAATGGTTTTCAATTGGTGGAGCATTATTTAATTCTCTTGAATTTGTTTTAATTATTGCTTTTACATATCTTTACACAGCTTTGATTTTTAATCCCGATGAATTGGCCGAAAATATGAAAAAAAATGGTGGTTTCATACCTGGAATAAGACCTGGTAAAAAGACTGCTGAATTCTTTGATTATATTTTAACTAGAATCGGTTTGGTTGGTGCAATTTATCTTGCTACACTGTCAATTTTGCCAAATATATTAACTGTAGCAATAAATATGCCTTTCTATCTTGGTGGTACTGCTCTTTTGATTTGTGTTGGTGTGGCCTTGGAAACAGCTTCACAAATCGAGTCATATTTGATCGAGCATAGATATGAAGGTTTTTTATCAACTGGTAAAATGAAAGGCAGATTGGCGCGTTAAATGAATATCTATGTTTTCTTGGGGCCGCCGGGAGTTGGAAAAGGTTCATTATCTAAATTATGCGTTGAGAAATTAGGTTGGCAGCAATTATCCACTGGTAATTTATGCAGAATGCATATTGCCAATCAAACTGACATAGGTAAAAAAATAGATTTTATCATAAAATCTGGTAAACTTGTACCTGATGATGTTATAACTGAAATGGTCTCTGATTGGCTAATTAAAAATTACGATAGCAATAGAACGATAATCTTGGACGGTTTTCCTCGTACAGTGATTCAAGCTAAGGCTATCGATGATTTACTCAAAGAAAAATTTCCTGGTTCAAAAATCAATGTTGTAAAATTGATTATACCGGAAAAAACAGTCATTTCACGATTAACTTCCAGATTGATATGCGGTAATAGTAAGTGTCAGGCTGTTTATTCAACAATGACCAAAGCGCTTGCTCCAAAAGATATTAATGTTTGCGATAAATGCTCATGTAAATTAATTAAAAGACAAGATGACAATGAGCAATCTATTAAAGAGAGATTAGCAGTTTATAATGAACATGAAAATGAATTGTTGAAATATTATTCAAAAAATCAAAAGATTTTAGACTTGAATGTTGAAAAAAATCTTGATGAAGTTTTTGAAGATTTTAAAAAATTAATTAATTTAAAATGATAAATATTAAGAATAAAAGTTCAATTCAAAAAATGGAAAAGGCCGGTTCGTTATTGGCGGAAATTTTGCTCAAAGTTAGCGAGATATTAAAGCCGGGCATTAGTACTTTAGAAATCGATTCATGGATTGAAAATGAATTGAAAAAAAATAATTTAATTTCTAAGGCCAAAGGTTATAAAGGTTATAAATATGCAACGTGCGTTTCAATAAATGATGAAGTTGTGCATGGTATACCCGATGAAACAAAAATTTTGGCTGATGGAGATTTGGTAAAAATTGATGTATGCGCATCATGGAATGGTTATTGCGCTGATATGGCACGTTGTTATTTTATCGGAGATGTATCATTGGAAGCAAAAAAATTAGTTGAAGTTACGCAGAAAGCTTTAGATAAAGGTATCAGTAAAGCTAGAGTGGGTAATAGATTGTCTGATATTTCTGCTGCGATTCAGCAGGAAATAGAAAATCATGGATATGGTGTTGTGAGAGATTTTGCTGGACATGGAATTGGTAAAAATATGCATGAAGAACCTGAAATATTAAATTATGGTAGGCCTGGCAAAGGCCCTGTTTTAATTTCAGGAATGACATTTGCGATTGAACCAATGGTTACACTCGGTGATTATGATGTGTTTATAGATAGAGATGGTTGGACGGTTAAAACGAAAGATAAAAGCTTGGCTGCTCACGTTGAAGACACGATTGCAATTACTGATAGTGGTCCAAAAATTCTTACTAGATTAAATTTAAATGAGAGAGTTATATGAAGAAAAAGGAAGACGTATTACAAGTTGAAGGAATAGTTAAGGAAACATTGCCTAATGCAATGTTTAAAGTTGAAATTGAAGGTGGAAATAATGTATTGGCGCATGTTTCTGGAAAAATGCGCATGAATTACATTAGAATTTTGCCAGGTGATAAAGTTGTTTTAGAATTATCTTTATACGATTTGTCCAGAGGAAGAATAATTCGACGTTTTAAAAGTTGATCAATAGGAAAAAATATGAAAGTTAGAACATCAATTAAGCCTATTTGTGATGGATGTAAAATAATTAAGCGTGCTGGAATAGTGCGAATAATTTGTGAAAAAAATCCGAGACATAAACAGCGTCAAGGTTAATTAATAAATTTAAAGGAAAAATGATATGGCAAGAATTTCAGGAATAAATTTACCTGATAATAAAAGAATAGAATATGCTTTAACCTATGTGTATGGGATTGGTTTAAAAACTTCTCAGGACATATTAAATTTATTAAGAATTAATTTTGATAAGCGTGCAAAAGATTTAACAAATGACGAAATAAAATCTATTCAGCAGGAAATTAACAATAAGTATTTAACTGAAGGTGATTTACGTAAAGAAATTACTTTAAATATTAAACGTTTGCAGGAAATTGGTTGTTATCGTGGATTGAGACACAAAAAAGGATTGCCAGTTAGGGGGCAAAGAACTAAAACAAATGCACGTACCAGAAAGGGTCCACGTAAAGCTGGTTCAGCAATAGCATTAAAGAAAAAAGTTACTAAGAAATAGATAGCAGATTAATAAATTTGTAAGGAAGATTGCATTCAATGGCATACAAAAAGAAAGCTAAAAAAGTTAAACGTCACGTAGAGACTGCGGTGGCCCATGTTAAATCGACTTTTAATAATACTTTAGTTTCAATTACTGCCGAAAATGGCGAAGTATTGTTAACTGGAAGTGCAGGCAGATTGGGTTTCAAAGGTGCTAGAAAGGGAACGCCTTTTGCAGCGATGCAAGTTGGTTCGACATTAGCACGTGAAATGGCAAATTTGGGCATTAAGAATGTTGAGGTAAATTTGCAGGGTCCGGGATCTGGCAGAGATTCTGTTGTAAGATCATTACAGTCATCAGGAATAAACATTACAATTCTTCGTGATGTTACTCCTCTACCGCATAATGGTACAAGAGCGCCTAAGAAGCGTAGAGTTTAATTTGTATATCTATAATTATTAAGGTTATCTGCTATGAAAAGAAATAATACAAATAAAGAAGCTTCGGATAAAAAACAGACTGCGGGAAAACAACCTGCAAAAAAAATGTCTGAATTCGGAACTCAACTTTTTGAAAAACAAAAAGTTAAAGAAATGTATGGCATGAAAGAAAGACAATTTAAGCGTTTTTTTGATAAAGCAATTAAATCTAAAGGTGCTACTGGTGAAACTCTTTTAAGTTTATTAGAAAGACGTTTGGATAATGTAGTTTATAGATTAAAGCTTTCTATTTCAAGAGCTCAATCCAGACAAATAATTGTTCATGGTCATGTTTTAGTAAATGGAAAAAAAGTTCATTCGCCATCATATTTAGTGACAATTGATGATGAAATTTCTCTTATGGAAAATGTTCAAAAAAAAGAAAAATTTTTAGAACAGGTAATTGATAAAAGGTTGAACATTGCAATCAAAGTTCCGGAATGGCTTGAATTAAATAAAAAAGAAAGAAGTGGAAAAGTTTTAAGACTTCCAATTCGTTCTGATGTTCAGGCTCCAATTGAAGAACATTTGATTGTTGAATTGTATTCCAAGTAGTATGAGGGCTTTTGCTGTGTGTATTTATTTTATTATCGGTCGAGGTCAGGAGATTAGATGAATACTAAATTGGAGTATAAACCATTAACTATTCCTCAAGTAAAATGGAATAGAAAGAACTTAGGCGACACTTTTGGTGAATTTGTTGCCCAGCCCTTAGAACCAGGTTTTGGGATTACTTTAGGTAATGCAATAAGAAGAGTTTTGCTTGCTGCAGTTGAAGGTTCAGCAGTAACTTCTGTTATAATAAAGGGAGTTAATAATGAATTTTCTACTTTACCTGGCATCGTTGAAGATGTAATGCAAATTTTATTAAATATAAAAGAAATCGTTATAAAAAATAAAGAAGGCAAAACCGGAAAGATGCGTTTGCATGTTAAAGGTGATGCTGTTGCAAAAGTAGCTGATATTAAGGCTGATGAACATCTAGAATTAGTAAATAAAGATCATGTTATAGCTCATATTTCTCCTGGAAGTGAACTTGAAATTGAATTTTTCGTTTCTACTGGAAGAGGATATCAAGCTGCGCAATGGCCAATCGGAACTGTATTGCAAGATGACAATAGAATTTATCTTGATGCAATGTTTTCTCCTGTAACTAAGGTAAATTTTGACGTTGAAAAAACCCGTGTCGGAAAAGATATTGACTACGATAAATTAACATTAAGCATTTATACAAATGGGTCAGAATCTCCTTCTGATGTTTTACATTATTGCGTTTCAGTTTTAAGAACTCAATTAGAGCATTTTTTGGCGGCACCTGAAATTGCTTTTAATGAAATTTCTGCCGCTAAAGAAGAAGTTGAAGAAAAACGGGAAGAAAATCAGGAACTTGGACTTGATGGCGTTCAGATTGATGAATTAATGAAACCAATTGAAGAATTGGAACTTTCAGCAAGAGCGCATAATTGTTTAGTGAGCGCTGGAAAAAAGAAAATTATTGATTTAGTTAATTTAAATGAAGATGAAGCTCTGAAAATTAAAAATTTTGGCAGAAAATCTCTTCGTGAAGTTAAAGATGCATTAAAATCTTTTGGTTTATCATTTGGAATGAACTTAAAAGAAAATGATGTAAAAAAATTATTAAAGACTAAAGGCAATCAGGTAGAAGAATAATTATTAAAATAATAAAATAGGTTTTTATTATGAGACATCAAAATGGCAGGAAGAAATTAAATTTAAAATCTTCCCACAGAAAAGCATTATTAAGAAATCAGGTAATTCAATTAATAATGAATGATCATTTAACAACCACTAAAGCACATGTAAAAGTTGTGCGCAGTATGGCAGAAAAAATTGTTACTATTGCAAGAGTTGGTAATGAATTAAATGCAAGACGCAGAGTTAAGCAATTATTACCATACAAAGAAGAAGCTTTGGTAAAATTATTTAAAGAAATTGCTCCACGTTATGTTGACCGCCCAGGCGGATACACACGAATTATTCCAATGGGAAAAAGAGTAAGCGATACTGCTGAAATTGCAAGATTGGAATGGGTTAAGTAAAAGATTAAGGCGCTTTTAAAAGCGCCTTTTTTCATTCAATAAATATTTCAAAAATTCTAGTTATTCTTTGGCACCAGCTTGTTTTAGTAACTCAGCTATTTCTGCGTAACCCTTTTCATTGGCATATTTTAAAGCTGTTTTATGATAAGTACCTTTTTTGTTCAGATCGGCCTTTGCATTTATAAGAATTTGTACAATTTCTTTGTTACCACTGATAACTGCGTCTATAAGAAAATCATAGCGTTTTGAGTTGACATCTGCACCCAACTCTATGAATTGTTTTACTTTATTTACGTCGTTTTCCTGTATTGCTCGGGCTAAATTTAATTCGAACATTGGTTTAGTCAATTGTAATACAAGCTTTTTTGAAGGTCCCGCTAATTTATCTAATATTTCAATTTTTGTTTTTAGGTAAGCTATTCTTGTACTTAATTGACTTTCAAATAAGTGATTATTGTCTCTTAAATCTAAATAATTGCCAGCTTTTATTAATTCTATTAATTGTTCATCTGAGATAGTGTCTAATAATTTACTAATAGCTAGAAGATTGCGTAGATCAAATGATGGTGTATTAACGCTATTTAAATATTGCAGATAAGGAGTATTTATTAGAAAATTTAAAATATCGCTTGAAACTCCTGGCAACGGAACTTCACGGGCATCTGCATCACCTTCTAGAGCAGAATTAACTAATCCGGACAAAGCTATAATCAATGCTTTATCTACAGTAAATTCTTTTTTGTCCGAACTCACTAATTTAATATCTGCAGCATAAGCAGAATTAAACAATATAAATGATGGAACTAGTAATAAACTTATATATTTAAATATTTTCATTTTATCCTCCAATTTTAACTGAATTATTATTTAATTCTAATAGTAAATTATTAATGGGGCAAAAATCAAGTTTTTAACGCCTGAACGTGAAAAAAACGTTAAATAAGCTATTTTTTGACAATTTAATTGAATTAATTACTATATAAATATATCAGATTTTAAAAAAAATTAAATTTTACATATTGTAATAAGAAAGATAAAAAATCAATTTTGTATTTTTAATTTACCCGATTTTAGGCACGTTGGTTTCTGGTGAAGGTCAATTTTTGGCGCTATTAAAAGCGCCTTTTTTATTTATAAATAATCGAAATCTCTAATATTTTATTCCTTTGCGCTAGCTTTCTTTAATAATTCAGCTATATTATTATATCCAAGAGCTTTTGCCCAAAATAATGCTGTCTGTCCTGCTGAATTTTGTGCATCAACGTCAGCTTTTGCTTCTATTAGAATTTTTAGCATTTCAGCATTTTTCATTAAAACAGTTAATATAAGTAGCGTATTGTTCTTAGTATATTTTTTATTAATATCGCCACCCAAGTTTATGAATTTTTTTAAATTAGTAATGTTAATTGGCGGCAAATTTACATTATCTGCACCTGCATATAATACCCACGCAATTTGTTCTTCAAACTCTTTTTCAAAATCTGCTTGAATTGAAGCGACGCATAGTAGTACAGGAAGTAATAACTTAATCTTAAATGACTTCATTTTATCCCTTTCTTTTTAACTGGTTTATTATTTAATTCTAATTGTAAATCATAAATGAGTGAGAAATCAAGAATTTATTTAACTAAAGGTGAAAAATGTCCTTTAAGTAGCCAATTTTTGACAATTTAATTGAATTAATTACTATATAAATATATCAAATTTCAAAAAAAATTAAATTTTACATATTGTAATAAGAAAGATAAAAAATGAACTTTCCATTTTTAATTTACCCGATTTTAGCCACCTTAATTTCTGGTGAAGGTCAATTTTTAAATCGTGACACTGTTTGGCAATACAACAATAAGCAGCAGCAATATTTTTTAGAAAATTATTTTCAAAAAAAATCAGAATTAAAAAAATTCAATAAAAATGAATTAAAATCCTGGGCATCACAGGATTATCTTTCTTTAAACAAAATCGCTAAGGAAAATGGATTTTCAAACGAGTTTAAGCAATTGGCAAAAAATGAAGTCGGCATGTTGTCAATTTGTGAATTTGAACAAACATGGATACAAAAAGAATCAAAAGAATATTTACTTTGTGATGAAAAATATTATGAAGCTATTAAAATTGATTCTAATTTTGAGATTTTAAAAAGCGATTTTCATCGTCATCTTTTTGTAAAAATAATTACGGGTTCCGGTGATAAAGTTTATTTGACATTTGCAGAGAAAAAGCCAAACAATAATGATTTTGATTTCTTAAAAAATATTGAATATTTATCAAAATTAAAAAAAGAGAAGTATATAAAAAAAGATTATGATTGTTTATTGATTCCAAAAATTGATTTTAACAAGGAATTTAATATCAACTGGATTAATGGCATTAGCGCAAATGGATTTACGGTAAAACAATATTTGCAGAAAGTTAAATTAAAGTTTGATATTATTCATAAGAGAGAAATTTTTAATGAAATGTCTAAGCTGGTAAATAAATTAAATCCTTTTGAGTCTTCAGCTGGCAATGAATTTAGATTCGATGCCCCTTTTTATCTTTGGATTGAAAGAAATGGTTGTTCGTCGCCAATTTTTGCTGCATATATCGATGAAACAAATTGGGTTGCTTACAAATCATTTCTTGATATTGTGAATGAAAAGATTGATTTATAATTTCTATTTTGTTTGGTGACGTCTATTTCATGCACTGACAGATTTTGACTATATTTCCGTCTTTATCAACTTCATCAATGCATCCGCAATAATCATAGCCAAAGAATTTGCATGGATTTTTTTCTTCAAGTTGATTCCATTTTATAAAACAAGGAATATTAGAACGTTCACTTTTTAGATTTATTGTAGAAAAAATTGGAATAAAAAATAGTAAGAACTTTTTCATAATCTTCTCCTTTTTGATATATTCCAATTGTAATAAAATATTTTACCAAAAGACAAGTATTTTAATAAATTTATATTCTTAGCATCTTTTTAATCCCTAAATCGAGCCAAAGATGTGAAATTGTGCCTATTAAAAAGAAAAGAAGATTTAAACCGATGAATTCAATTTTATCAGGCGCGTAAAGATTTGTTAAAAAAAGAGTTATTGCAATCAATAATAATATAAACCAAAGTTTATGAAAAATTCCTCTATGATTAACCACTAAAGGAATTAGTCCAAGAAAACTTAATAATATTAATAATTCTGAATTGTTTTTTAATGTTAAGAATATAAAAATTATCAATAGACTAAAATAAAAAAACTTTTGAAATTTACTTTTTGTATCAATATCAGGAAAAAGAGAGCCTATAACTGTGCTTAATAACCATTGTAATGAAGTTATTAAACTCGGATTATAACTTTTAATCAAAAGAAATAATAAAATTAAATAACTTGCAAAACCTCCGGCAATATGTTTTTTATAATTTGGCATAAAATTAATTTATCTTCTTTTTCAGCTTCATAAAATTAGCACCGGGGTAGTAAAATTCCAAGATACTTTTATGATCCCAACCCTCTTCCACCATTTTTCGTGCGCCCCATTGGCAAATTCCTAAATGGTGTCCAAAACCTTTTCCCTTTATAATAATTTTTTGTGGCCTATGTATAAATGTATAACAATGGCTTTTTATTTTTAACAGGGAATAAAATTTTTTTGAATTTAATTGAAAGCTATTTTTTTTATCGTTCACTGATAATTGTTTTACAATGCCTGCTTTATCTTTTTTTGTAATTATAATCCGTTTTAAATTTTTTATTTGGGGAATTTCTTTTTTTAGAATTTCTTCTAATTCTGATCTATTAAAAGAATTTTCCCACGAATAATGTTTATAACTTTGGCAAAAATTACAAATTTTTTTTCTTTTTAAATAAGGGGCATGTTCAAAATTTATGTTATGCATGTGAGCGGGGATTACACCGCCGCAACAAATATCAAACATTGCCAAAATTGGTTTGTTTTTGTGGGCTAAAATTATTCCTTTAGTTTGTTCAGTTGCTTCTCTTAAAACATGACAATTATGCACACCTGTGTAGGTCTGATGTTTATTTGTATTTTTTATATGATAATTTAATTTATTTTTTGATTCTAAAAATTTTGCTATAGCATAACTTCTTATCGCTATTGCCAGGACTTTATTAATTTCAAGAGGCCAGCCTGGCCAACTTTCTGTTTTTAGAACTGAGTAAATGTAATCTTCTAATTCAACTTTGTTGATAATCTGGAATTTATTATCAGATTTTAAAATTAAAATTGATCCCTGATATTCTTTGTCCGCAAGTTTAATGTAGCCATTTACAGGAGCAAATTCCAAATGTCTTATTTGCTCATTTTGAATTAAAATCGAGGGATGTTCAACTTCATTAATTTTTATTGATTTATTATTTAGATTTATTTTTATTTTTTTTAAAATTTTTGTTTGATTTTCATTAAATTTTATTTTAATGCCTTTCAGGCACGAAATGTGAATTTCTTTATCAGTTTCTGTTTCTTCTAACAAGACTTTTATGTAAATTTTACACTGAATTAACTCACTTTCCTGAGCAGAAGCGGTCTTGAATAAAAAAATAAGACAAATTATTAAATTTCTAAATTGCAATATCATTTTGTTGTAAAAATTCTATGAATTCATCTGATGGTGAAATTTTTTTATCGATTGCAAGATTTGCATTTTTGTCAGCAACAATATTTTGCTCTCTTAAAATATGTGAAATTGTAAAAGTTATTTTTTTAAGCATTGAGACTGAAAGTTTATGCAATTTTTGCAGTTCAGTATTTTTTATTTTATAAGTTCCTGAAATCTGTCTTACTAATAATTCTGAATCTGAAATTATTTCTAAAAAGTCATTTTTTTCAATAGTCTTTAAGGCATAAAAAAGACCAAAAATCAATGCTAAATATTCTGCCTGATTGTTTGTCTTTTCATTAAGATATGCACTTTTTGAAAATATGGTTTTTTTATTATGTTCTAAGTAAATTCCTGCGCCCGCGGGACCCGGGTTATTTCTCGCGGCACCATCAACGAATAATTTATAATTTTTTTTTTTATTTTCTATTAAATTATTTTCAGTATTAAATATTTCTAATTGCTTCATTTCTTATTTTTCTGAATATAAAAAACGATAACACTTTTTACATTGCATTAATTTTTTATGTTTTAAATTTATAAGATCCTGACTTGTTAATGCATAAAAACATGCAGTACAGCTTTCATTTTTCATTGGAACCACAGGATTTGAAACGCGGGTGCGCATAATATAATATTTATCAATCCATTCCTGCGGTATATTTTGTTCCTTTACTTTTCTTTCTTGTGTCAGATTTTTTACTTCTTCTTCATTCGTTTTAATTTCATTTAATTTCTGATTTTCTACAGCTTCGATTTCATTTATTTTTTTTTCGATTTCTTCTTTTTTTGATTCATATTCTTTTTTGGAAATATCATGCTTATTCCAATTTTCCACAAGTTGAGGTTCTAATTCATATTGAAGTTGCTTAATTTTTTCAATTTCTTTTTTTAAAGCATTATATTCTTTTGGTCCCTGAATATTTTCCAATTTTTCTTTTTTTTGTTTTTCAAGATTATCCAATTCACGCATTTTCAATTCATTTTGATCCACTTCTTTTTTGGCTGAATTCCAATTATTTTTTGAAATTTCCAAAGTGGATTGAATTGAAATAATATCGTTTTTTAAATTTGAAACTTCTTTTTGAATATTTTTTATTTTTGATTCAGAAGCAAAGATTTTTTGGTCAAAATTTATAAGATCTATAAATAATGAAAATGGGTCTTTTTCCATTTAGCTTCCTTTACGAGGTTGATAATGACCTTTTTTGAAATTTGGTGGGCCCACCAGGATTTGAACCTGGGACCTTTCGGTTATGAGCCGACTGCTCTAACCAAGCTGAGCTATGGGCCCCCATTTAGATTGAAATAATAGGTAAAATATAAAGCAAATTTACTTAATTGTGAAGCTTTATATAAAGGGGAATTATTTATGCAATCCATTTATTAAGTTCATGCAGAACTAATTTCTCTTCATTTTCATCAATTGTCGGAGGTTCAATTAAAATCGGGATATCTTTAATTTCATCGAATTTTAAAAATCTTATTAAAGCTTCTTTACCAATATTTCCTTTCCCAGGAATGCAATGTTTATCAATTTTTGAGCTCAATTTTTCATTGGTATCGTTTAGATGAATCAAGGCTAAATTTTCTTTTGGAATAGTTTCATTTATTAATTTAATAAACTCTTCCTGTCTTTTAAAATTAGATAAATCGTAACCCCATGAATATGCATGCGCAGAGTCAATACAATATAAAATTTTTTCTGGATATTTTAAATAATTCATAAGAATTTTAAAATCATTTATATCGCCACCAATTGAAGAATTGGCATGAGCCGTATTTTCTAAAATAATTTTTATATCCTGTTCCTCTTTACATATCCTGTTAAGTGCTTTTGCTAAAAATTCAATTCCTTCTGTTTTATCTTTACAACCCGTTGCGGCTCCCGGATGCAAAACTAAATGGGTAAATTCTAATTTTTTCGCCATGAGGATTTCTTTTTTTAAAACTTTGTATGCTGGTATGTTAGGATTACAAAGATTTATCCAATAAGATCCATGAAGATATAAATTTTGGAAATATTTATTTCTTACTCGTAAAAATTCAAAAACGTCATTTTTTTCAAATTTAATGTATTTTCCGGATGGATAAATAAAAAATGTTTGAAAAAATGGAACATTAAGACGCAATGCTTTCTCAATTACCTCTGTTAGCGTGGAAGTTAATCTTATATGAAGTCCAATTTTTGAAATCAAAATATTTCCTACTAATTCATATCAAATTGTTCTTTTAATAATTTTTCATCAAAAAATGGCAGAATTGCATCAAAAAAATCTTTTTTTATTTTTAATAAATCTTCTTTTGTATTTCCTTCAAAACGCAAACTTAATAAATCCTGCGTGTTTGAAGCGCGTAAAATCCCCCAACCACGTTTTGTCTGAATTCTTATTCCATCAATATCATTTATTTCAATTTTTGATTTTGTTGCAAAAAATTTTTTCGCGGAATTTATTATATTTTCTTTATCATCACATTTAATTCTTATTTCTCTAGAGCTACATCTTTTTGGAAATTGTTCTAAAAAATATTCTAGTTTTTTGCCTGATTTTTTCATGATTTCATAAAATCTTAACATTGAATAAATTCCATCATCAAAACCAAAATACCTATCTTTAAAACAGTAATGTCCACTTAATTCTCCACCAAAAATCCCGTTATTTTTTTTCATACCATCTTTGATATAAGCAAATCCCGTCGGTGTCATAATTGTTTTTAAATTAAATTTTTCCAGCAATTCTGTGAGTGCATTTGAGCATTTAATATCAACAACAACTAAATTATTTTTATCTTTTTTTGATAAAAATTGACTAAAAATTGCAATTATTTTATCACCTTCAATTAAATTACCAGCTTTAGACATAACTGCAAATCTGTCACAGTCACCATCTAATCCTGTTCCAAATTCAAATTCGTTTGATAATAAATTTTTCTTTAATATTTCTAAATTTTTTTCAACTGTTGGGTCAGGCTCGTGATTTGGGAAAGTTCCATCAATTTCTTCAAAAAGTAATTTTGTATTTTGAAAATTTAGTTTTTCAAATAATTGTGGTAATACAGTTCCTGCAGTTCCATTGCCACAATCAATAATTGAATTTATGTTAAAATCTTTAAGGTCTTTAAAATGATCAGCAAGAAAATCCACATAATCTTTGATTATGTCATATTCTTTATAGTTTCCTCTTTTTGTGGATTTTATATATGAGTTTTGCTTATAAAGTTGATATATTTCTTGGAGATTTTCGTCCCAAACTGATTCTTTGTGAAATATAATTTTTAATCCATTGTCTTCTTTAGGGTTGTGAGATGCAGTAACCATAATTCCGGCATCTAAATTTAATGTATTACACGCAAAATTTAAAGTTGGAGTCGGACATATTCCTAGAAATGTTACATCAAAGCCGCTATCTAAAAATGCATTAGAAACCTGATCTTTAATATCTTTAGAATGGATTCTTGCATCCATCGCCAAAGCTATATTTTTAATATTAGGATCTTTTTGGTTAAAATAATGGGCAATTGACCTTGAAATTCCATAAATATCGTTTATTTGGAAATCTTTTCCAACCTGACCTCGCAAATCATATTTCTTAAAAAAAGCTTTTGGCATTGGTTATTCTTTCTAAAAATTAAATAATCTTATTTTAGGATATATAAAAATCTTTGTAATTTAACTAATTTTTAAAAAAGCTAACAAAATATTGACTTTTATAGAATAAACTAATTACAATTAGTAATAATTAGCAAAAAAGGGTTATAAATGAAAAAAATTATACTTTTATTAAATGTTTTATTTATACATCAGCTTTACAGCTTAGAGTTGCCATCTAATATTAAAACTAAAATAACAGCATTAGCAAATGATTTTTATAAAAGTATAAATTTAAAATCTAATGAAGAAAAAAATCACTTTTTTCATTTCATTTATTATTCAATTGCAAGTTTGGATTTAGTAATAACTATCAAACAGCTTAATAATCAAATTGATATTGCTGAAGAAAATATTGAAGAATTAAGAAATAGAGCCAATTCAAATATTAGAAAAGCTCATCAACACGCAAAAAAAATTGAAGCCAAAGAACTTCAAAAGAAAAAAATTTTTGATGAGCAAGGATTAATAAGTCAGGATATAAACCGGGAAATATTGAAATTAAAACTTGAATTAGATGATTATCTAGAGCAAATTGTTATTTTTAAAAATGAAATTGAAAAATTAAAACAGATAAGAGCTAGCGGAATGTTGATTTATAAATATTATAATAAAATTCTTGATTTATTAAATGAAACAATTAAAAATTTGAGAATTAAACCACAGTATAAACTAGGAAATATTGTAAAAATTTTAAAAGATAAAATTTATGAACAAATTGAAAAAATTGGCAAAGAATCAAAAGATTTCTATTTAAATAAATTATTTAAAGTAAAAGTTATTCGTTATTTTTATATGATTTTATATCAACTTACCATTAAAGACATAAGTGGTCCGCATAAAGATAAAAATTTTCCAGATGAAAAACAAATTACTGAATTAATCTTGCCAAAAATAGTTGTTTAATTGAATGAATAATTTTTTACTGATATTATTTTGCAGTAAATAATTTATTTTTTGATTAATCTCTTATTTTAATGATTCCTCTCAAATTACAAATCAAAAATTTTTTAAGTTATGGTTCAGAATTGCAGGAAATAGATTTTCAACCATATAATTTAATTTGTCTTTCAGGCAAAAATGGTCACGGAAAATCTTCACTTCTTGATGCAATGACTTGGGCAATTTGGGGAGAAGCCCGCAAAACAACTGGGACCGGCAAGGCTGATCATGGTTTATTGCGCCTTGGTCAAAGACATATGATTGTTATTTTTGATTTTGAAGTAAATAAAAGTAAATATCGTGTGCGCAGAGAATTTACATTTGCTTATGGCAAACCTTATGCCCTTTTAGAATTTGGAATGTTTGAACATAATGAAAAATTGATTGCTTTAACTGATAAAACAATTAGAGCAACACAAGATAAAATTGAATCAATGATTAATTTAAATTATGATTCATTTTGCAATTCAGCTTTTTTGCGACAGGGAAGCTCTAATGAATTTTCAAAAAAATCTCCAAAAGACAGAAAAGAGATTTTGGCCAATATTTTGGGATTAAACAAATATGAAAATTTAAGAAAGTCGGCTTTTGAAAAAGTCAGACAACAGTTAATTGAAAAAGATGGAATTTTAAAAGTACAGGAACACATTGAAAAGGAATTTTCCACCAGTGATGAAATATTAAGTAACTTAATATTAATTAATTCGGAAATAAAGAACATTTCTGATTTGGAAGTTGCCTTTGTTAATGAAAAAAATGAACTGGAAATTAAGAAAAAAAATTTTTTAAATAAATTAAATGAATTTCAATTGATTGAATTGCAATTAAAGAATTTAAAAGAGGAAAAAGATAAAAAAGTTGAACTATTACTTTCACTTTATTCAAAATGGAAAAATTTTCATCTTAAATTAATTAATTTTCCTGAAGAAAAAGTTCTAAAAGAGAAAAAATTAAATTTAATTGAAATAATTTCAGAATTTCAATCTAAATTTGAAAAAAAACTTGAATTAAAAGAGCTTTATCTAAAGCAAAAAGAACACGAACAAAAATTATTTAATATTTTGAATAATCAAAAAAATTTGTTAATTCAAGAAAAAAAAATTGAAATTGAACGAATCAATGCCAACAATTTAAATTTGAATGAAAAAATTAAATTAATCGATAAGAATATCATTGAATGTTTAAAAGAAGCTGAAGATATAAAGAAAGAAATTGAATCATTTGAAATAAATATCAAGAAATTAGATGAAAATTATTTTGAAAAAATTGAAAAACAATTTGAAAAACGCAAAAATTTTTACCAACAATTAATAGCCAAAGGGAACCTTTTAAAGTCTGAATTAATAACTTTGCAGCAAAAACAAAAATTGTCGGTAGATGAACAAAATCCCAGCTGTCCTTTATGTGAACAAAATTTATCTGCTTCAAGAAAAAAGTTTTTAAAATCACAATTTACAAAACAGGAAAAATTTTTAAATCACAGATTAAAAAGAATTTCTAAAATAATACAGAAATTAAAAGAAATTTTATTGGTTCAACATCAGGAAATTGATAATTTAAAAAAAGTTATTGAAAACAATAAATTAAATCAGATTAAATTAATAGATTCAAAGAAAAATCAGGAAAAAATAAATTTTCAAATGAAATCTTTGAATTTAAATAAAAATGAATTAATAAAAAATTTACAAGATTCAACTGAACTAATTTCTGAAAAAAATGGTCAGCTTCTTGAAATTCAAAATAAAAATTTAATTGATGATCCTGAATATGATAAAATTTCATCTATTTTAAAGGAATTAGAAGTTAAATTAAATGATATTTTATATGATCCTGAAGAACATAAAAAAGCCAATGAAAAATTAAAAGATATTGAACAAAATTTTGCAATTTTTGAAAATAAGAGTGAATTCATCCAAGAAAGAGATAAAATCAAGAATGAAATCTATCAATTTTTTGAATCGATTAAAAAAATTAAGCTTAATCTGAAAAAATTAGATCAAAAATCATTGGATTTTTCATTTTTAAAAAATGAAGAACAAGAATTAGATGATAAAGAACAAAAACTTTTACATTCAATGAATGAATTAATAAAAAAGAAAGAGAATTTATTTCAGCAAAAAGGTAGTTTTGAAAGCCGTAAATTAAAAATTGAACAATTGGCTGAACAACATAAAAATCAAAAAAAATTAATTTCAGAAATTGATGAATCTATTGAAGATTTTAAGGCAATTTCAATCGCATTAAGCAAAGATGGAATTCAGGCATTGTTAATTGAAGATGCAATTCCGGAAATTGAAAATGAATGCAATGATTTACTTTCAAGATTAACTGATAATCAGTCTCAAATTTTAATAGAATCTTTGCGGGATTTAAAAAAGGGTGGTACAAAAGAAACTTTAGATATTAAAATTTCTGATGGTGCAGGCATAAGACCTTATGAAATGTTTTCAGGAGGAGAAGCTTTCAGAATAGATTTTGCTCTGCGAATTGCTATTTCAAAACTATTAGCGCGGCGCGCAGGAACATCTTTGCAAACACTTATTATTGATGAAGGTTTTGGTTCACAGGACGAAGAAGGTCTTTCAAATATAATGGAATCTATTTATAAGATACAAAATGATTTTGCTAAAATAATTATTGTATCTCATTTAAATTCAATGAAAGACCAATTTCCTGTACATTTTTTTGTTGAAAAGGGGCCGGCAGGAAGCAAGGTAAAAGTGTTGGAACAGGGTTAAAAAAAGGAATTATTTATGAAAAAATTATTTCTAAAATTAATTTTAAGTCTCTCTTTTGTTTTCTTAGCAAAGCCGCAAACTGGAACTATGGCAGATTATTATTGTTGGCTTAAAGGTGGCGATATTTCTGAAATGGTTCAATGTGCAGAAAATAGTAACGTTAACCTTTATTCTACTGTAATCTCATTTGCTCTATGCGCTGGTTATTTTACTTATCTTTATTTTAAATCAAAAAAGAATGTAAGAGCACAAGAAAAACGAAGTTAAAAATTTTACCCCAAAAATTTCTTGAAAAATCCGATAATTGAGCCTGAATTTTCTTCAAAATCAACAGGAACCTGTTCCGAAAATTTCTTTAACGTTTCTTTAGCTTCATTTGATAATTTTTTAGGAACATAACATTTCGTTATTATTACAAGATTTCCTCTAGTTTTAGATCTTAACATTGGAAATCCTTTGCCAGCAATAATTAAATTCTCACCCGACGGACAACCTTTTGGAATTTTGATTAATTCTTTTGATCCATCTATATTTTCTATTTCAATCTGGCTGCCAAATACCAATTGTGGATAAGTTAATAAAACCGTACATTCAATATCATCACCGATTCTTTTAAATCTTTTATCAGGAATAACTTTTATTTTCAAATATAAATCACCTGAAGGACCTCCAAATACCCCGGCATCACCTTTTTCAGCTACTCTTAATTCTGCCGTATCAAAAATTCCGGCAGGAATTGTAACGGTAAATTTATCTAATTTTTGTTTGCGTGATTGACCATGACAAGTTGGACACGGATGAGGAACTACAAAACCTTGGCCGCCACAAACATTACAAGTTTGTGAATACATGAAAAAGCCTTGTTTATAAGTAACCTGTCCAGTTCCATGACATTGCTTACAGCTTTCGGCTTTTGTTCCAGGAGCTGTTGCATGACCTTTGCAGGTTTCGCATGGAAACATTCTGCTATAACTTACTTCTTTTTTAGTTCCTTCAAATGCTTCTTTTAAAGTAATTGTAATTTCTTTATGTCGATCATGACCGCGTTGAGCGGTTGGTCCCGTTGTTCTACCTCTTTTTTGGCCTGTAAAACCGGCGCCAAACATTGATTCAAAAATATCGCCAAAATTAGCAAAAATATCATCCATATTCATTTCTGGCCCACCGGCAAAACCTTGTTCAGCAGCATGGCCAAATTGATCATATTTTTTGCGCTTTTCAAGATCAGAAAGAATTTCATAAGCTTGCGCAGCTTCTTTAAATTTTTCCTCAGCTTCTTTATTTCCGGGATTTCTATCAGGATGATATTTCATAGCAAGTTTGCGATAAGCTGATTTTATTTCATCCTGTGAAGCAGTTTTTGAAACGCCTAATACTTCGTAATAATCTTTTTTTTGTTGTGCCATATTAATTAAATTCGAATAAAATGACGATATTTACAGTTATAATAGCATAAAAAAAGGGATTTTTTAAACGATTAAAGTAATTTTTTTATATTAAATAATAAATTTACTTTATGCTTATTGAATAATCATCCTGAATTAATTCAACGGGATTTTTCGCTGCAAATTGAACAATTAATTTTATCAGAGGATCAAATAAGCCAGTTTCGGCCTTACTTATTTCTTTTTGAAGTTCTAATAACTTATCAATAATTGAAATTTTAGAATCTTTTTCTGTCTTGAGTGTTTCGTTAGCGGGAATCTTAAAGTTATTTAATTCAGGTACGTAAAAACTAAATCTATAGAATTCATTTTCCTTTTGTTCTGGAATTATAATTTCTGCAATATTGCCAGGAAAAATATCTTTTTCTTTAATTACTTCAATTTCTTCTTGTCCTAATGTCATACGTTCCAATTTAAATTTAACAAGATAATTTGTTTTGTTTTTAATATAAAATGCATTAATTGAATTAATAAATATAAAAAAAATTATTAATAAATATTTAATTTTCATATAACCTTCCCATTTCTTTAATTATTTAATGTGTTCCCTTAAATTTGAATTTTCGACAATTTTTATTTCATTATTTGAAGAAATAATTGAATAAAATGCATCTGAATAATATTTTTCGCCCCGAATTTGTACTGAGGTTAATGGTTTTTCATGAGCTTTAAAATCTTTTTCATTTTTAAAAATATCAATTGAAATTGTAGGCAAATATTCTCGTTTCATTGATTTTTCATCAATATCGTTCGGGCGTGGAAAAATTTTCGATTTATTTAATATTTCATAAATAGAGACATAATTGTTTGTTGGTAATTCAAAACCGCCTAATGGAATTATTAACTGGTTATTTTTAAATCCAATTTCAACAAAATAATTTTCATTTGTTTGATTTGCTACTATAAATTGTGTGGCTTTTTCTTGTTGTACTTTAGGTTCTTCTTGAATTTCTTTACTACTATCAACAATTTTAATCGACATTGGACCGTTTTGAATTATTTTTAATGTTAAATCATCTGAAGCTAATTGTTGTTTTGAATAATCATTTGTTAAAAAATTAATTTTAAGGTTATCCAAAAATTTAACTTCTATATTTAAATATCTGAAATATTGAATATTTTGCGTATTTATTTTAATTGCAGCGTTTGCAGGTAATGCAAGCGGTTTACTTAATGTTATAGTTTGATCACCTATTATTCTAGAAATACTAATTTCCACAGGAACTTGAAGTGTATTATGTAAAATAAATGATTCGATAAAATTGAATTTAAAAATTATTAAACTTAAAAATGCAAAATATTTAATTTTCATAACATCCATTTCTTTAAATTAGTCTTTTTTTCCTTCTTCTTTTTTTATATCTTCAGGAGTTTTATTTGCAATTATTTCAATACTGCCGTCATCTTTTTGAACAAATGAAATCACTAAATCTTTTTTATTTAATTGATCTTTTGTGTATTTATTTTGAGAACTAAATGATTTAATATTTTTTGGATTTTTAGGCCAAATTCCAATTCCATCACTTCGACTTAAAGTTATTTCAACTTCACTATCATTTTCGCCAGCAGGTTTTAGTGCAAATCTTACAACGTCATATCGAGGAGTTCCTGAAATATGTTTGGTATAATAACCTGATATTTCAACTTTAGTGTTATTTTTTAAAATAAATGATTCTAAAAAATTAAAATTAAAAACCATAAAAATTAAAATTAAAGACAAAAATTTGAATTTCATAAAAACTCCTTAAATCCGTTATTTTCTATCAATATATGCTAATTGTAATACAAAAAAGGGGTAGAAAGCAAGAATAATTTAATTTATCCCTACGCGGGATAGCGGCAAAGGAATTCCTACGCGGCAGCGGACAAGGGGTTTGCATCTTTTATTTATATTTAATTTTTTTATGCACTGCTCGTGCAGAGGACAAGGGGTTTGGTATTATAACCCCTTGTCGATCCCCAATACCAATGGCTTCGCCCTTGGAACCCTTGCGCTCGAATTTTGGCCACGAGCCTTTTTTCAATTTTCTTTATAATCAGTAATTCTTTAATTTTTAATATTTTCTTTTCTATCACTCTTCGGCTCAAACACAAAATTAAGAGCGCGAATGAGTAATTTTATAATCAAAAAATATATTAAAGTTAAGTACACTCGCGCCATATTCGCATCTGAGCCGTAGGTTGATCGAAAATTAAACTATGATTTGTTAAGTAAGGTGAATGGTAGCGAATCAGGCGCAAGGGTTCCAAGGGGCCAAAGGCCCATGGCATCCAGGATTGCAAAGGACCTTGATGAGAAGGTCCTTTGCCGCTCATCCCGCGTAGGGATAAAAAATATTTTTCCAGGGCCCTTGTCTGCTGGCCGCATAGGCCTTTCCTCTGCACGAGTAGTGCATAAAAAAATAATTGATAAAAATAATTGAATAGAAAAATGTATAAAAAGACAAAAAATTAAATTTCTTTTAAAATTAGTCTCTTAAATTTACTACAATCTGCTTGCGAATGCCTAATATCCCCAATTCTTGCAGGTTTAAATTGAATTTCCTGTTTATAATTTTGAAATTCTGCTTTTAACTTCTCGAAAAGTTCAATTAAAGTAATACTTTTTCCTGAAGCGATATTTATTGCCTGACCATTTAATTCCCCATTCAGCATTGCAAAAGATAAATTTGCTTTTACGACTTGGTCAACAGAAATAAAATCACGCGTTTGCAAACCATCGCCATAAATTGTTATTTGTTTATTATTTTTTATGCAATGCATAAATTTTGCATAAACTCCTGCATATTCGCCATTCGGGTTTTGCCTTGCGCCATAAACATTAAAATATCTTAAAGAAATTGTTTTTAGGCCAAAACATTCAAAATATTTTTTGCAATAAAGCTCGCCAATTAATTTTGACAGACCATAAATTGAAGCAGGGTTGCATGAATCATTTTCTAAAATAATTCCTTCTTTATTTCCATAAACTGCTGAGGATGATGAAAAAATGAATTTTTCAACATTATTTATTCTTGCAGATTCTAATAAGTTAAATGTTCCATTTATATTTATTTCATGGCAAAGTTGAGGATTTTGCATTGATTCAGGAACAGAAACTAAAGCTGCTGCGTGAAAAACAATTTTTATGTCTTTTGTCGCTTGTAAACAATTATCAAAATTCCTGATATCGCCATTAATAAAGTTAACTTTTCGCTTTAACTTTTTAAGGTTTTGAACATTGCCTGACGATAAATTATCCAAAATTGTAACTTTTGCGCCTAAATTAGCCAAATTTTCAGCTAAATGAGAACCGATAAAACCCGCTCCACCAGTGATTAAAACAGGCAAATTTCTATAAAAATTCATCATATTTTATTAATTCAAACTGAAATTATTGAAATTTAATAATCTTATTTGCTATGCTAAAATAAATTAGAGTTTGATTCAAAAAGGAGAAGTTATGAAGAATATATTAAAAAATTTATTAATTTTGTCATCAATATTAATGTTAATTAATATTAAAATGATCATTGGAACCGAAAGTCAGCTAATAGAACAATCTAAAATATTTAATAATATTGAAAGCGATGAATTTAAAAAAATGGATTTAAAAAATAAGAAATTACTTTTAGATGATATAATCGTAATGATTAGTTGGCTTCAAATTCCCGACCAAGACAGAAATTATATGCCTTTAAGAAGGTCCTTTAAAAGCAAATTTGAAGAAATAGAAAATAAAATGGATGAATATACGCAAAAAATGGCCTTTGATATCAAATATTATGGGGATACGCCAAAATTTCTAAGGAAGGTAATGGGATTAATTTACAGTCAAATTAAAAGTGAATTAGATGCTACAGAGTTAGTTAATTATGCATTAGCATTGAGTGGATTATAAATGGACAAATTATGAAGAATATATTAAAAAATTTATTAATTTTGTCATCAGTTTTATTAAATTTCAATTTAAAAGCATATCTTATAAAAAATGAGACGGGTGAAGATATTGATGTATTATTTTTTTCGAGTGTACAAATAGAAGCATATGAACGCAATAAAAAGTTAATATCTGAACAGTCCAATGAATTTAGAAAGCTTTTTGAATTTGGGTATCTGTCAAGCGCTTCAGTATATCATTTAGCTAATAATCAGTATATTGATTTTCATCGCTGGGACATTGGTGAATTTTGCGCGCAAAAATCGTCACAACAATCTAAAAAATCAATAAAAGTAACTAAAAATCCTAATGCATTATGTTTTAAAACTTCAGATTATGATTTAGAGAATCTCATATTTACAATTGCAAAAGCAGAACAAAAAACTCAAGAAGAATTAAAGAATGAAGAACAACACTTATCATTGTTAGATCAATTATTGTCACCATCTTTAATAAATATAATTTCTGGATATGCAAAACCAACTGTTTATGATTTAAAAATTTCAAAAGAAACTGAAGAAGAAAGACTATTGAGATTGCGGAATGAAAGACCTATTTACTGTCCAACTGAATGTAGAAGAATAGAAGGCATGTTACCGACATGTTAATATTCTTTTTGCTTTTCCTTTCTTGAAATTCTAATTTCTTTAATTTTCTTAGCCGGAATAATTGGCTTTTCTAAAATCAATTTTTCGACTATTTTTTTGCCATCAAGAACAGCTTCCTGCATGCTTGAATATTTCCATTCGCCATATCTTCCTGCGCAATAAATTGAATTTTGTTCCAACTCAAACAATAATTTTGCCAAATTCTTTTCTCGCCAGAAATTGTAAATAACATAAGCATGTGGAATATTTATTATTTTTTGTGTAACAATTTCTTTATCGTCAATTTTTAACAATTTTTTAGTTATTTCAATTGAGTTTTTTAAAGTTTCATTAATTTGTTCTCTAGATTTGTTTATATAAGAAAATTCGCCATATAATGAACTGTGATTTTCAGGTGCAGAATTTTTTGAGAAATTATGAGAAAAACCCATTCTATAAAATGGAAATTTAGTTTCCGGGAAATAAATCCAATGTTTATCGGATAAATCAGGTTTTGAAATTCCTAAATTAAAATTCACAACCGAGTTGCAAACTAATTTCTTTGAAGCATGTTTAAATCCGGTGCTTTCCTTATCAATTATCTTATTTAATGCAATGTCTAAAGGAATTGTATTTATTAATTTATCAAATTTTTCTTCATGGCCGTTTTCAAAATGAACTATCTTATTTTTTAAATCTATTGAATTTGCTGCAAAATTTACGTTTATTTGATTTTTTATCATTTTGGCTAATTTTGATACCCAAAAATTAATTCCGCCTGTTTTAGGGTAAAAAAATTGCGAATTATAGCCTACACTAGAAATTGATGGTTCTTTTATTGCTCCTTGAATAATTTGTTTTAAAGAAGTTTGTGGCACAAATCTTCCTGTCCATGAGGCTGAAATTTGTTTTATATCATAATCTAAAATTTTAGTTTGAAATGGCATAAAAAAGTATTTTGCAAAGCCAATTCCAAAATTATTTATTGCCCATTGATAAAATGATTTTGCCTGTTTTTTTGTTTTTGGTTTTGTTAAAAAACCTTCTATGCATTCTGTAATTGTTTCAGCTGGAAGGCCAAAAAGATTTATTTGAAATGGATAATGCGTGTAGGTTTCCTGGGAAAAAACATATGATCGGCGGTGAATTTCATTTAAATTTTCTTTTCCGACAATATCAAAAATTAATTTGCTGAAATATTCATCATTAATGTGCAAAAGGTGTCCAGTATAATCAAAAGTAAAACCATCCTGGTGAATTGATCTGCAAAGGCCGCCTGATTCATTTTCTTTTTCAAAGATTTTGTAATCAAAAAAACCATTTTTTTCAAGATGATATGCAGTTGAAATTCCTGTTAATCCTGCGCCTAAAATTACAATTTTTGCCATTAAAACTCCGGGATTTAATTTTTTAATAATTTAGCAGAAAAATTAAAATAAATGAGATTTTCCTGTCGGGTCATTATATTGCATGTAAATATAAATCATTGGATTGTAAATAAAAATATCCTGTTTTAGATGTTTTGGAATTGGTGGAAAGGGCGCAGCAAATTCAATAGTTTCCATCATTAAATCATCAAGATTTTTATATCCGGTTGATTTTGTTTTTTCTAAATTTAAAATTTTGCCTGACTTATCAATTGTGATTGAAACACCCATGGTAGAATTCATAAAACTAGATGGAAATTTGCTTTGTTTTATTTTCCACGCGCTTTGGATTAAATAAGTTACTTTATTAATGTAACTTGCTTTTTTAAAATCTTCTTCCGTGGGTTTTAAATTTTCATCACCTGGTCTATTTATTAAATCTTCACCTTCTGGTCCGATAAAACTTGCAATTCCTGGAACAATTTTTTTTCTTTTATCTGCGAATAATTTATTCATTATCCCCTTTTTTTGCTTGCCCTTGATTCCTTGTTTTAAAGTTTCAGTTGTGGTTTGTGCAATTTCTTCTTTCTTCCTTTGAAGATTTTTATCTAATTCTTTCTGTTTAAATTCATCCAATGGATGTTCAACTTTTTGTTCATAAGCTGCATTCGTCACGAGCGAAGTAGAGGGGTCTGGTTTTAAAAGCTCTTCTGCTTTGCTCTGTGAGCTTTCAAGAACTGGTTGGGCAGTGGGTAGCATTGTAGATGTATCCACCAGTGATTTTTCACTTTCTTCTTTTTGTGCATCTTCGTGCATTTCCAAAATTTCAGGCACATCATCTTTTTCAATGTCAGCAATTGGCATACCCAAATTAGTTTTTTTTGCTTTCATAGCGGCAACTTCTTCAGGTACTAAATCTTGCGTATCAATCATAGGAACATTTAATGGAGTTTGTAGTTGACCTTTTTGATTTTGCGATAAAGATTCTTCATTTATAAATTGTACAAAATTTGGCTTAGTAAAATCATCTTCGCCAAATTTTAGAAATAGGAGTAACAATAATAAAAAATGCAGGAATAAAGTTAAAAAAAAGAGAATTATCCAGAAGAGAATGCGATTTTTATTCAACCGTGATTCCATTGGCACCCTTTATTAAGAAAAGTTACATTATAATACTACAAAGTCTGGATGCTGAAAAGAAAGGAAATTTGTGTTATATTTGATATTAAATTACAAATGAAGATTAATAAATTGTTTTAGGTATGGAAATAATAAAAAGAGAATTTTATCAAAGAGATACACTCCTTGTTGCCCAGGAATTGTTGGGTAAAATTCTGGTAAGAGAAATTGATGGACAGATTTTATCCGGAATAATTACCGAAACTGAAGCGTACACTTCAAATGACCCTGCATGCCACGCATTTAATGGCAAAACTGAGAGAACAAAGGCTATGTTTGGCCCTGTTGGACATTGTTACATTTATTTTATTTACGGAAATCATTTTTGCATGAATGTAGTTTCGCGAAAAGAAAATGATATTTGTGGAGGGGTTTTAATCAGGGCGATAAAACCTTTAAAAGGCATTGAAATAATGCAAAAAAATAGGAAAACGAAAGATATTAAAAAAATATCCGATGGACCTGGAAAACTTACTCAAGCTTTAAAAATTTCAAAAGAGCTTTACGGAATTGATTTGACAAAAAAAGGTCCACTTTATCTTATCAATAATCCGGAATTAAAAGCTTTTAAAATTGAAAAAAGCGTAAGAATTGGAATTAGCAAAGCTGTTGAAAAAGAGTGGCGATTTTATATTAGGATTTAAAATTTTGCAATCTTTGCAATTCCCTTTTTCTTTTGAATCTTCCATTCATGATGAATTTTATGCTCTGCGCTTCCAGGTTGTTTTAAAAATCTTAAAATTTCATTTAAAAAAGATTCAGTTAATTCAAATTTAATATCTGATTTAATAATCCATAAAATAATAATTTTATATTGTAAAAATTGGTCAAAGTTAAAGAGTTGCTTTAAGTTTAGTTCATGATTTTCTTCTTTTTTTATAGAAATTTCATTAAATTTTTCTTCAATAATTTTTTCTAGAAAATCTTCTGTCTCTCTCAATTTATTTAATGTTCGTAAAAAATTATCATCAAATCTTTTGTCACATTCTTGCAAAGAAGGAATCACTTTGCGGATTCTATTTCTCAAAAATTCGTCTGAGATATTACTTGGATCAATTAAATATGGAATTTTATTTTCTTTGAGATAATTTAAAATTTCTTCTTTTTTAATTTCTAGAAGGGGACGAATATAAATTCCATCTAAAGAATTTATTCCCGTTAATCCACTTAAAGTTGTTCCGCGAATTAATCTGATTAAAAATGTTTCTTGTTGATCATTTAAATGATGTGCCAAAGCAATTTTATTTGCATCTTGTTCTTTTGCAATCTGTTCAAAAAATTTTCTGCGCATAATTCTGCCAACTTCTTCTTTTGAACCCGTTTTTTTTAAATTCAGATTTAATTGAGATGCTTTTGCACAAATGAATGGAATTCTTAATTCGTCAGTTATTTTTTTACACAATTCGATATCTAAATATGAATTTGTACGCCATTCGTGATCCAAATGCGCTGCTATAATATCAATTTTTAATTTATTCTGAAGATTTTTCAGAATATGCAAAAGGAAAACCGAATCTGGTCCGCCAGAAAGTCCGACCAAAATTTTTGAATTTTGAGGTATTAAATTATTTTTCAGGATGAAGTTTAGAATTTTGTTAATCATAATACTATCAGTTTATTAAAAAAAATATAATAAGACAATATATTTCAGTTATTTAATAATTATATTATTGATTTGTTGAATTTGATTATTTTATAATGATTTTGATTATTACGCTTGTGGTGAGCTAGTTGAACCATACGAGCAAAAAATAAAAATATGTTCGTATCCTTTGACAGGCTCAGGACGAACGGGGAAACATGGTAAAACATATGAAAAAAATCTGTCTAATGCTAATTTTACTTTTCAGTTTAAATTCAAAAAGTTGCTACTTTGAATCTGAAATGCAATCAGAACCTAGACATTTGAAATGTGATGTGAATGGACAAAATTGTAATGATTTAGGGTTAATTTGTTGTGTTGACAATGTTAGATCTCAATTTGCGAAAGATGGACAGCCTAAAAATTATGGATGTATGAGTGAAAATATGTGCCAAACTGAAACTATTTCAAGTAAATTCTTTATTTGGCCATTTTTTAGAGAAGGATAATAAATGAAAAAAATATTATTTGTTTTTTTATTTTTAATAAACGCTGAAAGTTTCGGACAAATAAAAACAGTAAATTTGAGAAAAATTCAGGATGGAAAAAAAATAAAACAAGTTTATAAATGTTATACTGGAGCGGATGATCAAATTATCTCACTTAGAGAAAAAGGGAATTTACTTACAAACGTACCGGGTTTAGATTGTAATGGATCAGCTCAGCTTATAAGTGAAACAGTTGAATAATTTTAACAACCAATACCTTCACAATTTGGCTTACTATCTTTTACATATGATCTTGCCCATTTTCCATTCCAGCCGCCAAAATTCTGACAAGCTTTATAACAAATTTTTTCCTGCACAAAACCAGAAATAATTTGATCACAACCTTTATTGCAGCCACATCTTACAACCATGGAAAATGATTTATTAAAAAAGATTAAAAATAAAATTAAAATTAATTTCTTCATTTTTCTTCCTTTTTAATACATTCATTAAATTGTTTAAAGCCTGCTGTTATGTAAGATAATTCTTTGCTAGGTACTATTTTTTCATTTATTAACTTTTTACAAAAGTTATTGCAAGCTTCTCCCATATAATGCAATTCAGGGTCCGGATTATATACTTTTATTTTTTCTGAACATTCATAATCTGTATCTTCAACTACAACATCTGGTTTTTTAAATTTACAATTGCACCAAAATTCAACAGCTTTAATCTTGTTTAAAGTGAAAAATATTAAAATAATAAATGATAATTTCTTCATTTTTTCCTTTTTGGATTTTTACTCAAGACATCTTTTATCATCATGGTGTGGAGCTGGTAATTTACATGTTAGATTCGGGCGACATTCATCATTTGTTTTACATATTTGCATGCGGGATTTTAAATTCAATAGAATTTCATTATTTCCTTCTTTGCATAAACAATGCGAATATGATGATTTTGTGTTTTTTCGACCGCTCTGATAGCCTGAATTTTGACATGCAATATTGCATCTTCGATCAAATTCAGCATCTGCTATCAACAAATTTGAATAAATGATAATTAAAAATATAACGCTAAAAAATCTCATCTTCTTTTCCCTTTTTTTTCTATTAATCTATTTTTAGTTTAGCAAATTGTAAAAGGAGAAAACAAGAGTTTATTTCTAATAGAAATTAGATAAAAAGATAAGAATTATATACTGTGCAATTATTTGAATAAACTTTAAATATCTAGATTTTTAACAAATTGGCCATTTTCTTCAATAAATTGCTTTCTTCCTGCAATATCGTCGCCCATCAAAGTTGTAAACCATCTATCAGCTTCAATTGCATCTTCAATTTTTACTTTAAGTAAAGATCTGGAACTTTTATCCATTGAAGTTTCCCAAAGCTGTTCAGGGTTCATTTCGCCAAGACCTTTGTAGCGTTGAATAGACATATATGGTTTACTAATAATTTCAATTGCATGAATTAAGCTCATTGCGCCTTTTACGTTGATTTTTCGTTCTTTATCTTTAATTTTTATCATAGCTTCATTGTCTTGAATCAAAGATAATTTTTCCAGATTTTTAATTAGAATATTTAAATCATTTGATGTGAAAAATTCAGTAGGTACTTCCCATTCTTTTGTTAAAACTTTGAAAGTAATAAATTTTGGATTTGGTTCAATTTCAATGTCTTGTTTTAAACTAATTGTAAATCTCTTAAAATATTTCTGCAGATTTTCAATTAATGATTTCATACCCTGAGAATCTTTCCAAGGATTATCTTTTAAGAATTCTAAAAGTTTATGCGCATTTTCAGGATGCACTTTAAATTTTCTTAAAGCGACATCATTTAAACTTTCTTCATATTCTTGTAAATCATTAAGTAAATTTTTCCAATTATTTTCACTAACTTCTTTATTATTAATTATTAATGAAATATTTTCACTTGCCCAATCAAATAAAAATTGTTTTAACGATTTATCATCTTTTAAATATTGTTCTTTTTTACCGAGTTTTGCTTTATACAAGGGTGGCTGTGCGATATATAAATATCCATTTTCAATTATTGGAGTCATATATCTGAAAAATAATGTTAATAACAATGTTCTTATATGTGATCCATCAACATCAGCATCTGTCATAAGCACAATTTTGTGATATCGTGCTTTTGTTGCATCGCATTCCTGTCCAATACCGGAACCGATTGCTGCAATCATTGCCTTTATTTCATTATTAGAAAGCATTTTATCAAGACGTGCTTTTTCGACATTTAAAATTTTACCTTTTAAAGGCAAAATTGCCTGAGTATGTCTATCTCTTGCTTGTTTTGCTGATCCGCCTGCAGAATCACCCTCAACTATAAATAATTCAGTCATTTCAGGGTTTTCATCTGAACAATCTGCAAGTTTTCCTGGTAAAACTGTTGATTCTAAAATTGTTTTTCTACGTGCAATATCACGAGCTTTTCTTGCTGCTTCGCGAGCTTCTCTTGCAAGTTCTGCTTTTAATAATATTTTTTTTGCAATTGCAGGATTTTCTTCAAAATATGAATCCAAAAATGAAAAGGTCCAGGAATCAACTATTCCTTTAACTTCACTATTTCCTAATTTGGTTTTTGTTTGACCTTCAAATTGAGGTTCTGGAACTTTCATATTGATAACTGCAACGAGCCCTTCACGAACATCTTCGCTTGAAAAGCCTTCTTCTCCATTTTTTATCATTCCCAAGGCTTGTGCTCTTTTATTACATTCTTTAGTTAAAGCTGATTTAAATCCCGCAACGTGCGTTCCGCCTTCAGTTGTATTGATATTATTTATAAATGAAAATAGTTGTTCCCCAAAACCATCATTATATTGCAATGCAATTTCAAGAACATATTTTTCATCTTCTTTTTGAAAATGAATTATTTCAGGAAATATTGGTGTCTTTTTAGAATTAATATGTTCAACAAATGAAACAATTCCACCTGCAAATAAGAAATCATTTTTTTTGCCTGATATTTCATCAGAAATTGATATATCAAGACCTTTATTTAAAAACGCTAATTCTCTTAATCTTGCTGATAAAATTTCAAAGCTGAATTTAGTTGTTTCTGTAAAAATTTCTGGATCCGGTTTAAACCAGACTAAAGTTCCACGTTTTTCAGTTTTTCCGGTAACTTTTAAAGGAGCTTGTGGAATGCCGCGTCTGTATTCTTGATAATGAATTTTTCCATCTCTGAAAATTTCTAATTTTAACCATTCGGATAAGGCGTTAACAACGGATACTCCAACACCATGCAAGCCGCCTGAATATTTATATGCGCCTTTATCGAATTTACCTCCGGCATGAAGTACAGTTAAAACTACCTCGGCAGCGGAAACATTTTTTGTGGGATGAATATCTGTAGGTATACCGCGACCATTATCTTCAACTGAACATGAGCCATCTGAATGCAAAATTACATTGATTTTTGTACAATAACCTGCTAAAGCTTCGTCAACAGAGTTGTCAACAACTTCATAAACTAAGTGATGTAAGCCTTGTGGTCCTGTAGAACCAATATACATTGCAGGTCTTTTTCTTACAGCCTCAAGACCTTCCATTACACGAATGGATTCAGCACCATATTCGAGATTAGATTTTTTTTTGTCGTCTACCATTGTTTCCTTTGAAAAAGCTTATTTAAGCTTTAATTTTTGAATCATTACTACTTATTATTGAAGTATAATCAAATCAATAAATTTGGCAATTTGGACCTTTGTTTATTTTGTAAAAACCAACACTTGTTTTTATTGATCTGGTCTTGGTATTATTTAAATTAAAGGAGGAAATTATGAAGAAAGTTTTGATCTTATCTATTTTAAGTTTAATAAGTTGAAATTTGCTATCGCGTGATCGTTGTGCGGGTATTATTCAAGATCATGAACATGCAAGACGTCATTGTCCGCTAGTTTGTCGAGGTCGGGGTGGCTGGTATGGAAATTGGATACTTAGATCACCAGCTTGTGGATATGGTCCCGCTTGTGGATGCAATAATTAAATTTCCATAATTTTATTTAATAAATAAGGGGGTATATAAATGAAAAAGTTAATATTTTTTTCTGTTTTTTCAATTTTGTTTTTGGAAATTCAAGGTCAATGTCCTGAAAAAATTATATTTACATTTAATGATCAAATTTCCAGTAATTTATGTAAAGAATTATGTTTAAGAGATTCGGGAAGAAATTGCATACTAAATTCTAAAGTTTCTTCAAATAAAACCGGAGTGGAAACAAAATATTTTTGTGAATGTATGGCTGAAGATATTAAATAGCGCTAACATACTTTTATTTTAATCAAACTAGACAATTTTTTTAATTTAAATAAAAAATTTAGTAACTCTTGTAATATTTAATAAATCTATTATCCTTTACAAATACGAAAGGATGATGATTTCGATTGAAAATCAGGGAAGATTTAGATATTTTCTTCATGGAAAAAGCACTTTTACAGGCTGAAAAAAGCTTCAAAAGAGATGAAATCCCTATAGGCGCTATTGTAGTTGCTCCAGATGGAAAAACAATTTTAAGCGAAGCTCATAATTTAACAGAACAAAGAAAATGTCAAGCTGCTCACGCAGAGATTTTAGCGATTGAAAAAGCATGTAAAAAAATGAATGATTGGAGATTAAATAATTGCACAATTTACGTAACTTTAGAACCTTGTGCAATGTGCATGAATTTAATTTTATTAACAAGAATAAGTAAAGTAGTTTTTGCAGTAAAATCGAAAATTTTTGGTTTCAGCCTTGACAAATATAATACATTTGAGATATATAAAACCCCTATGCTCATACGTGAAAATATTTGTGTGCAAAATTCATTGAATTTATTGAAATCATTTTTTAAAAGCAAAAGGGAAAAAAGTGAGTGACAGAAAAAAATATTTAGAAGAAATTAAAGAAAAACTTTTAAAGAGAAAAAATGAATTAGAAGAAACTTTAATTTCCTTATCTCAGGAAAAAGTTTCCGATGATCAAGTTCAGGATTTGGGCGATCAAGCTTTATCCTCTACAATGGAAGCTATAAGAGGATCATATCAAAATACTGAACAGGAAGAGTATAACATGATTCTTCAAGCTTTAAAGGCTATTGAAGATGGAACTTATGGAATCTGTGTTGATTGCGGGCAGCCTATTTCTGAAAAAAGATTAAAATATTATCCTAATGCTCAAAGATGCTTACCTTGCCAAGAAGCATTAGAAGCTCCATTGGTATGATTTAAAAATGCCGATGTAGCTCAGTTGGTAGAGCAACTGATTCGTAATCAGTAGGCCGTCGGTTCGACTCCGATCATCGGCTCCAACCTTCGCTCCGCCGACGCTATAAGCTATGGCGGACAGGCAAGGCGGAGTTTATCCTGAGTAGCACGTGAGTGCGTATCGAAGGGGTTGGCAGGCCAGCTTTTAAAAGGGAAAATTGATTTTAATCAAAAAAATCTTCTTATTTTGACAATTTTTATTGATTAGTTAGAATAATAAATATCATTTTAATAATATTTTTTAAGGAATTTTACTAAATGGCTAAAGTAACTAAAGAAACCAAAAAACAAAGTTCAAATCAAACACCTGTTTCTTATGGTACAGGTCGTCGTAAAAGTGCAATTGCTAGAGTTTGGTTACGCCGTGGTAAAGGGGTTATGTTAATTAACGGAATTCCTTATGAAAAATATTTCAATACTGAATTATCTCGTCTAGAAGCATCTAAGCCTTTTAGAGTTTGCGAAGAATCATCAAAGTATGATGCTGAAGTAAATATAGTAGGTGGCGGAAAAATTGCTCAGGCTGATGCTGTTAAATTAGGTTTTTCCCGAGCATTAGTAAGCATGTATGAAAATCTTAAACCTATTTTGCGTCAACATAATCTTTTAACTGTAGATTCAAGAGTTAAAGAACGTAAAAAATACGGTCAAAAAGCTGCGCGTCGTAAATTCCAATTCGTCAAAAGATAATTTTTTAGTTTTTATTTTTAAGATCAAAGATTTGTGTGATTAATTTCTACACAATGAAAGTATTTCTTTCATGTCAACTGATTTTAGATAATTTTAAATTTTAAATTTAAAGTTATAATGAATATTTGATTTGGGAGTAGATATGAAAAAAAATATAAAAAAATTTATTTTTAAATTTTTATTTGGTCTTGAAATTTTAATATTTTCATTAACTTATATTTGTGGTTCCAACGGAATATATTCATTATCTTTTTTAAAAAAAGATAATTTAAATTTGAAAAATGAAATTAAAATTCTTGAATCTGAAATAATAGATTTAGAAAAAAAAATAAGTGAATGGAATTTAGATCCATTTAATTCTGAAAAAGTTGCAAGAGAGCAGTTACAATTATCTAAAAAAGGTGATCAGATTTATTTATTAAATTAAGGAGATTATTGTGAAATATAAATATTCTTTACCTCCATTGCCTTATTCTGCTGATGCACTTGAACCTTTTATTGATACATTAACAATGGAAATTCATCATAATGGACATCATAAGGCGTATGTAGATAATTTAAATACAGCTTTAGAAAATCAAATTGAATTGCAAAAAAAAAGTTTACAGGATTTATTAAAAGATTTGAATCAAATTTCAAATACAGATTTAAAAAATGCAATAAAAAATAATGCGGGTGGACATTATAATCATTCAATGTTCTGGAAGATTATGAAAAAAAATGGTGGTGGCTCTCCTAAAGGAAAAATTGGTGAAGCAATAAATAAAAGATTTGAAAGCTTTGAAAAATTCAGGGAACAATTTAACATTGCAGCAAAAAAAGTATTTGGAAGTGGTTGGGCATGGCTTGTTTTTAATAAGTCTGGAGATTTGGAAATAATTTCAATGCCGAATCAGGATAATCCGCTTTCAGAACATAAAAAACCTATTTTTGGATTAGACGTTTGGGAACATGCATATTATTTAAAATATACAAATAAAAGAGTGGATTATATTAATGCATGGTGGAATGTCGTCAATTGGGAACAAATTGAAGAAAATTTTAAAATGTAGGTAACATTCTACCCATTCTTAGGGAATCATTCATTGATTTACCACTTATAAATATTTCTTGTCTGCATGCATCACCAACACATTGGCAATTAAATGTTTGGCAATTGATAAAATAAATTTTTTCTGGCTGAATTACCTCAGTATTTGATTTTGTGGGTTCAAACATTGAATATGATGACGGAGTATTGCAATCTCTCATGGGATCGCAAATAATTTGAAAAGTATTGGCATTTTCAGGTAATTTAATTGTTTCCTCTAATTTTGCTTCATCTCCATTATTCCATTTTATATATAAATTTTTTAAGGGTGTATTATTTACAAAATGAATCTCAGGTGTATTTTGCGAATTAACTGAAAAGGTAATAAATAGTAATAAACCAATAATTTTGAATTTCTTCATATAATCTCCATTTAATATAAATATAAAGTAAAAGTATCGATAAAATCAATAGTTTTGCAATATTAAAATTTAGTTTATAATTATTAAAAAACTAAATTTAAGGCTTAAAATGGAAGAAAATAATTTAAAAGTTCATACAGAAACTTATCACCCTTCAGAAGAACATCAAATTAGAGTAAAAAAAGTTGATGAAATGCGTGCGCTAGGAATTGAACCTTGGCCACAATCAAAAGAAATTGAAAACAATACCGAACAAATATTAAAAGAATATATAGATTCACTTGAAGGTAAAGAATATATAATTGCCGGAAGAATGATGTCAATTCGTTGGCATGGAAAAACGGCTTTTGCAAATATTCAAGATGAATTTGGAAAAATTCAGGTCTATTTTAAGCAAGATATTTTAGGTGATCAAAAATTTGAGTTTTTAAAAAAATTTATTGATATCGGCGATATTCTTTGGATCAAAGGAACAGTCTTTAAAACTAAAGCTGGAGAAGTTACTTTAAAAGTTGAAAGTTTTGAACTTCTAAGTAAATGTTTGCATCCTTTAGCTGATAAATTCCATGGTCTTGAAGATGTTGAAGTTAGATACCGTCAACGTTATCTGGATTTAATTGTAAATGAACAATCAAGAGAAAAATTTAAAAATCGTTCTAAAATAATTTCTTCAATAAGAAGTTATTTGGAAAATCAAGGTTTTATTGAAGTTGAAACTCCAATGTTGCAACCAATTCCTGGTGGTGCTGCTGCAAGACCTTTCATTACACATCATAATGCATTAGACAGTGATTTTTATTTAAGAATTGCTCCGGAGTTGTATTTAAAAAGATTGGTAGCTGGCGGATTTGAAAAAGTTTTTGAGATTAACAGAAATTTCAGAAATGAAGGAATTTCAACAAGGCACAATCCTGAATTTACAATGCTTGAATTTTACATGGCATATAAAGATTATAATTTTGCAATGGATTTTGTTGAACAAATGTTGAAAAAAACAATTAATGAAACTTGTAATAATTTAAAATTAAAATTTGGCACAAATACGATTGATTTTGAAAAATCGTTTGAAAGAATTAGTATTAAAAATTCAGTTTTAAAATATGCAAGTTTAGCTGAAGATGATATTGCAGAAAAAAATATTGATAAAACTTTAAAAAAATTAAATGTAAAATTTGATAAAAAAAATGCGTCAATCGCAGAAAAAATTTATTCATTGTTTGAGCATTTTGTAGAATCAAAATTAATTAATCCAACATTTGTAACAGATTTCCCGATCGAGATTTCTCCGCTTGCAAAACGTGATCCACAAAACCCAAACATTGCAGCACGTTTTGAACTTTATATTGGTGGAATTGAAATTAGTAACGGGTTTAATGAGTTGAATGATCCATTTGATCAAGCTGAAAGATTTAGAGCGCAAGCTGAGGCAAAAGAATCTGGCGATGTTGAAGCTCATTTTTATGATGCTGATTATGTTTTAGCGCTTGAATATGCTTTACCACCAACGGCCGGAGTTGGAATTGGGATTGATCGTCTTGTAATGCTATTGACTGATACAACATCAATTAAAGATGTGATTTTATTTCCGACATTAAAAAAGAAATAAATTTTTAAAATTGGAGAAAAGATGAAGAAAGTTCTATTAATTATTGCAAGCAAAGGTTTTCAACCGATTGAATATGCAATACCAAGACAAATTTTGCAAGATGAGGATATTAAAGTTTTGACAGCAAGTGATGCGCGTGATAAATCAGGAAATGCAATTTCTTCTGATGGTTCATCTGTAAAAGTAGATTTAATTTTAGAAGATGTAAAAGCTGAAGATTTTGATGGTATTTTTATAATTGGCGGTTCTGGCACAATGGAACATCTTGATAACCAAAGAACTTATAGAATAATTCATGAAATTGATAGAGAACCGAACAAAATTTATGGCGCAATTTGTATCTCAACCCGGATTTTAGCAAATGCAGATGTTCTTGAAGGATATCGTGTGACAGGTTGGGATGAGGACAATCAATTAAAAGGAATTTTAAAAGATTGTGGCGCAAAATATATTGCTGAAAGTGTTGTGGTTGATAGAAATATTATAACTGCAGCAGGGCCAAATAATGCTCAGGAGTTTGGCGAAGCAATTTTAAAAACATTGTATAGAACAAAAATTGATAAACCTTATTCGCCACCATATTAACCAAATTCGTTCGTCCCGAGTGTTTTGCTAATGCAAAACATATCGAAGGATCAGTCGATAATTATTTATGAATACAATCCAAGGTGAAAAATATTTATGGTTGTTGCCAGAACATGATCAACAAACTGTTTTGGAAATTGCTAAATCTTATAATTTATCTTTACCAATTTGCCAATTTTTAGTTTCACGCGGATTTTCAACTAAAGAGCAAATTAATTCATATTTGTTTAGTTCATTTGAAAAAGATGTAACTCATCCCACTTTAATGAAAGATCTTGATAAAGCCGTTGAGAGGGTAATTAAAGCAATCAAAGATCAGGAAAAAATTTTAGTTTTTGGTGATTACGATGTTGATGGCATTACTTCATCTGCAATGATGATGTTATGTTTACCAACAATTGGCGCAAAAGTTAACTTTTTTTTGCCAAATCGCAAGCGTGATGGTTATGGAATTTCTGAAAAAATTGTAGAACGTGCTGCTAGTAATAATTATAAAGTGATTATTACGGTTGATAATGGAATTACTGCATTTGAGCCTGCAAAAAAAGCTAAAGAACATTTAATCGATTTAATTATTACAGATCATCATAGACCACATAATAAAATTCCTGATGCCTTTGCAGTTGTGGACCCAAATCAGGATGATTGTAATTATCCTTACAAATATCTAGCAGGAGTTGGAGTAACTTATAAATTTATTTCATTATTATACGAAAAATTAAAAAAACCTTTGCCTTCAAAAGTTTATGAATTGCTTTTGCTTGGAACTGTTGCGGATGTTGTGCCATTAACCGGAGAAAATAGGTTCTGGGTAAGGCAAGGATTAAATCATATTAATAAATTTGAAAGTATTTCTTTAAAATTTTTAAAATTAAATGGAAAAATTTCTAAGCCAAAAATTTCAGCTTCTGATATAGGATTCAGCATTGCACCACAAATTAATGCGTTAGGAAGATTACAGGATCCACGTGACGGCGTAAAATTTCTTATAGGTTCTGATGAAAAAGAAATTGAACATATCGGTAAAGTTCTTTTTGAATTGAATCAAGCACGCAAAGATATTGAAAAATCAATTTTTTTAGATGTTATTGCTGAAATTAAATCTAATAGGATCAATCTAGAAAAAGAAAAAATTATTTTAGCAGCAAGTGATAAATGGCCAAGTGGAGTTATCGGACTTGTTGCATCAAGATTAGTTGCAGAATTTCAAAGACCGACATTATTATTTCATTTAACTAAAGATGGAATTGCAAAAGGTTCATGCAGATCAATTTCGGCATTCAATATTTTTGATGCATTAAATGAATGCAAAGATTTAATTGAAAAATTTGGCGGACATTCACAAGCTGCAGGACTTTCTTTATCAGTCGATAATTTGTCTAGCTTGAAGAGTAAATTAGAAGAATTAGTTAATTTCAAAGTTACTGATTTTGATTTAAAGAAAAAAATTACACTGGATGCACAAATACAACTTTCTGATTTGAATGGAAAATTTATTTCAGATTTAGAATTTCTCGAACCATTTGGTCATCAAAACCATAAACCATCTTTTTATATTAAAAATGTTGTGCAGGTTCAAAAACCTCAACTGATGAGAGATGCACATGTAAAATGTCATATTTTTTCAGACGGTGTAATTAAACCATTAATATTTTTTAACCGCCCTGATTTATTTGATAAATTTTTAATACAAGATGCAGAACATTTTGATGTTGCTGCAGAAGTTGTTGAAAATCATTGGAATGGTAAAATAAATACTGAATTAATTGGTTTGGATGTAGCAGGTTTGAAAAATAATTAAAAACCGTCTCGCCTGGCCGTCGAAGTTCTTCCTTCGCTCTTTGAGCTTTGAAGAACAGGTTGCGTAGTTGGCAGCGAAGTCGAGGGATCTACATATCGTTTAATAAATGTAATTAAAATATATTAGAAATTTATGATTATTACAATCGATGGACCATCAGCTAGTGGAAAGTCTACATTAGCA